>CAZYLP010000064.1:0-17494 GCA_964648345.1 uncultured Planctomycetota bacterium
TCGACCGGGTCCTCGATCGTGATGATGTGCTCGTCGCGGTTCCGGTTGATGTAGTCCACCATGGCGCAGAGCGTGGTGGACTTGCCCGAACCCGTGGGGCCGGTGACGACGACGAGCCCCTTCGAGAGGTAGCAGAGGTCGAGGATCGCCTTCGAGAGGCCGAGCTTCTCGGCCGTGATGATGTCGCGCGGGATCTGACGGAAGACGCCGCCCGCGCCCGTGCGGTCGCGGAACAGGTTGCACCTGAAGCGCGCGATCCCCTGGAACTCGTAGGCGAAGTCGGTGTCGTTCGTCTCGATGAACTCCTTCTTGTTGTCCTCGGGCGCGAGCTCGAAGAGCATGCCCTCGAGCTCGGAGGCCTTGATCGGCGGGTGCCCTTCCTGGACGGGCTGCATCTTCCCGTGGAGGCGCATGAGCGGCGGCATGCCCGAGGTGACGTGGAGGTCGGACGCCTTCTTCTCGCAGACGATCTGGAAGTAGCGGTCGAGCTGGGCCATGGTCACGCCTCCCCCGCGTTGCTGTGAGCGAGCTGCTCGCGCGGGAACGAGATCGAGACGACCGCGTGGTACGGGACGAGGACGAGCCGCTCGTCGCGCTCCTCCTTCACGAGGAGGTCGAGCCCGACGAGGCTCTTCTCGACCTTGAGGAGGCGCCCCGCGATCGCGCGGCCACTCGAGAGCTCGACGGTGACCTCCGGGGCGAGCTTGATGATCCCCTGGAGGTTGAGCGCGGCCGCGCCCGACACCTCCATGCCCCACGCGACCGTGTCGCGGAGGAGGTCGTTCGTCATGCGGAGGCGCTCCGCGAGCGTCGCCGCGAAGCGGCCGAGGATCTTCGCGCCGAGCTCGGTCCGCTCGCCGACGAGCTTCTGGAAGGACTCGCGGCCGATCCCGAGCACCTCGCTCGCCTCGGAGGCGACGGCGGAGGCGCTCCGCGGCCCGGCGTCCACCATGGCGAGCTCGCCGAAGATCCCGCCCGGCCCGACGACCGCGAGCGTGCGCTGCGAGTCGAGCGAGATCGCCTTCGAGATCTTCACGCGGCCGAAGCGGACGATGAAGACCTCGTCGCCCTCGTCGCCCTCGGCGAAGACGCGCTCGCCCTCATGGAGCCGGAGCGTCCGGCAGCCGGTGACGAAGCGCTCGAGCTCGTCGCGGTCGAGCCCGGCGAGGACGTCGATGCGCGTGGTGCGCGGATCTCCCATGTACCCCTCGTTCTCGTTCTCGTTCTCGTTCTCGTTCTCGTTCTCGGTTCCGCCGACAACGCGAAGGACGCCGAGAACGAGACCATTTTCCGTCGGGCCCCGCACGGCCCCCCGGACTCTTTTCATCGTCTCCTGACGCCCATCGCGGTTTTCGGGAAGCGGGGCCCGCACGGGCCTTCCGGGCCCCGAGCGCCATCCTGTCCTGGATCGTCTGAACGTCTTCTGTACACGTTCGTTACCTTCGGTGTGCGTCGTCCGAACCCTCGACTGGTATGGCACTTGTTCTCCAACGCAATGCGTCACACTCAGGGACTCGCAGGAACGAATGACGAAGCGTCGCGCACTCCTCATCGGAGGGCTCTTCACGGCCCTCGCGATCGGACTCGTACTCTCGACCGACGACCGGATCCGCCCCGCCAAGCGCGCGGGGGGGCCGGAGACGGTGCGGCCGAAGGGACCGCTGAAGCCGACGCCCGAGGAGAAGCAACCGGCGTCCGCGAAGACCGAGAACGAGAACGAGAACGAGAACGAGAACGAGAGCGGGAAGACGGCGGCCGTCGTTTCGAAGGCGACGGCCCTGACCGAGAACGAGCTCAGAGCGAAGATCAAGGCCGGAGAGCCCGGGTACGAGGTGCTCGCGTCGAGGCTGCCCGCCGAGAGCGACCACGTGGCGCCCGTCTGGCGCGAGGGCGACGAGTGGCTCGTCGAGACCTACTACCGCCAGATGCAGGCGAGCGAGCAGGTCTGGACCGGCCCCGCCACCTTCCGCTACCGCGTCGAGCGCGAGGTCTCCTACCGCGACCGCCCCTGCTACGAGATCGTCGTCTCGAGCGTGGACGACGCCGCGGCCGACCCGGCCGTCTTCTACGTCACCCGCGACGGCCGCCTCGCCGGCCAGCAGACGACCGTCGTCCAGCAGGGCAAGAAGCGTGTCGTGACGGACGTCCCCGAGGACGAGTCGAGCCGGGGCCCCTCGGTGATCCGCGCCCAGTACACGCTCGCGCCCTTCACGCTGCCACCCTTCGGCGCCGAGGCGCGCGTCGCGCCCGCCGGGCTCGCGAAGGAGCTCCCCGCGCGCCGCACCGAGCGCTCGTCGCGCGCGCGCCAGCCGAAGGCCGACGACCTCGTCGGCTCGGGCGGAACCTACCTCGACGTCGAGTTCGAAGACCCGACGGACAAGAGCCCGATCACCCAGCGGTGGTCGCGCGAAGACATGCGCTGGCCCGTCGTCTCCCGCACGGCGACGACCGTCTCCTTCAGGCGCAAGAGCTAGACACACCCTCCCTACCCGACCCAACCCCGACCCACGAAGGACCACACCCCATGTCGTTCTCGAAGAACCTGTTCGTCCTCGGCGGCGTCGCCGCCTCCCTCGCCCTCGGTGCCGGAGTCGGCGCCGCGAAGGACATCGAGGTGGACGACGTCCGCATCACCGCCGCCGGCAACCGCGAAGGTCGCGCGACCTTCACGCCGTGGTCGGGCATCTGGTGGCCGCTCTCGTCGACCAAGCTCGCCAAGGGCTGGAACGGGACCGGCGACGACTTCGAGTACGACGCGACGGCGAAGGTCTGGAAGCGGACCGCGGCCTCGCAGTCGAAGGCCGTGAACGACCTCTCGACGCTCCTCAAGTACGACCGGTACGTGAAGAACACGACGGGCACCGACCCGGGCTCCGCCCTCCACGAGTGCACGGGCGACCCGAGCTACGACTTCATGCACAACGTCTACGGCGACCAGAAGGCGAAGTACGACGCGGACGGCGTCTCGTACTCCTGGTGGGGCCACTGCAACGGCTGGAGCGCCGCGGCCGTCCTCGAGAAGGAGCCGATCGGCCCGATCGAGAAGAACGGCGTCCGCTTCGAGGTCGCGGACCTGAAGGGCCTCCTCACCGAGAGCTTCTACGGCGTCCACAGCGACTTCACGGGCCTCCGCTACGACGAGCCCGACGCGTCGATCCGCGAGTCGCGCGAGCCCGGGAAGCAGCTCCTCGCGGCCCTCGTCGCCAACACGCCGAAGCCCGTCGGCGAGTACATCGCCTGGTACGAGAAGGCGTGGGACACGAAGATGACCGACGCGGCCAAGGCGTCGGCCAAGCCCGCGGACTTCAAGGACGAGCTCGAGCTCTTCGAGAAGTGGTACGCGGACAACTTCGAGAAGCCCTACGAGGACCTCCCGCCCCACGTCTTCCACAAGATCCTCGAGACGGTGATCGGGCGGAAGAAGCTCGCCCTCGTGTTCGACATCACCGCCAACGAGGAGGTCTGGAACCACCCCGCGTTCGCCTTCACGAGCGCGATCACGTTCGGCCGCGACTTCAACGAGAACAACGTCTCCAAGAAGGAGTGGAGCGTCACGACGACGGTCCACTACGCGACGGACGGCGTCTCCGAGTCCATGATCGGCGTCAGCGAGTTCACCAAGACCTACACCTACAAGCTCGTGACCGACACGGCCGGCAAGCTCCTCTCGGGCTCGTGGACCGGCGGCAGCGTGGACAACCACCCGGACTTCGCGTGGCTCCCGCTCTCGAACCCGACGACGGCCGACTCGGGCGAGAACAAGAAGCTCCTCTACGGGAAGATCCTCGAGATCCTCCCCGCCGCGCACGGCGTGACGCAGGCGCGCGCGATCGACCTCGCCGCCAACGGCACCGCCGCGAGCAGCAAGCGCCCGAACGACCGCACGACGACGTGGACGCAGCCGGTCGCCGCCTCGGGCGACGTGCGCTTCACGGTCGCGGTCGCGAGCGGCCAGTCCGTCGCGAAGGTGGACTACTTCGAGCAGGCGCTGAGCGGCTCCTCCGAGCCGACGGCGACCCGCGCCCCGCTCGCCTCGCTCGGTTCGAGCACGACGGGCCCGGCGTTCGCCGTCACGAAGAGCTTCACGGCCGCGGGCAAGAAGATGGTCCTCGCCTACGCCTACGACGCCGCGGGCAAGCTCGTCGGCTACGACGAGATCACGCTCCAGTACACGCTCTCGGGCGGCGGCGGCACGAACCCGGCGACGGACGACATCTTCGAGCCGAACGACTCGAAGGGGACGGCCGCCGCGGTGAACCCGGGCAGCTACCCGAACCTCGTCTGCCAGAACGAGGACTGGTTCAAGGTCACGCTCGCGCAGGCGGGCACGCTCGAGGTGAAGATCGCGTTCCAGAACTCGGAGGGCGACCTCGACATGTCGCTCGAGGGTCCCTCGGGCCAGGTCGCGAAGAGCACGACGACGGGCAACGAGGAGAAGTGCACGGGCACGAACCTCGCGGCCGGCACCTACCAGGTCCGCGTCTACGGCTACAACGGCGCGAAGGCGAAGTACGCCCTCACGGTCACGTCGACCGCGGGCGGCACGACGCCCAGCCAGGACGACGCCTACGAGGCGAACAACGACCGCGCGTCCGCGAAGGCGCTCGCGGCCGGGACGCACAGCCTCGTGAGCGCCGACGAGGACTGGTTCAAGGTCACGCTCACCGCGACGGGGACGATCACGGCGAAGATCGACTTCAGGAACGCGGAGTCGGACCTCGACCTCTACCTCCAGAACGGCACGGGCTCGCAGCTCGCGAAGTCGGACTCGACGGCGGACGGCGAGACGGTGACGAAGTCGGCGCTCCCCGCGGGCACTTACTACGTGCAGGTGAAGAAGTACAGCGGCGGCCGCAGCCTCTACACGATGACCCTCACGGTCACGCAGAGCACGACGCCGACCCCGACGCCGACCAGCACGGGCACGATCACGGCGACGACGCTCAACATCCGCTCGGGCGCGGGCACGACCTTCCCGGTCGTGACGACGCGCACGAACGGGCAGGTCGTGACGATCCTCGGGGAGGCGAACGGCTTCTACAAGGTCACCTGGACCGGCGCGCCGGCGGGTGAGCTCTGGGGCTCGAAGAGCTACATCCGCGTCAATCCGTAGAGGTCCCGAGTCCCCGAGCGACACGCTCGGGGACACGGTGGGTCTCACTCTCTCAACGCCGCCGGGATCGGCCGTCGAGCAGCTTCGATCGCAGGAAGCAGCCCCCCGATCACGCCGACGAAGCCCGACAGCACGAGCGCCTCGACGATCCCGAGGACTCCGATCCTCAGCTCGAAGGTGAGCTCGCTCATCGTCGAGAGCGCGGTGGTGGCCGTCGTCCAGCCGTTCGCGGGGAGCGCGAGCACGCAGCCGAGCGCGCCTCCCGCGAGGGCGAGGAGCACGCTCTCGAACACGAACGCCGCGATGATCGCGGGCCGCTTGTAGCCGAGGGCGCGGAGCGTCGCGATCTCGCGGCCGCGCGCCGCGACGCGGCCGAACATCGTGTTCATGGCGCCCATGCTCGCGCCGACCGCGATGAAGACCGCGAGGAGGTTCCCGAGCACCTTCGGGATCGCGGCCGCGTCCTGCTCCTGGGAGGCGTAGTAGGCCGTCTCGCGCTGGACCTTGAGCGGGAGCCGCACGTTCCCCTCGAGCGCGACCTCGAGCTTCGCGAGCGACGCCTGCCTCGCCTCCGGCGTCCCGCCCGCGAGGAGCGCTCGCAGCGAGGAGAAGCCGTCCGCGCGATCGAACGCGGCCTGGACGAGGGAGACGGGCGCCCAGACCTCGCTGTCGCACGTGCCGCCCGCCTCGAAGACGCCGACGACCTTGAAGCGCGACTTGCCGAAGGCGAAGCTCTCGTCGAGGCCGAGCCCGGAGATCCGGTCGGCCATGCGGCGCGCGGCGAGGACCTCGGACCCGCGCGGGTCCGGCAGGCGCCCGCGGAGGAGCTGGAAGCCCGGCCGGAGCTTGAAGCCGTCCGGCTCGAGCCCGCGGACGAGGACGTTCGACGGCTTCCCGTCGGCGCGGCGCGGGAGGTTGCAGAGGACGACGACCTCGCGCGACGGAATCCCCTCTATGCCGTCGAGGGTGCGGACGAGGTTCGCGCTCTCGAGCTCGATGCGGCCCTGGACCTCGGTGGGCGCGCCCTTCCTGAGGAAGACGGCCACGTCCGCGCTCCCCGAGCTCACGAAGGCGCGCTCGATCCCCTCGTCGAGCGCGGACACGATGACGACGACGGCCGCGCAGAGCGCGATCCCGAGGAGCGTCATGATCGCGTCCGTCCCGCGCACCGCGACGCTGCGCAGGTTGTAGCGGAGGATGAGCGAGACGGTGCGGCCCATCAGCCGACCCGCCTGAGGCCGGCGACGACCTCGATCCGCGCCGCCTGCACGGCGGGCACGAGCGCGGAGAGGAAGCCTATGAGCGCCGCGAGGCCCATGCCCTGACCGACCGTCGCCCACGTCGGCGAGAAGTCCGGGAAGTAGCCCATGACGATCGTCGGACGGCCGAGGACGTTCTCGAAGAGGACGCGCGTCCCGACGCAGCCGAGGAAGCCGCCGACGAGCGCCGTCACGACGCCCTCCGCGATCACGAGCGAGACGACGTGCCGCGGCGTGAAGCCGATCGCCTTCATGGTCGCGATCTCGCGCGTCCGCTCGCGCACGCCCATGGCCATGGTGTTCGAGACGACGAGGAAGACGACACCGAGCACGACGAACGTCACGTTCGTCACGAGGGCGCGCACGTCGCTCACCATCGAGACCATGTTGATGAGGAGGTCCTTCTCGGTCTCGGTCTTCGTCGGAGCGGGGGAGCCCTGCGTCGTCCCGTCGATCGTCGCGATCACGGAGGCGAGCTTGTCCGGGCTCCTCACGAGGACGCGGAACGCCGCGGTGCGCCCCTCGAAGGGCGTGTCCTTGAGGAGCTCCTTGAGGTACCGCCGCTGGAAGAAGAGCCCGTCCTGGAGGCGGCCGCCCTCGTAGGTGCCCGTGATGACGAGCATGGGCTCGCACGTCGGGTAGATCGCGCTCACGAGGACGACCGTCTGGCCGACCTTCCAGCCGAAGCGGTCGAGGAGCTTCTTGCCGACGATCGCGCCGCGCCGGTCCTTGAGCCAGGCGTCGAGCACGGGCCGCTCGACCTTGTAGTCGCTCCACGCCGGCTCGAAGGTCTCGGCCTCGACCGCGAAGCTCGGGAACACCTCGCGCGGCGCGCCCTCGAGGCGGCCGTCGAACCAGTGCCACGGGTGGACGAGCTCGACGCCGTCCACGCGCTCGATGATCTTCGCGTGCGAGTCGGGGAGGAAGTTCGACATCGAGAGCGGCCGGACGATGACGACCCGGTCGGCGTCGGAGACGTGCTCCGAGCCGCGAGCCCAGTTGCCGAAGAGCGTGTCGAAGAAGACGAACAGGAAGAGCGACATGCCGAGCGACAGGACCGTGAGCGCCGTGCGGCGCTTGTTGCGGAGAGCGTTCCTGAGGATGAGGTGGAGGAAACGCATCGCGCCGAGTGTAGAGAAGCCCGAGTCCCCGTGCTCGGGATCGTCGGCTCGTTCCTCGCCGACGATCCCTCGCTCGGGGATACGGGGCCTCTTGGTAACCTCGCCCCGTGCTCCGCCGCCTGGCCGCGTACTTCGTCGAGATGTTCCCGCCGTGGGTCACCCTCCCGGCGGCCGCGATCCACTTCCTCGCGGTCGAGCTCCTCCTCCAGGCGCTCGCGGGCATGCACCCGCTCGTCCTCTCGTGGCGCTCCGCGCTCGGGACGCTCGGAGTGCTCCTCGTCCAGCTCGCCATGCGCACGCAGGACGAGCTCAAGGACGTGGAGACGGACAAGGCGCTCGCCGCGAAGGGCGACCCCAAGTACGTGGACCGCGCGATCGTGAAGGGGCGCGTCCTGCCTTCGGACCTCGTCCTCCTCCGCCGGGTCGCCCTCCTCGGTGGCATCCCGGTGAGCGCGCTCCTCGGCGAGAAGGCCCTCGCCGCGTACGCGGCTCTCGGAGCCGTCGTCTGGGCGAGCGGCGAGTGGTTCTTCATGCCCTCCATGAAGAAGAACCTCCTCCTCGCCTTCGCGACTCACAACCCGATCGCCGCCGCGATCTCGTGCTGGTGCGTCGCCGCGTGCCTCCCGGAGGTCCCGGGCGTCTCGCGCTGGATCGCGCTCGCCGTCGTCGGGATCTGGCTCCCCGTCGCCGCGTGGGAGGTCGCGCGGAAGATCCGCGTGCCGGAGGACGAGACGGACTACACGACCTACTCGAAGATCCTCGGCGCGAAGCCGGCGGCCGCGATCGTCGCCCTCCTCGTCGCGCTCTCGGCGGCCGCGCTCGCGTTCGTCGGCGTGAAGGCGGGCGCGCACCCCGCCTTCCACGGCGCCCTCGCGCTCGGCGCGCTCGCCGCGATCGGCGGCGCGCTCCTGTTCGTCTTCTCTCCGACGCGGCGCCGCGCGAAGCTCCAGCCGCTCGCCGAGCTCTACGCCGGCCTCGCGGGCGGCGGCCTCGTCGTCGCTCTCGGGGCCGCGCACGGAGTGCGCGTTTGAGCTTCTTCGCGCTCGTCTGCCGCGCGGCCGCGGTCGCGCTCATCGCCCTCGGCTACCCGAGCTGGGTCTTCGTCGCGCTCGGGGTCTTCCTGCTGTTCCTCATCCCGAAGCGCAGGAACCTCGTCCTCATCGCGATGGCGCTCTTCGTGCTGTCGATCGCGACGCACGGATACGCGGCGGCCGGCGTCGGACTCGGCGCGCTCCTCGCGACTCTCCTCGGCCAGAAGCCGCTCGCCATGAACGGCCTCGACCGCTACTTCATCGCCCAGACGCGGCCGGGCGTCCCCGTCGCGTTCCACACGTTCTTCGAGGTCTCGCAGCCGCTCGACCGCCCGCTCCTCACGCGCGCGGTCTCGTCGTTCCAGCGCGACGTCCCGATCGCGCACTCCTTCGTGCGCGAGGGCCTCTTCGGCGTCGAGCGGTTCGTCACGTGGACCCCGATCTTCGGCCGCCCGCTCCGCTTCCTCGACCGCCCTCTCCGCGACGAGGACCTCGCGGTCCCGTTCGACCTCGCGACGGAGCCGCCGTTCCGCGTGCTCCACGCGCCGCGCGAGGGCGGCGGCGCCGTGGTCGTCTTCACGATCCACCACAGCGCCGCGGACGGAGTCGGCGCGTTCCTGCTGATGGGCCGGCTCTTCCAGCGCTACGACGAGCTCCGCCGCGGCGTCCCCGAGCAACCCTTCGCGAAGGACCCGCCGCCCGTCCGGTTCCGCGCGCTCCTCCGGCCGAAGGGGCTAAGGTGGCTGCTCGCCATGATCCGCCGGCACGTGAAGCCGATGGACAAGGTCGGCGTCCAGAACGCATCGCTCCTCGACGACGAGGCGCCGCGTCCGGCGACGAGCCGCCACATCGAGGAAGCGATTCCGCTCGAGCGCTGGGACGCGCTCAAGGACGCGGCGGCGGCGCGCGGCGTCTCGCGGAACGACCTGCTCCTCGCGGCGGCGCTCCGCGCGGCGGACGGCTGGCGCCGCGCGCGCAACAAGCCGGACCGGGCGTTCCGCGTCCTCTACCCGATCGACCTCCGAGCGATCCTCGGCCTCCCCGCGTGCGTCCAGAACTTCGTCGGGGTCGTCCGCGCCGACTTCTCGATCGAGGACGTGAGGCGCGACGACCTCGCGAAGCTCGTGCAGGAGCGCGTGAAGGAGTCCAGGTCGCTCGAGGAGGCCATCGAGACGCCCGTGAACCTCGGCGTCCTCTCCGCGGTCCTGCCGCCGTGGGTGTTCCGCGCGGCGCTCGCGGGCTTCGACGACGACCCGCGCTCGTTCTTCTTCTCGCTCGTCTGGAGCAACGTCCGCGTCCCGCCCGACCTCGTGCTCCCGCCGGGCACCGAGCGGATCTACCTCCGCGGGCCGCTCGTGCGGCAGCCGGGCGTCGGCGTCTTCGCGACGCTCGACGCGAGGAGCCTGAACCTGACCCTCGAGTACCTCTCGCCGCTCGCGAGCGAGGAGGGCGTGCGCGACTACGGCTCGCGCCTCCTCGCCGAGATACGCTGAGCGCGTGCCCGAGCTGTTCACCAGGTACGAGGACTACGAGGGCGCCGCGCTCGTCGTCTTCGCGATCGCCTTCGAGCTCTGGGAGCGCCGCCGGCCGGCGCGGGCTCACGACCGGCGCGCGCACCTCCGCCGCGACCTCCTCGCCGTCGCGGTCGCCGTCGCCGCGATCAACGCATCGCGCCTCGGCCTCACGCGCCTCGCCGAGCTCCTCCGCGCTCAGGACCGGCTCGCGATCGACGCGCTCCGCGCGCTGCCGGGCTGGGTCAAGGTGACGATCGGCATCGTCTTCATGGACTTCACGCTCTACTGGATCCACCGGGCCATGCACCGCTTCGACATCCTCTGGCGCACGCACGAGTGGCACCACACGCCCGAGGCCGTCTACTGGTTCTCGGGGCTGCGGACGAGCGTCCTCCACGTCTTCCTCTACGCGATCCCGCAGATCGTCGTGCCGTTCTACGTGCTCCGCCTCACCGCGCTCGAGGCCGGGGTCGGCTTCTCGATCGGCGTGTTCGTCCAGCTCTGGGCGCACTCGAACGTGAACGCGAGCCTCGGGCCGCTCGACTGGCTCGTGATCTCGCCCGCGTATCACCGGATCCATCACTCCTACTCGAAGAACCGGGACATGAACCTCGGGACGGCCTTCACGATCTGGGACCGCATGTTCGGGACCTACGTCGATCCGAGCACCGTGGAGCCGGACTACAAGCTCGGCCTCGGCTACACGAAGAACACCGTACGGCTGTTGCTAGGAGTCTGAAGAGAGAGATTCGGAACCACCGAAGACACCGAAGACACCGAAAGGGCAATCCTTCTCGTCTTGGACATCGCCACGACGGTGGTTCTCGCCATTCGGTGTCCTCGGTGTCTTCGGCACGAGGAGCGCGTCGTCTCGGTGCGGCGCATGGAAGGCAAGCAGGAGGTGGTCGAGCTCGCGCGAGTTAAGATCATGCGGTGAAGACGAACGCCGTCCGCGCGCTCGACACGCTGGGCGTGAAGTACGAGCTCAAGAACTACGAGGTCGACGAGGACGACCTGACCGCCGAGACCGTCGCGCGGAAGGTCGGCCTCCCCGCGGAGCAGGTCTTCAAGACGCTCTGCTGCCGCGGCGACAAGAAGGGCGTCTGCCTCGCGGTCATCCCCGGCGACCAGGAGCTCGACCTGAAAGCGCTCGCGAAGCTCACGGGCGACAAGAAGGTCGAGACGGTCGCGCTGAAAGAGCTCGAGCAGCTCACGGGCTACATCCGGGGCGGCGTCACGGCGCTCGCGTGCAAGAAGGACTACCCGGTCTACGTGGACGAGACGGTCCAGCTCTTCGAGGTCATCTCGATCTCGGCGGGCGTCCGCGGGACGCAGATCTTCCTCGCGCCCGGCGACTACGTCATGGCCGTCCAGGCGACGCTCGGCGCTCTCTGCAAGTGAGCTGCCGGCCGTGATGCGCGCTCCGTGATGCGCTACGTCCGCGGCCCCGAGTTCCTCTCCGCGCTCGAGCGCCTCCGCGACCTCGTGAAAGACGTGCCCGCGGACGCGGTCGTCGGGATCAAGCGGAGCGGCTTCTTCCCGGCCGTCTTCCTGTCGCACCAGCTCGAGCTGCCCATGTTCGCGGACGGCGAGCTCGACCAGATCCCCGACACGCTTCGCCGGGTCCTCCTCGTCGATTCTGTCGCGCGCTCGGGCCGGACCATGGAGCGGGTCAAGCGCCGCCTCCTCCGCGCGGGGAAGACGGTCGTCACGTGCGTCCTCTACAAGGAGAACTCCACCGATTACGCGGTCGATCACTTCCTCGAGACGCACACCGACCTGGTCCATTTCTTCTACGAGCGGCTTCGTTGGACTCCTGCCGACTGATTCGATAATGACGTGGAGAAGCGATCCTCTCGTCTTCATTCGCAGAGGCGCAGAGACGCGGAGGCGCAGAGGAGTGGTCACCACCTCTCTGCGCCTCTGCGAATCTGCGCCTCTGCGTCTTTCAACGTCCGGAACGCTCCTCCACGCTCTTCTCTCATCGCCTCTTCACATCGAGAAGGCTGGCGAGGACGATGTCGCTCATCACGTTCGTCGTCGCCCTCAATCTCCCGAGCAGCCAATCCACCGGCAGAAGCAGAGGAGTGATCTCGACCGGCAGCCCGACGCTCGAGAGGACGAGCGTGAGCGTGATGAAGCCCGCGTCCGGGATCCCCGCGATGCCCGCCGCGGCGCCGGCGGAGGCGGCGACGAGCCAGAGCTGCTGGCCCACGTCGAGCTCGCGCCCGATCACCTGCGAGATGAACAGCGCCGTCGTCGCCTCGTAGAGGAGGATCCCGTCGTTGTTGAGGTTCGTCCCCACGCACGCGGCGAGGCGGGCGGACTCGGGCGTCACCTTCATGCGGTCGAGGGTCCGGAGAGTGACGGGGAGCGTCGCGAGGCTGCTCCCCGTCGAGAAGGCGGTGAGGAGCGCGTCGGCGGCGATCGGGAAGAACTTCCACGGAGGGATGCGCGCGACCCCCCAGAGGAGCGCCGTGTAGTAGACCCCCGCGTGGATCGCGAGCCCGAGCGCCACGAGGCCGACGAACGCGGCGAGGCCGCCCAGGACCTTGAAGCCGCTCGTCCCGACGACCTTCGCCACGACGCAGAACGCGGCGATCGGCACGAGGTGGACGACCCAGCCGAGGACCTTCGCGACGAGCTGGAAGCTCGCGGTCGTGAAGCGGCCGAAGGTCTGCCGGTTCTCGTCGTCGGGGAGGTGGCGGAGCGCGACGCCGAGGAGGACCGCGAGGATCGCGATCGCGAAGGCGTCGTTCGTCGCGAACGGCTCGAGGAGGTTCGCCGGCACGAGGGCGTCGAGCGCCTTCGAGAGCGACGTCGCGGGCGGCGCCACGCCGCCCGGAGCGACGGCGAGGAAGGGCGTCTTGTCCACGTGCCGCCCGACCGCGAGCACGTTCGACAGGAGGAGCGCGGTCATGCCGGCGACGCACGCGTTCAGGGCCGCGATGAGGACGAGCTTGAGCCCGGCGCGCCCCTCGATCTTCGTGTGCGCGAAGGCGTCGAGGATCGCGAAGAAGACGAGCGGCCCCGCGAGCGCCTTGAGGAACTTGATGACGAGCTTGGCGCCTTCCTCGAGCGGCTTGGCGCGCTCGCCGAGGACCGAGCCCACGATCGCGCCGAGGACGAGGGCGATGACGATCTGCGCGACGAGCGGGATCCGCAAGCGCCGGGGGGCGTCGCCGCTCACGGGGACGTCGCCGCTCACGGGCGCCTCCTCTCGAGCACGACGCGGGTCCCGTCGTGCGGCACGAGGATGATCGCCTTCCGCTTCGCGCGCGAGGAGGCCTCGCCGACGAGCCGCAGGTCCGCCCGCGCGAGGACCGTCGAGATCACCCGCTGCATCTCGAAGTTCGCGAAGGGGAGGCCGATGCAGATCCGGCTCCCGCCGCCGAAGGGGAAGAACTCGAAGGGGCCGGGCCGCTTCCCGAGGAAGCGCCCGGGGTCGAAGCGGAGCGGCTCGGGGAAGGTCTCGGGGTCGCGCTGGGCGAGGTAAGCGCAGGGCGCGACGTGGACGCCCGCCGGGAGCGCGAACTCGCCGAGCGTCGCGGGCGCCGCGAGGCGCCGCGGGACGATCGGGATCGGCGGCGAGATCCGGAGCGACTCCTGGATCGCCGCGTCGAGGTACTTCGCGTCCTCGCGCGCGCGCTCCGCGACCCCGGGCGTCCCGAGGATCCACCGGAGCGCCCACGCGATCGAGGACGTCGTCGTCTCGTGCCCCGCGCCGAGGAACGTGAGGAGCTCGTCGCGGAGCTCCTGGTCCGAGAGCTCGCTCGAGGCGAGGAGCGCCAGGATGTCCTCGCGGCCGTCCGCGCCGCTCGAGCCGCTCCGCGCCTTCCTGATCTCGTCGAAGATGATCGCGTCGAGCGCGCGCCGCGTCCTCAGGAAGCGGCCCCACGGCGACCAGCGCCCGAGGTCCATCTGGAGCGAGGGCGCGAAGGCGAGCGCCGCGGTCGCGGTCCCGGTGAGCTGCTTCACGAGCCGCCGCATGGCCGCGACGCGCTCGGGGTCGTGGACGCCGAAGATCGCCGCGAAGATCACGTCGAGCGTGATCGCGTTCATGGCCGCGAGGATCGAGAAGGGCTTCCTCGCCGGCCACTCCTCGATCGCGCGCTCGGTGCGCGCGGCGACGAGCGCTCCGTACGCGCGCATGCGGTCGCCGCGGAAGGAGGGGCCGAAGAGCTTCCGGTGCCGCTCGTGGGCCGCTCCGTCGAGGACGAAGAGCGAGTGCTCGCCGACGAAGTGCTTGAAGCTCTCGTTGCCCTTCCCCGAGAAGACGTCCGCGGAGCCCGTGAAGATCGTCTTCACGTCGTCCTTGTCCCACGTGAGCACGAAGCGACGGCCCCCGCCGAGCTTGATCGTGAAGCGCTTCCCGAAGCGGCGGGCGCAGTCGTCGAGGAAAGGGAGCGGGCGCCGGATCCAGGCCCAGACCTGGAGCGCGGCCGGGCGCTTCGGTCCGGGAGGCAGATCGTTCACGCGGGTGCCGCACGAGGGTAACGGCCCCGCCACCCGCCCGGCAACGATGGCTCCACCGCCTCCTCGGACTCGTCTCGCGTGGGACCGAAACGCACGCGACCCGTCCTCGCTGCTCGACTTGCGCCGAGGGAACGCCCCGTGCCCTGTCTCCCTCAACGGAAGGGGACACCATGGCTCGCACGCTCCTCCTCGCCTTCGCCTCGCTCCTCGTCGTGGCCGCGCCCGCGGTCGCGCAGCCGGTCCAGCTCGAGGGCGTCTTCAAGCTCGAGGGCAAGGACACGACCGGCCCCTACAAGGGCGACTGGACGATCGGACCCGTCGCGAGCGGCCTCGCCGTCGAGGCGGACATCCGCTACGACTCGGGCGTCCGCGAGCTCCGCCACGGCCTCGGGCAGCTCGACGGCAACCGCCTCGTCGTCCACTACGACACGGTCACGCGGCCGCGCACGCCGGGCGTGATCGGCGCCCTCTACGGCGAGCACACGCCGGGGCCGACGACGCCTTCCAAGCTCGTCGGCAACTACCTCGCGGCGAGCTCGACGCGCCTGCGCGGCGTCCTCTCCTTCGAGAGCGTCGCGGGCGTCGTCTCCCAGTTCGGCATGGAGGTCTGCACCCAGATCAAGCCGAAGGCGGACCTCGCGCTCCACGCCGCGATCCCGAACATCTTCCCGAAGCCCACGACGCTGCCGCTCCCCGTCCGGCTCATCGGGCGCGGCTTCCCGACGAACCGCCGCCTCACGGTCGCGGACGTGATGTTCGAGGACCCGGGCCTCGTCGTGAAGGAGATCCTCGACCAGAGCCCGACCGGCACCGAGGTCACGATCGCGCTCGACGTGACGCCGTCGGCGCGGGTCGGGAAGGTCCGGGCGCGCGTCGCGGGGAGCCCGATCGCGACCGTCGCCGAGGTCCTCCCGGTGCATCGCCACATCTTCGTCTGCCTCGCGGACGGCCAGACGAACGGCGAGCCCTTCGACGAGTACGAGGGCGACCTGGGCGTCGAGGCGTACCTCCGCCGCGGCGGCCCGAAGCCCAAGAACGCGATCAGCAAGGGCGCCCACGGCAGCAAGAGCGCCGCGAGCGCGAAGAAGAAGGCGAGCGGCCTCCGGAAGGAGCTCGCGGGCTACCAGGTCGTGGAGGCGGCGAAGTACGACACGTTCGTCGTCCTCAACAAGAAGAAGCTCTTCCTCGTCCAGTTCGTCTGGAACAAGGAGGAGCTCACGAAGGCCTTCGCGACGAAGGACGCCGCGCTCGTGATCGACGGCCACGGCCACTACGGCTCGGGCCCGACGTTCAACCCGCCCGCGGCTCCCGACGAGAAGTTCACCATGGACGCGACGACGAACCCCGCCGCCGACATCCTCACGAAGCCGATCCGCGTGAAGGACTTCTTCTACAACGGCTGCTGGACCGGCGCGTTCTTCACCAGCATCATGCGCCAGGTCATCCCGCAGGGCCGCTTCTACTACTGCCGCATGATGGCCAGCGCCTGGTGGACCTCGCGCGAGTTCGTCCGCGGGATCATCGAGGAGCGCAAGCCCGAGGACGTGATCAAGTCCATGATGACCCACGCCGACAACCACCAGACCGGCGTCGCGGGCTTCGTGAACTGTGCCGATCCGGTCGGTCCGAACGACCCCGACAACCCGGACCGGACGCTCATGAGCGTGACGACCCCCGAGTCGAACCACGAGATGGCCCCGCGGCTCTTCACGCCGCCCGCGGGCTGGGTCCGCCCCGAATAGGACGCGGTACGACGGGCTCGTCTTCTACTTGAGCCCGCAGGTCGGGCAGAAGATGTCCGACGCCCGCCGCGGCTCGCCGCACGTCGAGCACGGAGACTTCCTGTCGGGCGAGAAGCTCGTGCCGCACCGCTCGCACGAGGCGCCGCGCGCCGTGTCCGTGGCGCCGCACTCCGTGCAGCGGCGGAACCCGCCGACCGGCGTGCTCGCCGGGCGCTCCGTGGAAGGGTCCTCCGCGGGCGGGACCGCCGCATCGGTCCGAGGCCGGAGGTTCACGACGATCTCGTCGTCGAGGACCTTCCACGCGCCGGAGCCCATGTCGACGAGGGCTGCCATGACGCCCCAGAGGATCGGCGGGGGCAGGAAGCCGAGGAGGATGTCGCCTCCGAGGCCGATGATGATCCGCCACCACGAGTAGTGCGACTCGACCGTCACGGTCGCGACCTCGTTCCCGTGCGCCGAGACGAGGAGCGTGTGGCTCTTCTTCCGCTCGAGCGGGAACTCGGCGGTGGTCCCCTCGATGCGCCCGAGGATCGCCTCGTTCTTCGCGATCACGAGGGCGCCGGGGACGTTCGTGGTGACGCGGACCATCTGGGGGTTGTGGAAGAAGAGCGTCCCGCAGCCCGCCGTGGCGACCAGCGAGAGCAGGAGCACGGCGCGGAGAGGCTTCCTCGTCATGGCGAGAACCTAGTCGAGCCTGCCTCCCCCGGGCAAGTTTGGCAGAGTGTGCGGCGCATGCGGATCGTCGCGGGCGCGGACGCATCGGTCGACCGGGCGCTCCTCGGAGGGAAGGGCGCGAACCTCGCCGCGCTCGCGCGCGGGGGCGCCCCCGTGCCCGCGTGGCTCGGCGTCACGACGGCGGTCTTCGCGGAGGTCGAGGGGCGGGCGCGCGCCGCGATCGAGGAGGCGCTCCGCGGCCTCGACCCGCGCTCCCAGCCGGACGCGGAGCGCGCCGCGGCGGCGGTCGGGCGCGCGCTCCGCGCGGCGCGTCTCGCGCCCGCCGACCGGGAGCTCCTCCTCGCGCGCTTCGACGCCGTCCTCGGCGCGGGGACCTCCGTCGCCGTACGGTCGTCCGGCGTGGCGGAGGATGCCGGCGACCGCTCCTACGCCGGGCAGATGGACACCTTCCTCCACGTCCGGCGCGAGGACCTCGAGGACCGCGTCCTCGATTGCTTCGCGAGCGCATGGTCGGCGCGCGCGCTCCTCTACCGCGCGCTCGACCGGCCGAGCGGTGCCGCCAC
>CAZYLP010000065.1:0-17227 GCA_964648345.1 uncultured Planctomycetota bacterium
CTCCTCGTCCTCCTCAACGTCCGCTACGACTCCGACGAGGGCCTCGCTCTCGGCGAGAAGGTCGCGCGGTTCGTGCACGAGGAGTCGAAGAAGGCGAGCGAGGAGCTCGCCGAGAAGCGCGGAGCGTTCCCGTCGTGGATCGGCTCTCTCTGGGCCACGAAGGGCGACAAGCCGCGGCGCAACGCGACCGTGAGCACGGTCGCACCGACCGGGACGATCTCGCTCATCGCGGGCTGTTCGTCGGGGATCGAGCCGCTCTTCGCGGTGAGTTACCAGCGGCGCGCCCTCGACGGCGAGGCGGTCCTCGAGGTCGTTCACCCAGAGCTCGCTCGCGTCGCCCGCGAGCGCGGCTTCGATCCCGAGCGCTTCACCTCCGCGCCGCAGGATGTGAAGGATGTCTTCCGCACGGCGCACGAGATTCAACCCGAGTGGCACGTGAAGATGCAGGCCGCCTTCCAGCGCCACGTCGAGTCGGCCGTCAGCAAGACGATCAACCTCCCCCGCGAAGCCTCGCCCGACGACGTGAAGCGGGCCTACCTCCTCGCGAACGAGCTCGGCTGCAAGGGGATCACCGTCTACCGCGACGGGAGCCGCGAGGCCCAGGTCCTGAGCGTCCCCTCCACGACTCCGGTCGCCCACGGCCGGAAGCCGCGCCCGCGCCCCGAGGTCACGAAGGGGATCACGATCAAGCGCAAGACCGGCGAGGGGAACCTCTACGTCACGATCAACGAGGACGAGCACGGCCAGCCCTTCGAGCTCTTCGCGCAGCTCGGCAAGGCCGGCGGCTGCATGGCCGCCATGACCGAGGCGATCGCGCGCCTCGCGTCGCTCGCTCTCCGCGCGGGCGTGGACGTGGACGAGATCAGGAAGCAGCTCCGCGGGATCTCGTGCCACCCGGCGTGGAACGACGGCGTGAAGGTGCTCTCCTCGCCCGACGCGATCGCGCAGGCGATCGAGCTCTACGAGCGCTCGAAGGGCCGCGAGGTCCAGGCCGCCGAGGGGATCCCGCGGCGGAACGCGTGCCCCGAGTGCTCGGGCGAGCTCGAGCACCAGGAGGGCTGCGTCCTCTGCCGCTCGTGCGGCTTCTCGGAGTGCTCGTAGCCTCGAGACGCCGGCGGCTCAGCCCTCGGCGCCTCGGAGGCGGACGCGCCGGCGCATGCTCATGCCGGACGCGCCGACGAGCGCGACCGTCTTCACCTCGCCCGCCACGAGCTGGAAGGGAGCGCGCGGGTTCAGCCGGCGAACGAGCCGCCTGAGCTCCCGGAGCCTCGCCGTGAGCTCGTCGGACTTCTCCTCGACGGGGGACTTGTCCTCGTCCTCGTTCGCGAAGAGCGCGCTCTCGAACGCGTAGTCGCCGGGCGGGAGGGCGACCGAGAAGCGGCCCCCGTCGTCCACGGGGATCATGGCGTAGACGCCCTGACCGTTCGTGATCGTCACGGCGCGTCCCGTCCAGCAGTTCTGGTCGGCTCCGTCGATCTGCCCCGAGACCCGCGCGAGGACCGGCGCGATGAGCTCGACGCGCGCTTCGCCCGGACCGACGTGGAGCTCCGTCCGGGCGACGGGGAAGCCGAAGCCGTCGGTCGCCGTGACGAGCCAGCGCCCCGGCGCGACGTCGAGGACGAGCTCGCCCTGATCGTCCACGTTCCCCGAGTTGCCGGCCGCGAGCCCGGGACCGACCCCGATCGGCGCGAAGAAGAACGCGCCGTGCATCGGCGCCCCGGCCGCGTCACACAGCCGCGCCCGGACCTTCGCGACGACGGGCGTGCTCGTGCTCGCGCTCGGGCTCGGGCTCGGAGTCTTCGCGGGCGCAGGCGCCGCAGGCAACGGCTTCGCCGCGGCCTTCACGCTCCCGGTCATGGAGATCACGACGGCCGTCCCGAGCGGCGTGACGACGACGGGATCGGCGCGCTGGACCGGCGGTGCGAGCGCGACGGAGGGCACGAAGCGCGGCGCGGGCCGCGCGTTCACCGATCGCCGGGGCGCAGGAGCTGCCGACCGTGCGTCGGCGAGCAGCCACGCGATCGGAGCCGCCGGGACGGCCGTGACGAACGCGCAGGCGAGGAACCTTCGAGAGAGACGCCGCAGACGACCGACCATTGCTCCACGACCCCGAGGCCATGAGACGCAGCGCGACCCATTCCGGTTCCGCGACGTTCTATTTTCGCGGCGGTCCGGGCGCCTCGGTCTCGTCCGGGCCCGCGAGCCCCTCGACGCCCTCGAACATGAGCGGCACGAACAACCCCACCAGCCCGAAGACGATGAGGCGACGCACGGCGCGCTCGGAGGCCGGCGCGAAGTCGTCGTGCTCCCAGTGCATCGTGGTCGTCAGAAAGACGGCCGCGAGGGCGACGAGCCCGGTGGCGGCGCCGTGGACCATCTTCTTCCCCCGAGAGAGATCGCCGAGGCGGCCGCCGACCGCGGAGGCAAAGGGGAGCGCGAGCGAGAGGAGGAACGCGGCGAGCTCGGGCCCCGTCACGCCCTCGCCCGTCTGGCGGAACGCGCGGACGTCCCCGTCGGAGAGGCACGAGATGACCCCGTTGAACTGCGCGAACGCCTCGAAGTGCGAGCTGCGCGGGACCTCGACCAGGTAGACGACCTGAGCGATCACCGCGGCGCCCGTCGCCATGACGGCGACGAGGACGGCGAGCGCCCCGAGGACGATCCGCCCGCGGCCCTTCGGCCATCGCATGAAGGCGGCGTCGAGGAGGACCGCCGGGACCGCGACGAGCCCGAGAGCGAGCCACGTGAGGACCGTCGTCGGCTCCTTCCAGCCGTCGCTGTTCCGCCCGTGGACGAACCAGAAGAGATCGAAGCCGTGGCGCGCGTAGCCGCGCGCCTCGCTCTGGGCCGTCGAGGCGACCCCCGCGAGGACGAGAAGCAAGCCGGCGAGCACGGCGACGGAGATCGCGCGCCTGAGCGTCTTCACCGCGGGGTCTCTCTCCCGGAGCCGTCAGTCATCGAACGCCGCCCACGGCTCCGCGAGCCGGCCCGCGAGGAACTCCGCGGCCGCCGGGTCGTCGAGCCGCGCGAGGCGCGCCCGCAGCCAGCGCCGATCCTCCTCGGTCGATCGCGCGAGCACGAAACCCGCCGCGCGGAGGCGGAGCGCCTCGCCCCGCTCGAGGGACGCGGGACCCGCGCGCGACGCGCGCACGCGCTCGACGGCCGTGCGCTCGACGCGCGCCGGGGCCATGTGACGCCGGACGACGTCGAGGCTCACGCTCCGCGCCTCGGCGCTCTCCGTGCCCGCGTGCGCGACCAGCGCCATGGCCTGGAGCTCGGCGTCGGAGGAGCGGAGGCGGGCGGCGAGCGCTCCGCGGCCCTCGTCGCTCTCGAGACGCGCGAGCACCGACGCCGCGCGGAGACGGACCTCGGCGTCCTCCGAGGCGAGGAGCGCCGCGAGCGCGTCCCCGGTGCCCTGGAGACCGGCGCGTCCGAGGACGTCCGCGACGACCTTCACGACCTTGTCGCCGCGCTCCTTCTCGAGAGCGCCGATGACGCGCGCGCGATCTCCGCGCGCGCCGAGGACCATGAGGAGCGAGGGGAGCTCGGGCGAGAGCCCCGTCGCCCGGTCCACCACGCGCGCGAGGATCCCCGCGCTGACCGCATCGAGGCCCGAGGCGAACCCCGCGTCGGAGACGAGGTCGAGCGCCGCGCGGCGCCGCGTCTCCGAGCCGCCTTCGGCGACGGCGAGCGCGAGCGCCGCCGCGGCGCGCGCGACGCTCTCGCCCGTCCGCGGAGTCGCCTCGAACGCCGCGAGGGCGACGATCGCGTCCTCCGCGCCCGCGTTCCGCGGGTCGTCGAGGTCGAGCTCCTCGAGCACGTCGTCGCCCGCCGCACTGCGGACCAGCGAGAGGATCGTCCTCCCGTGCCAGAGCCACTTCTCGATCCTCTCGGCGCGCTTCACGGCGCGACGGAATCCCACGGGCGCGCTCTCGGTGCAGATCCGCGGGTCCCGCGTCACGGCGCGCTCCCTGGCGGCGGGAGCAGGCGCCGGCGCGGCGACGCACGCCGTGGCCAGGAGGAGGACGGAGGCGTGGATCGGGCGGGCCATGTCAGTTGTCCCCCGGGTTCACGACGATGCGGTGGTTCAGGTACGCGCGCTCGAGCTCGTTGAAGCCCGTCGCGCCCTCCGACTTCGCGGTGAGGTCGCCCGAGCCGCTCATGACGTCCTGGGCGGCGCCCGGGAAGTACGCGCGGAGGTCGATGTGGTGCGCCGTCGCGTTGAAGCACCGGCCGTAGTGGCCCGCGCCGGGCTGATCGTCGTCCACGAGCCCGATCGAGTGGCCGATCTCGTGCGCGAGGGTCGCCGCCGTGAAGCGTGCGACCGCGTCCATGGCGCGGAGGACCGTGCGGTAGCGCGTGAGCTTGGTCCCCGTGAAGGTCGCCGGGTCCTGCGTCGGCGACAGGATGTCCGGGTCGTTCGCGTCCGTCCCGAGCGGGACTCCGAGCTGCGTCGAGGCGTCGCCCGTCCGCCGGAACGGAGTGAGCGTGTCGAAGAGGAGCCGCGTCTTCACGAAGGGGCTCGGCGGCGAGCCGTCGAAGATGAAGAGCAGACCGCCCGTGAAGACGCCGAGCTGCGAGCCCGCGGCCTGCGTCCCGTTGTCCTCGACGGCCTTGTTCTGCGGGTCGTAGAACGCGCGCCCGTTGGCGAACCCGTTCGCGGAGAGACCGCCGACCCCGAAGTTGTTCTGCCCCGCCTGCGGCGAGGCGTTGTGGAAGAACTGGATCCTCGGGGTCGTGGCCGTCGTGAAGGCGCGGATCGCCGCGAAGCCCGGGTTCCTGTTCGCCCCCGGCTCCTCGTTCCAGTCGGTCGTCGCGCGCCCGTAGTGACGGTAGAGGTAGAAGATCGTCCGGTTGATGACCCAGTTCCGCGCCGCCTGGTTCATGGAGAGCGCGACGCCCGTCACGTTGCCCGAGCCGCTCGCGGAGCGGAGCCCGAGCCCGAAGAGGTCCGAGTCGAAGTCGGCGATCCCGTCCGTCTCGACGGCGTCGGTCGGCGGGAGGTTGACCTGGTAGTTCACCGTGTCGAGCCGGCTCTGGAGGTCGAAGTCGCGGTCGAAGAACAGATTCCAGTCCGTGTTCTTCGACGCGTCGAGCGGGAGCATGATCGCCGTCGGCGTCACGACCGTGAAGCGGAACTGCCGCGTCCGCGCGTTCCCCGCCACGTCGCGGACGGTGACCGTGATCGTGTTCGCGCCCGCGGGGAACGCGAGCGTCCCCGGCACGAGGAGCGTCGCGTTCGTCGCCGTGAGCGTGACGTTCCCGCCCGGGAACAGCGGCACGAGGTTCGTGCCGGCCGGCTGACCGCTCACGGTGTTGTTGCACGTGACCGTCAGGTTCGCGCTGTTCGTCGAGACACCCGAGCCGCCCGGGTCCTCGTAGGTCAGGTCGATCGTGAAGCCGTTCGGCGGGACCTGGAGGATGCCTCCCAGGTGGGAGCCTCCGGTCGTGAGCGTCGTCGAGGCGTTCGTCGTCCCGGTGTAGGCCGTCGCGAGCGTGAGCTGCGTGTTCGTCGCTGCGTTCACGAGGTAGAAGACGCCGGGCTGGCTCGCGATCTGGACGCGGTTGCCGACGGTGAGCCCGTCGCCGCCCGGCGGCGCCGTCACGAAGGCCGTGCCCGTGCCGCTGACCGTCGCGCTCCCGTTCGTGACGCTCACCGTCCCCGCGGCGAGCGGGTCCGCGTTGAAGAGGACCTTCGCCCCGTTCGCGAGGACGCCCGCGGTCGTCGCGGCGAGGTAGTTCGACGCGAGCGTGAGGCTCGTGTCGCTCGTCACGGACTGGACGGTGTACGGCCGGTTCGGATCGCTCGCGAAGACGACCTGGTCGCCCGGCGCGAGCTCCTGCGTGAAGGCCGTGCTCGCCCCCGTGACGGTCGTCGAGTTGAGCGTGACCGTCACCGTCCCGCTGAGCGGGTCGCCGTTCAGGTGCCGCGGGATCGCGTCGAGCGTGAGGAGAGTGATCCGCGGCGGGTCGTCGTCGGTTCCGACCGTGAAGGAGTAGATCGCGCCGCCGACCGCGTTCCCCGCGAGGTCCACGATCGTTCGCGCGTCCACCGTCACCGTCCCGCTGAGCGGTACGCCGGAGACCGTGAAGGTGAAGCCGCGCATCGTGTCCTCGTCGAACAGGATCGTCCCCGCTCGCGCGCCCGAGCCGTCGGTGACCGTGAAGTTGGCGAGGACGACCGCGGGGTCGATCTCCTCGCTGAAGACGAGCCGCACCTTCGTCGTCCCGGTCGCCGTCGCGCCCGGCGCGGGCTGGCGGTCCACGTAGACCGGCACCGTCGCGTCGGACGCCGCGAACGTCCACTGGAAGGCCGGCCCCATCGAGGGGAGCGCCGCGAAGCCCGCGTCGCTGTGGATCTCCGAGATCCGGTTGCCCGCGATGTCCCTCACGGCGTCGCCGCTCACGGTCTGTCCGAGGATGAAGAGCCTCACGAACGGCGTCACGAGCGCGCCGCCCGTCGGCGTCACGACGAGGAGCCGCCGGTCCTGGCTCGACGCGAGCCGCGCGTTGCCCGTGATCAGGTTGGTCGTCGAGGCGTGGAAGCCGCCGCCGTCGTTCACGCGGACCGAGTTCGCGCCGATCGACGTCGCCGCGTTGTCCATGGGCCCCGAGAAGACGACGACCATCCGCTTGTTGGCCGCGCACGGAGCCGACTGGTCGATCATGGCCGGCGGGTACTCGAAGAGGACCTCGGGCTGGAGCTCCTCGTCGAGGATCGAGACGGCGTGCGTCGCCTGCCCGAGCGTCGCGGCGCTGCTCGGTGACTGGAGGGCGAGGTTGACGGTCTCGAAGACCTCCGCGAGGACATCCTGGACGATCGCCACGTTCACGGACGAGACCGTCCCGCTCGGGGTGGCGGCCGGGAAGCTCACCCCCGTCGTCGTGAAGGAGTAGTCCGTCCCCGAGCCCGTCGCCGTCCCGCCGCCCGCGTCCGCCACGTTCGCGCTCACCGCGACGTCGAGCGTGCCCGTGTAGGTGAGGACGACGTTCACCTTGAGAGTCCCCGTCCCCTCGTCGGCCGTGCTGCTCGGGATCTGGAACGCGATCGTCGCGAAGTCGTCGTCCGTGATCGTCGCCGAGTGCGTCGTCAGCGCGCCCAGCTGCGCGTTCGCGCTCGGATTGGACATCGAGAGGTTGACGGTCTCGCCGCCCTCGATCCGCGTGTCCGCGAGGACGGGGATCGCGACGTTCTGCATCGCGTTGTTCGCGGAGCCGATCGCGAAGGTCACGACCACCGGATTGCCGAGCGCCGTGTAGTCGGTGCCGCTCGTCGCCGTGCCCGTGAGCGCGTTCGTCACGTTCACGGTCACGGCCTGCGCGAGCGGTCCGCCCGGGAGCGTGAGCCGGACCGCCACGTTGATGTTGCCCGCGGCCTCGTTCGCGCTCGCGCTCGTCGCCGTGGCGAACGCCACCGTCGCGAGGTCGTCGTCGGTGATCGTCGCCGCGTGCGTCGTCTGGGCACCGAGCGTCGCGTTCCCGCTCGGGTTCGAGAGCCCGAGGTTCACCGTCTCGTTGCCCTCGACGATCAGGTCCGTGAGGACGGGGATCGCGACGTTCTGCGTCGCGTTGTTCGCGGAGCCGATCGGGAAGGTGACGACGACGGGGTTCGCGAGCGCCGTGTAGTCGGTGCCGCTCGACGCCGTGCCGGTGAGCGCGTCCGTCACGTTCACCGTCACGGCCTGCGAGAGCGTGCCCGAAGCGAGCGTGAGGCGCACGACGACGTTGTGGTTGCCCGCCGCCTCGTTCGCGGTCGCGCTCGTCGCGGCCGCGAAGGCGACGCTCGCCTGGTCGTCGTCCGTGATCGTCGCCTGGTGCGTCGTCTGGGCGCCGAGCTGCGCGTTCGCGCTCGGGCTCGAGAGCCCGAGGTTCACGGTCTCGCCGCCCTCGACGAGCGTGTCGGCGAGGACGGGGATCGCGACGTTCTGGACCGCGTTGTTCGCGGAGCCGACCGGAAACGTCACGACCACCGGGTTCGCGAGCGCCATGTAGTCGGTCCCGCTCGTCGCGGTGCCGGTGAGCGCGTCCGTCACGTTCACGGTCACGGCCTGCCCGAGCGTGCCGGCCGCGAGCGTGAGCCTCACCGCGACGTTGAAGTTGCCCGCCGCCTCGTTGGTCGTCGCGCTCGTCGCGAGCTGGAAGGCGACCGTCGCGAGGTCGTCGTCCGTGATCGTCGCCGCGTGCGTCGTCTGGGCTCCGAGCTGCGCGTTCGTGCTCGGGCTCGAGAGCCCGAGGTTCACCGTCTCGTTGCCCTCGACGAACGAGTCGGCGAGCACGGGGATCGCGACGTTCTGGACGGCGTTGTTCGCGGAGCCGACGGGGAACGTCACGACGACCGGGACCGCGAGCGCCGTGTAGTCGGCCCCGCTCGTCGCCGTGCCCGTGAGCGCGTCCGTCACGTTCACGGTCACCGACGAGGCGAGCGGCCCGCCCGGGAGCGTGAGCCGGACGGCGACGTTGAAGTTGCCCGCGGCCTCGTTCGCGGTCGCGCTCGTCGCGAGCGAGAAGGCGACGGTCGCGAGGTCGTCGTCCGTGATCGTCGCGACGTGGAGCTGCTGCGCGCCGAGCACGGCGGGCGCGCTCGGGTTCTGGAGCTGGAGGCGCACGGTCTCGCCGCCCTCGACGAGCAGGTCCGTGAGGACGGGGATCGCGACCGTCTGCGTCGCTCCGTTCGCCGAGCCCGTCGCGAACGTGACCGTCACGGGGCTCGCGAGCGCCGTGTAGTCCGTCCCGCTCGTGGCGCTGCCCGTGAGCTGGTCGACGACCTGCACCGTGAGGGGCGCGCCGATCGGCCCGCCCGGCAGCGTGAGCACGACGGTGACGTTGTGGTTGCCCGCGGCCTCGTTCGCGGTCGCGCTCGTCGCGGCCTGGAACGCGATGACCGGCACGTCGTCGTCCGTGATCGTCGCCGTGTGAGTCGTCTGTCCGCCGAGCTGCGCGTTCGCGCTCGGCGTCGAGAGCGTCAGGTTGACCGTCTCGTTGCCCTCGACGAGCGCGTCCTGGAGCACGGGGATCGCGACGTTCTGCGTCGCGTTGTTCGTGGAGCCGATCGGGAAGGTGACCGTCGTCGGGATCGGGATCGCGGCGTAGTCGGTGCCGCTCGTCGCCGTGCCGGTGAGCGCATCCGTGACCCGCACGGTGACCGCGACAGCGAGCGGCCCGCCCGGGAGCGTGAGCCTCACCGCGACGTTGTGGGCCGCGGCCGTCTCGTTCGTCGTCTGGCTCGTCGCGCTCGCGAACGCGAGCGTGGCCAGGTCGTCGTCCGTGATCGTCGCCGTGTGAGTCGTCTGCGCTCCGAGCTGCGCGTTGGTGCTCGGCGAGGAGAGGGCGAGGTTCGCCGTCTCGTCGCCCTCGACGATCAGGTCGGCGAGGACGGGGATCGCGACGTTCTGCGTCGCGTTGTTCGCGGAGCCGACGGGGAACGTCACGACGACCGGGTTCGCGAGCGCCGTGTAGTCGGTGCCGCTCGTCGCGGTGCCGGTGAGCGGGTTCGTCACGTTCACGGTCACCGCCGACGCGAGCGGCCCGCCCGGGAGCGTGAGCCTCACCGCGACGTTGAAGTTGCCCGCGGCCTCGTTCGCGGTCGCGCTCGTCGCCGCGGAGAACGCGACGGTCGCCCTGTCGTCCTCCGTGATCGTCACCGCGTGTGACGTCTGGGAGCCGAGGTTGGCCCCCGAGGGCGCCGAGAGCGCGAGGGCGACCGTCTCGTCGCCCTCGACGAGCAGGTCGGCGAGGACGGCGACGTTCACCGTCTGCGTCGCGCCGTTCGCGGTCCCGGCCGGGAACGTGACGACGACGGGCGCGAAGGCGGTGTAGTCCGTGCCGCTCGTCGCCGTCCCCGTCGCCGCGTCCGAGACGGTGACGCTCGCCGCGCTCTGCGTGAGGCCGCCCGCGATCGAGAGCGTGACCGTGACCGCGAAGCTCCCCGCCGCCTCGTTCGCCGTCGCCGACGAGCCGGCCGCGAAGGCGATCGAGGGCGTCGGGAACCCGGAGATCGTGACGGACTGTCCCGACGAGCTCACGCCGCTCGCGGTCGCGACCAGCGTGTAGCTCCCGGGCCTGTCGATCGTGAGGTCCGAGAAGGTCGCGACACCGTTCGCTCCGGTCGAGACCGAGCCGGTGCCGCCGAGGACGGCTCCCGTCGGGTTGCTCGAGAGCGACACCGACACGGAGAGGTTCGCGATCGGGTTCGCGAACGCGTCCTCGGCCCTGACGCTCAGGGTGCCGATCGGCACGTTCGCGGGGCCGCCGCCCGGCGCGTTCGTGACCGTGAGCTTCGAGACCGGACCCGGCGTGATCGTGAAGGTCGAGCTCGTCGCGTTGTTCGCCGTGACGCCCGACGCCGAGGCGACGAGCGTGTAGGTCGTCCCCGCCGCGTTGATCGAGAGCCCCGAGAAGGTCGCGCGCCCCTGGACGAGCGACGCCGAGGTCGAGCCCTGGAGCGGCCCGGTCCCGCCCGCGAGCGAGAGCGAGATCGACCCGTTCGCTCCCGGAGACACCGCCCCCGAGGAGTCCTGCACGACGACCGAGAGCCCGAAGGGCGCTCCCGCGGCCGAGCTCGCCGGCGGCTGCGTCTCGAAGGCGAGCGAGAAGGTGGGGCCGCCGCCGCCGTTGCCGCCTCCGCCCCCGCCGCCTCCTCCACCGCAGCCGGTGCCCAGGATCGCGAGCGCGATGAGAACGACGAACCCGTGGCGCATGCTCCCCCTCGAGTGTCCGGAAAGGAGAGCACGTTCGCGGCTTCGCCGCTAGCTGAGCCGCTTCTCGAGGAGGACGATGTTCCCGCGCTCGTTGTACGTGACCTTGTCCATCACGCGGCGCGCGAGGTGGATCCCGAACCCGCCGGGGCGCTTCCCGACCTTCTCGCGGTTCTCGATCGTCGCGATCGGGTCGATCGTCGGGTCGGGGATCGACTTCGGGTCGAAGCCCGGTCCGTCGTCGGCGATCCGGATCAGGATCCGGTCCTTCTCGAGCTTCCACGCGATCCGGATCGTCGAGTTCCGGTCGAGCTTGTTGCCCCACTCGATCGCGTTCTGCCCGAGCTCCTGCACGGCGATCTTGAGCTCGTTGCGGGCCTTCTCGTCGAGGCGCGAGTCGAGGATCGCGTCGCAGAACTCCTGGAAGCGGTCGAGGTACTCCTGCCGCGAGGGAGCCGTGAGCTCGACCCACCCCTCGTCGTCGCGGTTCACCTTGCCGACGCGCCCCGAGCTCGCGGCCGCCTCGGAGAGGGCCTGCTTCACGAGGTTCAGGAGCTCTTCGCGCGTGAAGGGCTTCTTCAAGTACCGGTAGGCGTCGTTCCTGAAGCACTCCTCGATGGCCTCGAGGTCGCGGACGCCGGTCACGACGATCACGGGGGTGAGGGGCGACTTCACCTTGAGGCGCTTCAGGAGCTCCTCGCCGCCGACCCCGGGCATGTTGAGGTCGGTGATCGCGACGTCGAAGTGCTCCCCCGCCTCGACCTTCTCGAGGGCCGACTGGCCGTTGGTGAAGGCGGTCACCTTGTACCCAGCCCCTTCGAGGAGGCGGATGAACACGGTTCGGATCGCGAGGTCGTCTTCGGCGACGAGGATGCTGGGAGAGGCCAAACGCTTCTCGTGGAGCGGATCGTAGCCCTCGCGCCGGTTTGACACAAGCTCAGGAGCGGTGGTAAGAAGGCGCTCCTCGCGGGTCTTGGACGCGCCCTGCCTGAAAACACAAGGGCGCTCCCGCGTCGAAGAGTCCATCCGGAGGAGCCCATGCGGTTCACCAGCATCCGTCCCGGTAGGAGCTGGGCTGCGTTCGCCGCGGCCGTCGCGCTGTCGATCGTCGCGTGGGGCGCGCGCGCCGACGAGAAGAAGAAGGGCAAGCCCTTCCCGCAGGTCGAGATCCTCTACAACACGCTCGAGAGCCACAAGCAGATCGCCGAGGCGATCGCGCAGATGTGGAAGGACAACCTCGGCGTCACGGTCGGCCTCGGGAACACCGAGTGGAAGGTCTACCTCGACCGGATGTCGAAGCTCGACTACGACATCGCGCGCGGCGGCTGGGTCTACGACTACAACGACCCGCACAACGGTTTCGAGTGCTGGCAGACGGGCAACGGCAACAACCGCACGGGCTGGTCGAACCCGGCTTACGACAAGCTCATCGGCCAGGCGATGCTCGAGCGCGACAACACGAAGCGCTGGGAGGTCTACCAGAAGGCCGAGCAGCTGATCGTGGAGGAGGCGCCTTTCCTCCCGATCTACTTCTACGTGAACAAGAACATGGTCGCGAAGAAGGTGAAGGGCTGGGAGGACAACGTCCTCAACCTCCACCCCTACGACGCCATGTGGATCGCGGACGAAGCCGGCAACAAGCTCCCGGCCGACAAGCAGAAGCTCGTCTTCAACAACGCCGCCGAGCCCCAGACGCTCGACCCCGCGATCATGACGGGTCACCCCGAGCACCGGATCGCGCTCGGCCTCTTCGAGGGCCTCACGCGCCCGAGCCCCAAGGACCTCTCCCCGCTCCCCGGCGTCGCCGAGAAGTGGGAGATCTCCGACGACGGGAAGACCTACACGTTCCACCTCCGCGAGGCTTACTGGTCGAACGGCGACCCGATCACGGCCGAGGACTTCATCTACTCGTGGAAGCGCGTCATCGACCCGAAGGCGCTCACCACGCCCTCCGAGTACGCGCAGATCTTCGACTGGATCGAGGGCGCGAAGCCGGTGATCCGCGGCGAGAAGCCCGCCGAGGGCGCCAAGCTCGGCCTCGAGGCGCCGAACCCGAAGACGCTCGTCGTCCGTCTCGAGGCGCCGTGCCCGTTCTTCCTGAACCTCTGCCTCTTCGAGACCTACATGCCGGTCCACCGGAAGACGGTCGAGAAGCACGGCCCGGCGTGGACGAAGGCCGAGAACATCGTCACGAACGGCCCCTACAAGCTCAAGGAGTGGTCGATCAACGCGCAGATCGTCTTCGTCCCGAACGAGCGCTACTGGGACAAGGGCCGCGTCACGCTCCAGCAGGTCACGCTCCTCCCGATCGACAACCTCGACACGTCGCTCAACAAGTTCATCGCGGGCGAGTGCGACTGGATCGACGACGTCCCGATCGCGCGCGCCGAGGAGGTGAAGAAGAACAGCGCCTTCCGCGTGTCGCCGTACCTGACCGTCTACTTCTACCGCTTCAACTGCAAGAAGGCGCCCTTCGACGACGTGCGCGTCCGCAAGGCGTTCTCGATGGCGGTCAACAAGAAGACGATCTGCACGAAGGTGCAGCGCTTCGGCGAGATCCCGGCCGGGAGCTGCGTGCCGCCCAAGTGCGGCAACCCGCCCTACAAGTCGATCAAGGGGCTCGAGTACAACCCCGAGGCCGCGAAGAAGCTCCTCGCCGATGCGGGGTACGAGGTGAACTGAGCGGTGCTCAAGTTCATCCTGCGGCGCCTGGCGGCGGCGCCGCTCGTCCTCCTCCTCCTCCTCGTCATCACGTTCTGCATGGTGCGCATGGCGCCCGGCGGGCCGTTCGACTCGGAGAAGGGCTACCCGGAGGAGATCGTCAAGCGGCAACGAGCGTACTACCACCTCGACAAGCCGATGCCCGTCCAGTTCGCCTACTACATGTCGCGCGTCCTGCGCGGCGACCTGGGCCCGTCGCTCAAGTACAAGGACCGGACGGTCAACGAGATCATCTCCGAGAGCTGGAAGCCGTCCTTCGTCCTCGGCCTCGCCGCGATGACGCTCGCGCTCGTCGTCGGGGTGAGCGCCGGGATGATCGCGGGCCTCAAGCAGAACTCGCGCTGGGACTATGGCTCCATGGCGTTCGCGATGATCGGGATCACCCTCCCCGCGTTCGTCGTCGGACCGGCCCTCGTCATCGTCTTCGCGCTCGAGCTCGGGTGGTTCCGCGTCTCGGGCTGGGAGAACGGCGGCTTCTCGAAGGACCTCATCCTCCCCGCGATCACGCTCTCGCTCCCCTACGCCGCGCGCATCGCGCGGCTCACGCGCGCGGGCATGCTCGAGGTCGTGAACCAGGACTACATCCGCACCGCGCGCGCGAAGGGACTCCGCGAGCATCTCGTCGTGCTCCGCCACGCGATCCGCGGCGCGCTCCTCCCCGTCGTCTCGTTCCTCGGGCCCGCGGTCGCGTTCATCATCACGGGCTCGCTCGTCGTCGAGACGATCTTCCAGGTCCCGGGGCTCGGCCGTCAGTTCACGCAGAGCGCGCTCGCGCGCGACTACGGCGTCACGCAGGGCCTCGTCGTCTTCGTCGGCGCCCTCCTCGTCTTCCTGAACCTCGCGGTCGACATCGCGTACGGCTTCCTCGATCCGAGGATCCGGTATGACTGAGGCGACGGCGCCCGCGCCCGCGGCCCCCGCGCCGGCGGAGTTCAAGAGCGCCGCTCCGCGCAGCCTCTGGGCCGACGCGTGGCGGCGGCTCTTCAAGAACAAGCTCGCCGTCGCGAGCCTCGTCTGGATCATCGTCGTGAGCGCCCTCGCCGCGCTCGCGCCGTGGATCGTCCCCCACGATCCGCAGCATCAGGAGTGGTGGATCGGCAAGCGGAAGCCGCTCATCACGCATCCGATCCTCGAGAACACCATGGCGTTCAAGAAGGGGAAGGACGTGCCGAAGCCCTTCCCCGCGGCCGCGAAGACGGTGCAGCTCACGGTCGACGAGGTCAGGAAGCGCGAGCTCCGCGTCGAGGTCGCCGCCTCCGGCGCGGTCACGCGGATCGAGCTCGGCCCCGACTACGACTCGGATGCCCCGCAGCAAGAGGAGCCGCCCGCCCTCCCCCTCAAGGAGGCGGAGCGCATCGTCATCGAGACGCCGCGCCTCTCGGTCACGGGGGTGGAGCTCAAGGTCGGCGCGCCCCTCCCCGCCGACTTCGGGCCCGGCGAGCCCGGCAAGGAGCGCACGATCGTCGGCCAGTACCGGAAGGGCGAGAAGCAGAAGGCCCTCGTCGCGAAGTGCGCCGGCGGGAAGGTCGAGAGCCTCGAGGCGGACGGCAAGCCCACGGGCGACACCGACGTCGAGGCGGAGGACGTCCGCGCGGCTTCGGTCGACGGCGCTCCCTTCACGCACTCGCACCTCCTCGGCACGGACGACTCGGGGCGCGACATCCTCTCGCGCGTGATCTTCGGCGCGCGCATCTCGCTCCTCGTCGGCATCGTCGCGACGGTGGTCTCGCTCATCATCGGCGTCATCTACGGCGCGGTCTCGGGCTTCGCGGGTGGGCGAGTCGACGAGGTCATGATGCGGCTCGTCGACATCCTCTACGCGATCCCCTTCATGTTCTTCGTGATCATCCTCCTCGTCCTCTTCGGCCGGAACCTGATCCTCCTCTTCATCGCGATCGGCGCCGTCGAGTGGCTCACCATGGCGCGCATCGTCCGCGGTCAGGTGCTCTCCCTCCGCGAGAAGGAGTTCGTCGAGGCGGCGAAGGTGTCGGGCACGAGCAGCGCGGGGATCATCTTCCAGCACCTCATCCCGAACACGCTCGGCTCGGTCGTCGTCTACACGACGCTCACGATCCCCGAGGTCATCCTCACCGAGGCGTTCCTCTCCTTCCTCGGCCTCTCCGTGCAGTACGAAGGGCAGAACCTCGAGAGCTGGGGCAGCCTCACGAAGACGGGCACGGAGCTCGCCCAGGGCGGCTTCCCGTGGCTCCTCATCTGGTCCGGCCTCGCTCTCAGCATGACGCTCTTCGCGCTCAACTTCCTCGGCGACGGCCTCCGCGACGCGCTCGATCCGCGCATGCGAGGGCGCGGGTGAGCGACGTCATCCTCGAGGTGAAGGACCTCCGCACCTACTTCCGCACCGACGACGGCGCCGACGTGCGCGCCGTCGAGGGCGCGAGCTTCCACGTCCGGGCGGGCGAGGTCCTCGGGATCGTCGGCGAGTCGGGCTCGGGGAAGTCCGTCGCGAACCTCTCGGTGCTCCGGCTCGTGCCGCAGCCGCCCGCGCACCACCCGACGGGCGAGGTGCTCTTCCGCGACAAGCCCGGCGAGCCGGCGCGCGACCTGCTGAAGGCGCCCGCGGACGACGTGCGGAAGCTCCGGGGCAAGAAGATCTCCATGATCTTCCAGGACCCCATGACCTCGCTGAACCCGTTCCTCCGGGTCTCGCGGCAGCTCACCGAGGTCGTCGAGGAGCACGAGGGGAAGTCGGGCGCCGAGGCCCGCGAGCGCGCGCTCACGCTCCTCCGCGCGGTCGGGATCCCGGGCGCGGAGAACCGGATCGACCAGTACCCGCACCAGTTCTCGGGCGGCATGCGCCAGCGCGTCATGATCGCCATGGCGCTCATGTGCGAGCCGAGCCTCCTCGTGGCGGACGAGCCGACGACGGCGCTCGACGTGACGATCTCGGCCCAGATCCTCGAGCTCCTGAGGAAGATCAACAAGGAGCGCGGGACCGCGATCATCCTCATCACGCACGACCTGGGCGTCGTCGCCGGCATGGCCAAGCGCGTGGCGGTCATGTACGCGGGCCGCGTCATCGAGACGGCGGCGACGCCGCAGATCTTCGCGAAGCCGAGCCACCCCTACACCGAGGGGCTCCTCGCCTCGATCCCGCGCATCGACGCCGCGCGCCAGGAGAACCTGAAGCCGATCCCGGGGGCGCCGCCCGACCTCCGCGCGATCCCGCCGGGCTGCCCCTTCCACCCGCGCTGCGCGAAGCGCTTCGAGCCCTGCGACAAGAAGGTGCCCCCGCTCCTCGAGGTCGAGCCCGGCCACTTCGCGGCGTGCTTCCTCAACCCGCAGGACAAGCCTGCGTACTCGGGGCCGGCATCAGGGCGACCGGAGGGAGCACCGCGGTGACGAAGCTCCTCGAAGTCAAGGACCTGTACGTCCACTTCCCGATCGTGAAGGGCGCGATCCTGAAGCGCGAGACGGGGAAGATCCGCGCCGTGGACGGCGTCTCCTTCGAGCTCGAGAAGGGCGAGGTGCTCGGGCTCGTCGGCGAGTCGGGCTGCGGCAAGTCCACGACGGCGCGCGGGATCATCGGCCTCGTGCGCGCGACGGCGGGGAGCGTGCGCTTCTTCGGTCAGGAGCTCGTCGGCATGGACGAGGCGCGGTTCCGGCCCCTCCGCTCGCGCGTGCAGATGGTCTTCCAGGACCCGTACGCGTCGCTCGACCCGCGCCTCACCGTCGGCTCGATCGTCGCGGAGCCGCTCCGGAACTTCGGCTGGTCGCGGACCGACACGCGAAAGCGCGTGGGCGAGCTCCTCGACGAGGTCGGGCTCCACCAGAGCTACGCGCTCCGTTACCCG
>CAZYLP010000066.1:0-17171 GCA_964648345.1 uncultured Planctomycetota bacterium
CCCAGCGGAACATCATTCCGCCGGGGTGGCCTCCGCCGAGGATCATCACCCCCTGTTCGCCCTTCGCGCCCGCGCGAGCGCGCGTCTGCACGATGGGGACGACCCGATCGACGCCCTCGGCCTTCTCGACGAGATCGAGCGTCTGCTCCGGGAAGCCGGTGTCGTCACCGGCGACGCTCAGCGTCGTCTTGCCGGAGAGCGACTCGACGCTCGCCGCGAAATGGTCGACCGTCGCGGCGTTGATGATCGAGATCGCGACATAGAGCGCGGTGCCGCACGCGATCCCGAGGATCGCAAGGGCAGCACGCGCCTTGTGCTCGAGGAGCGGGCGCAGCGCCAGGCTGGAGAAGAGCTCACGCCACTGCACGGCGGACACCCGAGTCGTCGACGTTGTCGTTCGTGAGCGAGGCACCGGAGGCGCGGTTCTCGACGCGCTCATCGGTCGAGATGCGGCCGTCGCGCATCCCGACGATGCGGGTGCCGCGCTCGGCGGCGCGCGGATCGTGCGTGACCATGATGCACGCGATGCCGCGATCGTCGGTGAGGCGCGCGAGGAGCTCGAGGACGGAGACGCCGGTGCGCGTGTCGAGGTTGCCGGTGGGCTCGTCGGCCAGGATCGCGAGCGGCTCGGTGACGACGGCGCGCGCGATCGCGACGCGCTGCATCTCGCCGCCCGAGAGCTCGTCCGGCTGGTGCTCGAGGCGCGCACCGAGGCCGAGCCGCTCGAGGAGCTCCCGCGCGCGCGTCCGGTCCGCGTCCGTGATCCCGGCGGGCACGCGCGGGACAAGGACGTTCTCCACGGCCGAGAGAGCGTTGATGAGATGGAAGCTCTGGAAGACGAACCCGAGCTTCGCGCGGCGGAGGAGCGAGCGCTCGCGGTCCGACTTCGCGGCCACGTCCTCGCCGAAGAGGACGACCTTCCCGCTCGACGGCGTGTCGAGCGCGCCGAGGAGCTGGAGGAGCGTGGACTTCCCGCTCCCCGACGGGCCGAGCACGAAGACGACCTCGCCCTTCACGACGGAGAAGGACACTCCACGCAGGGCGGCCGTTTCGGTCGTGCCGCGCCGGTAGACCTTCGCGAGGTCCACGCCCTCGGCCAGCTTCATGCACCCCCCCGGATCGCGCCGATCGGATCGAGGCGTGAGGCATAGAGGGCGGGGTAGAGGCCACCGAGCGCGCCGAGCGCGACCGCGCCGAGGACGCTCGCGACGACGAGCCCGGGCGGCGTGAAGGGTTTGATCGGGAGGAGGTGGCTCGCGACCCAGCCCGCGCCGGCTCCTCCGAGCGCGCCGAGCGCGCCGCCGACCGCGCCGAGGAGCGCGGCCTCGATCAGGACGAGCACGAAGACGTCGCGCCGGAGCCAGCCCGTCGCGCGGAGGACTCCGAGCTCGCGCACGCGCTCGCGGACCGACATGAGCATCGTGTTCACGACGCCGAGCGCGCCGATCGCGCCCGCGACGACGGCGACCGCGCCGAGGTACGGATCGAGGTCGCCCACGAGGGCGTTCACCTCGCGGCCCCACGAGAGCGTGGACTTCACCTCGAGCGGCTGCTCGTGGCTCGCGAAGGCCGCCTTCAAGCGCGCGACGACGGGCTCTATTTCTTCACCTGGCGAGACCTCGAGGTAGTAGCAGCTCACCGTCTGAGAGCTCACCTCCGCGAGCTCGCGCGAGACCGCCTCGTGCACGCCGAGGAGGTTGTCGTAGAGCGGCGTCCCGGCGTCGAAGATCCCCGTGACGACGAGCTTCTTCTTCCGGTCGTTGACCTTGAGCTTCGAGCCCAGGCCCTTCTTGAGCTCGGTCGCGAGCTTCCGCGAGATGACGACGCCGTCCGGTTCCTCGCTCGTGTACATGCGGCCCTCGACCATGGTCCGCGCGAAGACTCCGCCGCCCCTGAGGCCGTGCCGCTTCTCGGGGTTCGCGCCGAGGAGCATGGCCATGCTCATGATCCCCTTCCCGAGGCGCCCCTCGCCGTCGAGCGCATAGCAGAGCGCCCACACCTCGGGGACCGCGGCGGCCACGCCCGCGACGCCGCGCATCTCGTCGTCCATCCCGGCGTCGATCTTCGAGAAGAGCGGGTCGGGCGTGTCCTTCTTGAGGATCACGATCCCCTTCGCCATGTCCATGGCGTCCGCGACCATGCGCCGCGCGCCGAGCGAGATCGCGACGAGGAGCACGACCCCCGCCGTCGAGCCCGCGAGGCCAAGGAGAGCGAGCGCGCTCCGGGCGCGGTTGCGGACGAGGTTCCTCAGCGCGAATCGATGCACCCGCTCAATGCTAACTTCAGGGAGTGAACGCACTCCTCGACCAGGCCCGCCGCATCCACGCCGAGTGCCTCGTCCTCGACCTCCACGCGGACACGTTCCTCGCCGTCCGTTACCGCAAGGCCGACATCGCGAAGCGGCACATGGCTCCGATCGGCTGGGCTCCCTTCATGCTCCACTGCGACCTCCCGCGCTGGCGCGAGGGCGGCCTGAAGGCCCAGGGTCTCGGCCTCGTCGCGACGAAGCTCATGACGCGCCGGCCCCGCGAGCACGCGCTCGAGACCGTCGAGCTCATGCACCGGACGATCGCGGCGAACGCGAACGACATCGAGCTGACCCGGACGCCCGACGCTCTCGAGGCGGCGGTCGCGAAGGGGAAGCTCGCGGTCTTCGTGGGCATGGAGGGGGCGCACATGTACGGCGGCGACATCGCGAGCGTGGAGAAGTTCCACGAGCGCGGCGTCGTCTACGTGACGCTCGCGCACTTCTTCCCGAACGAGCTCGTGTCGTCGTCCAACGAGCGGACGCCGTCGGTCTCGGGTCTCACTCCGTTCGGCAAGGAGGTGATCCGCGAGCTGAACCGTCTCGGCGGTCTCGTGGACCTCGCGCACGTCCACGAGTCGAGCTTCTTCGAGGCCCTCGACGCGAGCGCGGCGCCGGTCTTCGTGTCGCACGGAGCGGCGCGCAAGCTCCGCGACCACCACCGCAATCTCACCGACGATCAGCTCAGGAAGATCGCGGAGAAGGGCGGCGTCGTCGGGGTCATCTTCTTCCCGTGGTATCTCTGCCGGAACCCCTTCGCCGACGTGAAGGTCGTCGTCGATCACATCGAGTACATCGCCTCGACGGTCGGGGTCGACCACGTCGCCCTCGGCTCGGACTGGGACGGCTTCGTCTGGATGCCGCGCGGCCTCCCCGACGCGGCCGCGTTGCCGAAGCTCACGGCGGAGATGCTCCGCCGCGGGTTCAAGGTGGACGACATCAAGAAGGTTCTGGGAGCGAACTTTCTTCGAGTCTGGCGCGCCGCCACAGAGCTTGCTCGATCCAGTCGCAAATGATGGTGAGGTCACAGCGCGACTCACGACTCCAGGTCAAACCGCGAGCTCCCGGAAGCACTGCCGCTCGAAGTGATCCGCGAGCTCGCACAGGATCCTCACGACCGCCCCGACCAGGCACGCGATGAAGACCGAGAGGACCGTGAAGACGACCGCCGCGACGAGAGCGACTCCACTCCCGTCGCGCGCGGTCGCGAGCGCCACTTCCACGCCCACGAGCAGCGGCCCGAAGACGATCGGATCCAGCGAGACTCGCGTCCGGTCGCTCGGGATCATCTCGCACGCGAAGGTGAAGCCGAGCCCCACGACCTGAGCCACGATGAGCAGGACGACGAGCCCCGCCACGTTGCCCGAACGCGCCGCGGACGTGCCCGCGAGCGCCTCGAGACCGGAGTGGATCGATCGGCCTTCGAGCACACCTTCGACATACACACCGTTGAGCAGCGCGGCGGCGGCGGCGAGAGAGCCCACGCCGAAGACGAGGTCGGGCCTCGTCTCCCAGCGCGCCTCCGCGATCGTGAAGGGGATCACCGAGAGCGCCAGGAAGAGCGGCACCGGGACGAGATGCCCGGCCAGCAACGAAGGTCCGAGCGCCAGGAGGAGACCCAGCGCGGCGCGGAGCAGGGCTCGACGCATCGTCCGTGAGTCGAAGCCGGGCATGAACGAAAGTGTGGTCGCGTCATCAGCGAAGTTCCAGGGGCAGAGGAGAAGTGAGCCCGAGCAACCTCCGTGTCCCCGAGTCGAGGGGCGGAACCGGAGGCCGAGCCGAGACCGGAACCGGAGCCGCGACGGGCCCGATGCAGGGTCCGGAGGGCACCAAGGCCGCGTGAGCCCTCGACTGGATCTCCGGAAGCTGCGCCAGGCGCAGCTTCCGGAGATTCAGTCGCTCAACCCACCCTCGACCTCACGAACCGGTAGAACCGGCGGAGGACGAGCCAGACCCACCGCCAGATGCGCTTCACGACGAGACGGGCCTTCCGGCCGAGAACGATCCACGCGTTCGCCGCCCGCTCGCGCCGCTCCACCCCCGCGGCCGACCACGTCGGGAGCGGCTCGTTGAGATCGACCTCGCGCCACGCCTTGAGCGTCTCGAGCTGGCGGTCGATCTTCCGGATCCGCGCCCCGAACCGGGCGCGGAGCGGACGCAGCCCGGCCCACAAAGGGACCACCGGGAGGAGCCCGCCGACGGCTGCCGGAGCGAAGCCGGGCTGATCGACACCCATGCCCAGGACGCCGAGCCCGCAGAGGACCCAGAGGAACGGCCAGGCGTGGGCGAGCGAGTCGCGCTCTCGCAGGCCCGCGCGCGCGAGCCGGAGCGACGTGGAGTCGTTCCAGAGCTCGACGCGGAGCGCCTTCAGCATCGCGGCCGCCGATGCGAAGCGGTCGCGCGGATCCGGCGCGAGCGCCGTCGCGAGGACACGGTCGACGAGCGGAGGGATGCGAGCGTCGCGCTCGCTCGGGGGCACGAGGAGGCCCTGGGGCCGCTCGCCGAGGAGGAGCTCGTGGAGGATGACGCCGACGGCGTAGATGTCGCTCCTCACCGTGGGCTTGTCGCCTTCGCGCTGCTCGGGAGCCATGTAGTCGAGCGTGCCCGCGAGCCGCGCGTCGGCGAGCGAGAGGCTCACCGAGAGCGTCGCCGTGCGCTGCGAGATGCGACGCGAGAGGCCGAAGTCCGCGATGTGGAGGTCGCCGTTCGCGGCGAAGACGACGTTCTCCGGCTTCAGGTCTCCGTGGACGACGCCCTCCGAGTGGACACGGGCCAGGATCTCGATGATCCGCTCGACGATCGCGAGAGCCTTCGCCGGGTCGAACGCGTCCTTCGCGAAGCGGCGGCGGAGGTCCCCTCCCTCGAGCAGCTCGAGCGCGATGAACGGCACCTCCTCCGCGAGCCCCACCTCGAGCGTGCGCACGATCCCGTCGCCGCGGACGACTCCGAGGAGATTCGCCTCGCGCCGCAGCTCGGCGACGTGATCGGCGTTCACGAGGAGCTTCAGGGCCACGTCGGGAGCAAGAGGGAGGCCGCTCGCGTCGCGCGCGCGCCAGACCTCCGAGAAGCCGCCCCGCCCCAGCGGGGCGACGAGCTCGAAGCGGCCGATGCGCTCGCCCTCGCTATGGATCCACGCGGACTGGCTCATCGAACCCGCCGGAGCGCGAGCGCGAGCGCGGCCATCACGACGAACATGGGGACGCCGACCGACGCGGCCGTGACCAGAGGTCGGGCTCCGGCCGGCACGGCGCGGATGAGCAACAGCGAGGCCGCCACGATCACGAGCGGCGCCGCACACGCCACGCCGACGTGGATCAAGAACAGGAAGTCGTTCACCTGGCGAACGAGCTTCGTCTTGCCTCCGCCCGCCGCGCCGTCCTTGGCGCCCTCGAAGGCGATCCCGGCGGGGCCCGCTCGGAGGTCCTCGAGCATGATCGCCGCGTCCGGGTATCGCTCGCGCGTGTCGTGGGCGAGCGACCGCGCGACGATCCGGTCGAGCCACTCCGGGACCGCGACCCTCTCCCGAGAGAGCGCGACGCTCGGGAGCTTGAAGGCACCGAGCGGCCGGTGGCCGACGAGGAGCTCGTAGAACAGGACGCCGAGCGCGAAGACGTCGCTCGCGGGCGCGAGGTCGGCGCCGCCCCGGACCTCGGGCGCGAGGTAGTCGAACGTGCCGCGGATCTTGTCGTCCTCCGTGGCGAGCGAGCCCGAGAGAGCCACGTCCGCCGCGAGGAGCCTCTTGCGCACCGATCGCGAGAGCCCGAGGTCCGCGATCTTCGGCCGCCCCTCCGCGTCGAGGAGGATGTTGTCGGGCTTCAGGTCTCCGTGCACCACGCCCTCGTCGTGCGCGAAGGCCATCCCCTCGAGGACCTCTCCGACGAGCCGCACCGCCTCCTCGTGCGGCAGGCGCCGCGCGGGCTCCTTCTCGAGCTTCGAGCGGAGGTCTCCTCCCTCGCAGAGCTCGAGCACGAAGTAGGGCGGGTCCTCGTCGAGGTGCTCCGCGACGATCTTCACGAAGCGGGGCCCCTGGAGGCGCCGCAGGACGGCGCCTTCCGTCCTCAACGCGGACACGAGCTCCGGCCGCACGGCGACCTTCACGGCGACCGCCGGCCCGCCGCCCTCCGGCGTCGCCCGGAACACGCGCGAGAAGCCCCCGCGCCCGATCTCCTCGGTGAGCAGGTGTCCGGAGATCTTGAGCTCGCGTTCGCTCACGCTCGTCTGCTCAGTCTGCTCGCGCGGTGCCCGCAGCGCCAAGGCGCCTGAGTGTAGGGTCGCCCTCGAGGAATCTCCGGCGGCTGCGCCAGGCGCAGCCGCCGGAGATCTCTCGCAACTCAGTTGCCCGAGAGACGCCACAACATTGCGCCCTCGCGATCGAGCAACTCCCTTCGTCGCGCCCGCCGCCGGCGCGCCTCGCTGCACATCTCCGGGCTACTTCACTGACGGGCAGGGTCCGGCTCCGGTTCCGCCCCTCGACTCGGGGACACGGGACATCTCTTGACCCCGTCGCCATCTGGCCTTAGTGTCTGTGCCCGGGAGTCTTGCATCGACCGCGCGGCTTACCTTTCCATCATCCGTGGTGAGCGCCGTGGCCTCCTCGCCGCCATCGTCCGCGGCGGCCTCCGCGCCGCTTCGTGGACCTTCGCCCTCGGCGTCGCCGCCCGGAGCGGTCTCTACCGCGCGGGCCTGCTCGGCGAGCACAAGGCCAAGCTCCCCGTGATCTCGATCGGCAACCTCACGGCCGGCGGCACGGGCAAGACTCCTCTCACGATCGCTCTCGCGAAGCGCTTGCTCGAGAAGGGCGAAAGGCCCGCCGTCCTCGCGCGTGGTTACGGGGCCGCCAAGGATGGCGAGCTCAACGAGGAGCTCGAGCTCGTGAAGCGCTCGGTCCCCGGCGTCCAGGTCTACCCGGGCGCCGACCGTGTCGCTTCCGCGGACAGAGCCGCTCGCGAAGGCGCGACGACGATCCTCCTCGACGACGGCTTCCAGCATCGCCGCCTCGCGCGTGACCTCGACCTCGTCGTGATCGACGCGACGGATCCCTGGGGTGAGGGCTTCCTCCTCCCTCGGGGTCTCCTCCGCGAACCGATCTCCGCCGCGGCCCGCGCCGATGCGATCGTCCTCTCGCGCGTCGAGCAGGTCGCGCCCGAGCGCGTCGAGGCGATCGTGAAGGAGCTCCGCGCCGTCACGAAGGCGCCCATCGCGCAGATGCGCTTCGAGCCCTCCACGCTGAGGACTCTCGCAGGCGAAGCGGTCCCGCTCGAGAAGTTGAAGGGCACGAACGTCGTCCTCCTCTCCGCGATCGGAAACCCCAAGGCCTTCCAGCGGACCGTCGAGTCGCTCGGCGCGAAGATCGCGCTGACCGTGGCTCACCCGGACCACCATCGCTTCACGCCCGAGGAGATCGCCGTCGCGCTCCGCGCGGCCCGCGAGACGGGCTCATTCGCGGTCCTCACGACCGAGAAGGACGCCGTGAAGCTCCCCGCCTCCACCGAGGGCGTCCTCGCTCTCGGCGTCGAGGCCCGGCTCGAGGACGCGGAGCAACTGCTCGCCCTCGTTAGCACCGCGGGGCTCCCGCCGGTCGCCCTGGACTCAGCGCGCGCGCAACAGACCGTCCTCGCCGGAGGAGCCACTTGACGGCTAACGGCAACCTTCCCGCAGCCCGGCACGCGCCGCTCGACTTCGCGGGGCTCACGACGTTCCCGATCCACACGCGCGAGCACATCGTGAAGCGCGAGCAGTTCGGGAAGGCGGTGGAGCCCGGCTGCACGGCGGGCGAGCTCCTCGACTCGCTGCCGAAGATCCTCGGCGCGGAGCGGCTTCGCGCGCTCGCGGAGGCGATCGCGACCGCACGCGCGCGGGGCGCGCCGGTGATCTTCGCGCTCGGCGGCCACGTCGTGAAGACGGGCCTCGGGCCGATCCTCGCCGACCTCGCGGAGCGCGGCGTGATCACGGCCTTCGCGCTCAACGGCGCGGCCGCGATCCACGACTTCGAGGTCGCGCTCCTCGGCCAGACCTCCGAGAAGGTCGCCGTCACGATCGAGGACGGCCGCTTCGGCATGGTCGCGGAGACGGGCCAGACCTTCAACCGCGTCGTGAAGAACGGCGCGAAGCCGGGCGTGGGCTTCGGCCGCGCGCTCGCGGAGGAGCTCGCGACCACCAGGGCGACCGGAGGGAGCACCGCGGTGCTCGACTACCCGGGCCGCGAAGACTCGCTCGTCTACCGCGCGGCGCGCGCGGGAGTCCCCGTGACGGTCCACGTGTCGATCGGCACGGACACGGTCCACGCGGTCCCGGGCGTCTCGGGCGCCGAGGTCGGCGAGGCGACCTACACGGACTTCCGGATCATGGCGGGCCTCGTGAAGGAGCTCGACCACGGCGTCTGGGTCAACGTGGGCTCGGCGGTGCTCCTGCCCGAGATCTTCCTCAAGTGCGTCTCCGTGGCGCGGAACCTGGGCGGCAAGGTCGAGAACGTGACCGCCGGGAACCTCGACATGATCCAGCACTACCGGCCGAAGGTGAACGTCCTCGAGCGCCCCGTCGAGCGCGGCATCGAGGTCACCGGCCACCACGAGCTCCTCGTCCCGCTCCTCCGCCTCGAGACGCTGCGCCGTCTCGCGGGGAAGGGCGGACCCAGGAAGGCGAGCGTGGCCAGGGCATGATCGACCCCCGCCTCGCAGCGGTCCTCGAAGGGCTCGGGCGCGTGCGCGCGCTCGTCGTGGGCGACGTCATGCTCGACCACTACGTCTGGGGCGAGGTCGAGCGGATCTCCCCCGAGGCGCCGGTGCCCGTCCTCAGGATCTCGCGCGAGGAGAACCGCCCCGGCGGCGCGGGGTCCGTCGTCGCGAACCTCGCGGCCCTCGTGGCCGAGGTGAGCGTCGTCTCGGTCGTCGGCGACGACCCGGCGGGCGAGACGCTCATCCAGCTCCTCAAGGAGCGGAAGGTGGACACGTCGGGGGTCCGCCGCATCCCGGGCCTCGCGACGACGCAGAAGACGCGGCACCTCGCGCGGGTCCAGCAACTCATCCGCGTGGACCGCGACGTGGACGTGCGCATCGACGCGGCCATGACCGCCGAGCTCGAGAAGCTCGCGCTCGCGAAGCTCGACGGGGTCGACGTCGTCCTCCTCTCCGACTACGGGAAGGGTGTCTTCGGGACGACCTCTCATTCAACGGGACTCGCGAAGGCGATCGCAAACGCAGCGCGCGCGAAGGGGATCCCGTGCATCACGGACCCCTACCGGAACATCGAGATCGGCCGCTACGATGGCGTCTCGGGCGTGAAGCCCAACCGCAAGGGCACCGAGCACGCGACGGGGATCCGCCCGACGGACCCCGCGAGCTGCGAGAAGGCGGCGCTCGCCCTGATCGACCGGCTCGGGCTCGACTTCGCGGTGCTCACGCTCGACAAGGACGGGATCTACCTCCGCGAGCGCAACGCGGCGAAGGGCGAGCTTTTCCCCGCTCAGGCGCGCGCCGTCTTCGACGTGACGGGCGCCGGCGACATGGTGCTCGCCATGCTCGGCCTCGTCCTCGGCGCGAAGGGCTCGCGCGCGGACGCGGTCCGCCTCGCGAACGTCGCCTCGGGCCTCGAGGTCGAGCGCCTCGGCGCCTCCCCGATCACGAAGGCCGAGATCCTGCGCGAGCTCGGCGGCTCGGGCGCGCCGCCCAACCTCGCGCGGAAGATCCTGAGCCAGGACGAGCTCGCGGTCCACGTCGCCGAGCTCCGCCGCCAGGGCCGGAAGCTCGTCTTCACGAACGGCTGCTTCGACATCCTCCACGCGGGGCACGTCCGCTACTTCGAGTTCTGCCGCGGCCTCGGCGACGTGCTCGTCGTCGCGGTCAACTCGGACGAGAGCGTCCGGCGCTTGAAGGGCCCGGAGAGGCCCGTCAACAACCTCGAGGACCGCTTGACGGTCCTCGCCGGGCTCGGCGCGATCGACATCGTGTCGTCCTTCGACGACGAGACGCCGCAGCGGATCATCGAGCGGGTGAAGCCCGACATCCTCGTGAAGGGCGAGGACTACCGGAACCAGGTGGTCGTGGGCCGCGAGGTCGTCGAGGGCCAGGGAGGGCGCGTCGTGCTCGCCCCCCTCTGGCCAGGAGTGTCGACGACGCGCATCATAGAGCGCATCCGGACCTGACCGATGGACGAGTTCCTCGAGAAGCTCGCCGAAGACCAGCGCCGCATGCGGAAGTTCCTCCGCACGCAGGGGCCGCGCTTCAAGAAGATCGGCGACGCCTTCGCGCGCGCCCGCGAGCGAGGGACCCGCATCTTCGTCGTCGCCGAGCCGCCCCTCGACATCCTCGCGGGGATCCTCGCGACCGAGTACCTCCAGCAGCTGCCGGCGATCGCGCTCCCGCTCGATGCCTCCGCGATGCCCCATGCGCCCGACGAGTCGGGCGAGCTCGAGCCCCACGGGACGAGCGGGCCGCCGCTCATAGCCAGACACCTCTCGCGGCACTTCCGGAACCAGGACGTGCTCCTCGTCCTCGCGCACGCGGGGCAGAACCCGGCGATCAAGGCGCTCCTCGGCTTCGCGAAGCTGAAGGGCGTCTTCGCGATCCTCGTGGGCGGCCTCGACGCGCGCGAGCAGCTCCGGAAGGCGGCCGACACGGCGATCACGCTGCCGACCAAGGGCGTGAAGACGGTCTGCGAGGCGAGCTTCACCGTCGCGCGCATCATGGCGCGCGTCGCGCGGGCGAAGGTGAAGGAGAAGATCGGCGAGGAGGACGACCGCCTCATCCGCCTCGAGTGCAGCGGGTGCAAGGAGCTCGTCTTCATCGAGGAGCGGCACCGCGGCAAGACCGGCAAGTGTCCGCTCTGCAAGGCGTCGATCAAGGTCGAGGCCGGCTCGCGCGTCGCGGTCGCCGAGGCGACGACGACGCCGCGGAGCGACATCCAGCCCGTCAAGAAGGACAAGAGCCCGGGCTCGTCGCGGCGCAAGAAGAAGCCGCTCAAGCAGAGCGTCCTCAACGTCCCCGCGATCGTGCCGGACGGGGACGACGCGCTCGCGGGCGACGACGGCGACGTGAAGGTCCAGGGCGAGAAGGCGCCGCCGATCTCCGAGAAGAACCTCGTCGAGGCGGCGGGCGCGACCATGAGCTCGGACGGCGAGGCGCCCGTGGGCCTCAGCTCGCACGAGATCTCGGACGTGGACGAGATCGCGATCGCGCCCGAGGACGTCGCGTTCGACGAGTTCGCGAACGCGAACGCGACCGAGAGCGCCGACCCGTTCGCGCTCCCGGACGCGTTCGTGGGCGACCTCGTCATGCCTCAGGGCCGCCCGGCGCCGCTGGGCGCTCCGCCGCCCTCCGACGCGAACCCGATCACGAGCTCGGGCGAGCGCGACGGCATGACCTCCGCGGCGACGGCGGCGCTCACGCAGAGCTCGACCGACAGCGGCGCCGTGAACACGCAGCGCGTCTCGGCCCGCTTCAGGGTCGAGGAGTGCAAGGTCCGCTTCGGCCGGGGCGGCTTCCCCGACGACACGGGCCCCGAGCACCCGCTCGACTCCCTCTCGACCAAGGGCGCGACCTTCTCGCTCGACCCGCAGGACGAGCTCGGCTCGACGGTCGAGAAGGGCGACGAGCTCTGGGTCCGCATCTCGGTCCCGGCGTTCATCGAGCCCGTCCTCGTCCGCGGCGTCGTCTTGCGGATCGGCGGCAACTCGGACGGAGGCCGCGCGGGGACGCGGCTCGACATCGAGTGGAAGGACGTGGACGCGGTCGTCTCGCGCAAGCTCGCGCGCGCCGCCGAGACTCTCGGCGCAACGGCGTAACACAGGAGAACGAAGCTGTGGCGGAGCCGTCGAAGGAAGAGCTGCTCATCGGGCGCATCGCGCAGCACAACAAGCTCATCAACGACGCGCAGCTGAACGAGGCGCTCGCGATCCGCGCGAAGCGCAAGGACGAGACGCAGGACCTCGGCCGGATCCTCCGCGCGAAGGGCTTCCTCGACGAGAAGCAGTACCGCTCCTGCCGCAAGGCGCAGGAGAAGCACCTCATGTCGAAGGGCATGAGCGAGAACGAGGCGAAGGCCGCCGCGCGCGGCCTCAAGGCCGGCGCCATGGTCGCGGAGGACGACGAGCCCGCGGGCGGGGAAGAGCCGACCTCGATCTCCGCGCCCGCGACGGCCAAGCTCGGCAAGGCCTCCGCGGTCTCGAAGGCCGTGGCCCCGAAGGAGGAGGAGCCCGAGGAGATCACCCCGGAGGAGGTCGTCGATGAGGGCGACCGGAGGGAGCACCGCGGTGGCGATGCCCCGCCGGCCGAGGCCGCCGAGCCGGCGCCCGAGTTCAAGACCGAGGACGCGAACGCCTTCAACGCCGAGGAGGACGAGGCCAAGGAGCGCGCCGCGGCCATCGCGAAGCTCGCGAAGCGCCCGATCGACGAGAACGCGAAGCGCGGGATCATCGCGCTCTTGAAGAAGGCCCGCGAGGCGGGCGCCTCCGACCTCCACCTGAGCTGCGGCGCGAAGCCGTTCCTCCGCATCAACGGCGCGATCAACTTCCTCAACATGCCCACGCTGACGGACGAGCAGAACAAGCTCTACTTCGCGCAGATCATGAACGACAAGCAGTGGGCCCACTTCGTCGACAAGAACGACTGGGACGGCTCGATCGACCTCGGCAAGGAGCACGGCCGCTTCCGCACGAACGTCTGCAAGCAGCGCCGCGGCGTCTCGGGCGTCTTCCGCGTCATCAAACAGAAGGTGCCGCGCTTCCAGGAGCTCGGCCTCCCCGAGTCGCTCGAGAAGTTCACGACGTACCACCAGGGCCTCGTCCTCGTGACGGGCTCGACCGGCTCGGGCAAGTCCTCGACGCTCGCGGCGCTCATCGAGCTCATCAACGAGTCCCGCCAGGACCACGTGATCACGCTCGAGGACCCGATCGAGTACATCTTCCACGGCAAGAAGTGCAACGTCACCCAGCGCCAGATCGAGATCCACACGCAGTCGTGGGCGAACGCGCTCCGCGCTTCGCTCCGAGAAGACCCGGACGTGATCATGATCGGCGAGATGCGCGACCTCGAGACGGTCGAGCTCGCGATCACCGCCGCCGAGACGGGCCACCTCGTCTTCGGCACGCTCCACACGACGAGCGCGACGCGCACGATCGACCGTCTCCTCGACGTCTTCCCGCCCAAGGAGCAGGCGCAGATCCGCGCCATGGTGTCCGAGTCCCTGAAGGGCGTCATCTCCCAGCAGCTCGTCCCGCGCGTGGACGGGAAGGGCCGCGTCGCGGCGCTCGAGATCCTCTTCTGGACGCCCGCCGTCGGCAACCTCATCCGCGAGAAGCGCACCTTCCAGCTCTTCTCGGTCATGCAGACCGGCCGCAAGCTCGGCATGCAGCTCATGGACGACGCGCTCGCCGACCTCCTCAAGCAGGGCCTCATCGCCAAGGATGAGGCGCGCCGGCGCGCCACGAACCCGAAGCTGTTCGGCGGTTAGGTCCGTTCGGTCCGCTCTTTGATCTCTCTCCCGGCAGTATGGGAAGGGAGAGAGTCGTATGCGCGCAAAGGCTGCGCCCACCGTGGCGCTGGTGGTGCTCATCTCATGTACGTCCCTCGGGACTGGAAAGGCTCTTGCCGACGAGCCGCCGCCCGGGGACCGCGAGACTTACGGCCAGGCGATGACGATCGTCGGCCCCGCCGAGCAGCGAGCGCGCATCCGCGCGCAGCTCGACGCCCTGAAGGCTCTGCCGACGGGGGCGCGGCTCCTCGCCGCCATCGAGGCGGCGTCGCGAGACGGGCGCGCCGTCACGATCGAGTACATCGAGGGCTGGGCGGCGACCGGCGCCGACGCCGCGAAGGCGGCGCCCGCCCGCCACGAGCTCGAGAACGACACCGTCACGATCCTGGAGCCCGGCGCGGGCACCTCGGCGGTGATCGTCTACGACCCGCAGAAGGAAGGCGCGGACTGCATCTCGCGCGAGATCATCCTCGGTCACGAGCTCATCCACGCGCTCCACGCGCTCCAGGGGCGCTCCCTCACTCGCGTCCCGTGGGTCGAGCCGAACGGGAACGCGACGACCTACGAGGAGCGCGTGACCTCCGGCCTCGGCGGCATCGCGGACCCGGACGGAATCACGGAGAACGCCCTCCGCGCCGAGCAGGGGCTCCCGCTCCGCACGAGCTACGACGAGGCCTGCGGGACCCCGGAGCCGAGCGGGCCGCGGCTCGGCATCGCGGACCGGCTCCGCCTCGGCGAGCCCGCCAGGCCGTCGGGCGCGAAGAAGGAACCGGCCGGGCCGGTCGAAGGCGCCCCGGTGGTGGCCGCGGGCTCGGCCGGCTCGAGAGCCTCGGCTCTCGCGGCCCTCCTCAACACGCCCTGGAGCTTCTGACCGTGAGAGCGACCGCCGCCGCTCTCCTCGTCCTCGTCGCGAGCTCGCTCGCGGCGAGCGACTGCCACGCGGAGTCGGACCGCGAGACCTACGGCAAGACGATCACGATCGTCGGCCCGACCGCCGAGCGCGAGCTGATCCGCGCGCATCTCGACTCCCTCGCGAAGCTCCCCACGGGAGCGAAGCTCCTCGCCGCCATCGAGGCCGCCGCGACCGACGGCAAGGACGTGACGATCCACTACCGGTTCGGTCTGGCAGGGGCCGGCACGAGCTCGGTCAAGGACGCATCGCCGCGCAAGTGGACCAAGGACGCGGACGGCGTCGTCACCATCGTCGAGCCGGGCCGCGGGGCCTCGGCGAAGGTCTACTACGACCTCAACCGAGCGCTGGGGGAGGAGTGACCATGCGCCCGCCCGGGTTCGCGCGCTTCGCGGCGCTCGCCGCCCTCCTCGCTCTCGCGACGCTCGTGCCCCGCGAGGGCCGCGCCCAGACCGCATCGGACACGGAGGCCTACCGGCCGACGATCTTCATCCAGGGCCCCAAGGAGCAGCGCGACCTCATCCGCGCGCAGCTCGACTCGCTGGCCAAGCTGCCGACCGGGGAGAGGCTCCTCGCGGCCATCGAGGCGGCGACGAAGGACGGCAAGACCCTGACGATCGAGTACCACCTGGGCGACGCGCGCGGCGGCTCCTACGACGCCGTCAACTCGCAGGCCAGGCGGTGGAGCATCGACGAGCAGGGCGTGCTGACGATCCTCGAGCCGGGCGCGGGCGCCTCGGCCGCGGTCCTCTACGACCCGAGCTTCCTGGAGACGCGGAAGGACCTCCCGGTCGAGGGAGGCCTCTCGTGTCTCAAGCCCGAGGTCATCCTCGGCCACGAGCTCGCCCACGCGCTCCACGCCCTCCAGGGCCGGATGCTGAAGAAGGTGCCCTGGACCGAGCCGAACGGGAACGAGACGAACTACGAGGAGCGCGTGACGACGGGCCTCGGAGGCATCGCGGACCCGGACGGCTTCACCGAGAACGCGCTCCGCCGCGACCTCGCCGTCGCCGACCGCGAGACGTACGCGCGGTTCTGCGAGGCCCCGGCGAAGTCGACCGGCGTCAAGAGCGTCGGCATGCTCGAGAAGCTCGCGCGCGCGGCGGCGGCCGCGGCGGGGCCGAGCGCGACGCCCAGGCGCAGCGGCGGACCCCCGCCCGCGCGCGAGCCCCGGCCGGCGGCGGGGGCGGCCGCGGCGGGCTGGAAGGAGCACCCCGGGCTCTGCGGCGGACCCGCGACCGCGAGCGAGCCCGGGCAGTCGGCGGTCGAGCCCAAGGTCTCGAACGGAAAGGCGACGCGCGCGGAGCGCCTTCGAGACACCGCGAAGCTCGTCAACGGCCCGCTCGGCGAGTGACGCTACCGGCGGTACCAGACGTCCTTCTTCTCGGCCGCCGCGGCCTCCTCCTCGCGCCCGAGGCGGCGGAGGACCATCGCCTTCACGATCCAGACGTTCCCGAGCTTCGGGTCGAGCTCCGTCGAGCGATCCGCGGCGCGGAGAGCGTTCGGGAGGTCGCCCGCCTCCATGCGCGCGCGGGCGAGCCACATGCAGTACCACGCCGACTCGCCCTCGAGGGCGACGACCTTCTCGATGTCCGCGAGCGCCTTCTTGCGGTCGCCGCCGACCTGGAGCTGGAGCTGCCCGCGGTAGAAGAGAGGCTCCCAGAACTGGTCGTTCTCGGCCTCGATGGCGTCGAGCTCGCCGATCACGTCGCGGGCCCGGTCGAGGCCGTCCTGCGTCCGCCCCTTCACGAGCGCGGCGCGCGCGAGCGCGAAGTCGATCGCCGCGAGCTCCATGCGCGCGCGCACGTCGAGCGGCCGGTCCGCGAGGAGCCGCCTCGCGGCCCGCCGCGCGGACTCGATGCCCGAGCCGTCGCTCCGGTCCTCGGCGAGCTTGCGGCCCGCCCGAGCCGCGCGGTGCCACGCGCGCGGCGCGCCCTTCCGCGAGGCGAGGAGGGCCATCGCCCGCCGCCTGTCCGCGGCCGGGTTGCCGCCCGTCACGGCGAGGAGCTTCGCGCGCAGGGAGAAGGCCTCGGCCTCCTCCGTGTCCAGCGCCATCGCTCGCTCGAGCGCGCTCGCAGCTTCCTTCTCGAGCATGGAACGGCGCTCGAGCGCGGAGCGGTCCGCCTCGGACGCGCCGCCAAGGCTCGCGATCGCGACGGCGGCGACGGCGCGCCACGCCTCGGCGCTCCGCGGGTCGAGCTCGACCGACGCCGCCGCGTCCGGGCGCGCCGCGTCCGCGAGGCCCGCGACGAGACGGAGCCGCGCGCGGCGGGCGTAGGCCTCGGCGCGGCCGGGCGAGAGCTTGATCGCCTCGGAGAGGTGCTCGAGCGCGGAGTCGGGCCGACCCTCCGCCATCTCGAGCGAGGCGAGGAGGATCCGCGCGTCGCACGCGAGGCGTGGCGCCCGGCTCGATGCATCGAGCGCGGCCCGCGCCTCGCGGAGCGCGGCGGGGTCGAGCGCGAGGTCGAGCGCCCGCGCGCGGAGGATCCT
>CAZYLP010000067.1:0-17088 GCA_964648345.1 uncultured Planctomycetota bacterium
GCGCGCACGAGCTCAGGTCCGACGGCGCGACGGTCGCCTTCGTCGCGATCGGAGACCGCTTCGCCGGCCTCCTCGCCATCGCCGACCCCGTGAAGCAGACGACGCCGCGCGCGCTCAAGGAGCTCCGCGCGGAGGGCCTGAGGATCGTCATGCTCTCGGGCGACAACGAGACGAGCGCGCGCGCGGTCGCCCGCCGCCTCGGCATCGAGGAGGTGATCGCCGGAGTCCGCCCGGACGAGAAGGCTGCCCACGTCGAGCGCCTCCAGGACGAGGGGCGGGTCGTCGCCATGGCGGGCGACGGCGTGAACGACGCGCCGGCCCTCGCGGCGGCGCACGTCGGGATCGCCATGGGGACGGGCACCGACGTGGCGATCGAGAGCGCGTCCGTCACGCTCGTCTCGGGCGACCTCCGCGGCGTCGCGCGAGCCCGCCGCCTCGGCGCCGCGACCATCGCGAACATCCGCCAGAACCTGTTCCTCGCGTTCGTCTACAACGCCCTCTCCGTGCCGATCGCCGCGGGCGCGCTCTACCCCCTCCTCGGGTGGCTCCTGAGCCCCATGCTTGCGAGCGCGGCCATGAGCTTGAGCTCCGTCTCCGTGATCGCGAACGCCCTCAGGCTCCGGCGGACGGCGCTCTGAGACCCGCGACGAGTTTCTTCGTTTTCGATGTGTCGGACCGTTGGCCTCACGACCACTCCCCCTGACCGGTGGCGCTCTCGGCCCTTCGTAGAGCCGCGGCGATCCACCGGACACTCGACCAAGGAGGCCTCTCTTGGCTATCGGTGGTAAACGTTTCTGGCTCGGCACTTGGAACTGCGAGAACCAGGCTCCTGACCCCGGCATGCTCGGCACGTGGGTCGTCAACCCTGTGACCCAGGCGGGCAACAACGGCCCGGACATCATCTTCCTGGGCTTCCAGGAGGTCGTGAAGCACCAGGGCGACTTCCCGTACGACCGGCTCGGCAAGGACAAGGCCGGCCGCCTCGGGCAGCACTACTCGATGCCCCAGCACGGCCACGTCGACACGACGGGCTTCACGAAGTTCAAGATCAACAGCCAGGCTCTCGGCATGCTCGTGAAGAACGGGCAGCAAGTCACGAACGTCCAGAAGGGCCACTTCTCGCATCGCGGCGGGAAGGGCGGCGTTTACCTCACCTTCACCTACGAGGGGCAGAAGTTCGCCGTCGCGAGCTGCCACCTCGAGTCGAAGGGCGCGCGCCACCAGGACAACGAGATCAACACGATCCTCCAGCAGATCAACGCGGGTGGCCCGTACCACACGACGTTCATCATGGGCGACCTCAACTACCGGATCTGCGGCAACCAGACGGTCAACCCGACCGAGGGCAAGAAGCTCGTGGACGGCGGCTACATCGTCCACGAGTACGGCGGCGACGGAGTGATCCCGAAGACGATGAAGGGCGCCGACATGGCGCACCTCATCCTCACCCCCGCCGGGCGCTCGAACCTCCTGCGCTACGATCAGCTCCGCGAGTCGCCGCTCGTCGCGCAGCACCACTTCGTGTTCCCCGTCCCGCAGAGCGCCGGCAACAACCCGTCGTTCCCGACCTACAAGCGCGAGTACAAGAACCGCGGCGCGGTCCCCGCGTTCATGGGCGCGCGCAACGTCAAGAACGCCCTCGCGGCGTACTTGCTCCCCGCGGCGCAGAACATGGAGACGGCCGAGGAGCGTGGCTTCGCCTACGAGATCGGGTGGCTCGATCGCGTCGGCTACAAGTCCACGCACAACCCGGGCGCGGTGGTCGTCGAGGACACCGAGTCGCTCAACCTGAGCGACCACTCGCCGGTCATGATGAAGTACACGTTCGCGTGAGCTCCTAGAGAGCCGCGATACGTCGCGACGCCCGGCTCGGGGGAGCCGGGCGTTGTCGTTTCCGGATTCCGGCGTGGAGAGGACGCCCCCCTTCGAATGATCGTGTTCGGCGATCCCGACGAGGCATCGAGCGGCGGGCGATCCGGGCGCGGAGGAGCGTGGCCGGAGTGTGGAGAGGCCGCCCGCGCGGACATGTTCAACTGTGGAGCCCTCTCGATGCGAGCGTCCATCGAGAGGGGCCAATCCGAACCGGATCGGTTCAACTACGGCCCTCTCGAGCTCGAGAGGCCCCTGTCTGAACTGGATCCGTTCATCTGCGGCAGTCTCGATTGAACGCTCGGGCCGAGGAGCCGTCAGATGAACTTCTGGCCCGCTCGCGCGCTTCGAGGCCCTCGTAGATGAACATCCGATCCCACCGCTTCGTTCGAAGGGGCGACAGATGAACATCCGGCTCCCCCCCGAGAGGGCTGAGGTTCATCTGGAGCCCTCTCGCGCGGAGCCCTCGCACCGGACTTTCAACTCTGAAAGCTGGAGGTCTCGTCGCGCGTGACTCCCCCTCCAGCTTTCAAAGTTGAAAGCGGGCCAGGCCGGCTGTCGCGCATCGCCAACCTGCCCTGACTGCGTGGAGGAACGGCGATGCGCGCGCTAGCCTGCGCCTGTGAGCGACGAGACCCTCCGCGAGCTGGAGCGCGCCGTCGAGCGCGAAGGGAGCGCCTCCTCGCGCCTCCGCCTCGCGGCCGAGCTCGAGCGCGTGGGCCGCGCCGACGATGCGGTGCAGACTCTCCTCCCCGTCGCCCGCGAGCCAGCCGTGCGCGCCGTCCTGGAACTCCTACGGCCTCTCGGAACGCGGGACGTAGTTCCCGTTCGCGAATGCCCGAGGCTCCTATGGGAGGTGAAGTCGACCGGACTTCCGATCGGAAACGCGGCGGGCGGAATCATGGCTCGAGGGACTCAGCTGATTCCTTCACCGCAGGCGCTCGTCGTGCAGCCTGGCTTCGGCGAGCTCATCGGCCTCTCGCCAGAGACGGGGCGAATCCTGTGGAAATCCACACGCAGTCACGGTGTGACCCCGTGGGCCGGCAGCCTTCTGGCCCTCGTCAACGTCGCGCCCGTCCAACTCGCCTTCATCGACGTGACCTCCGGGGTGATTACCGGAACCTTCGACCTCGGCGGCCAGTTCGTCGGTGCGGATCCCGCCTCCGGGACGGTCCTCATCAACGACGAGGGACGCCTCCGTTGCGTCAACGTGGCCGTCGACTCGAGACACGCGGACTCTGGCATCTCCTGGCCTCTCCCAGCGCGGACGCAGACCGTCGGAGCGGCGTACGCACTGACAAACGATCTGGTGCTCCTGCGGACGTGGGAGAGCTTCCTGGCGACTCGACGGTCAACAGGCGAGGTCCTCTGGGAGCACTCCGGGTGGGACAACTTCCTCGGAGATCGACACGGGCTTGCCTTCGCGGACCATCACCGACTCGTGGCTCGGAACAGTGACGGTTCGACGTCATGGACTTTGAACGCCAGGGTGCTCATCGCCTGGCTGCTCAGCGAGGGCTTCCTCGCCGCAGTCTCTCGCGATGACGACGGTGACCTTCATCTCATCGATCGGCGAACGGGTGAGATCAGGCGCACGTTTCACAGCAGTCCCGGCAGCTACTCCGTCGCTCTCTGTCGCGACGTGGTCTACGTCGACGTGGACATGACCGAACGTCGTGACGATTCCCCAATCACTCCAAAGTTCGGGCTGAAGGCGTTCGCCCTGGACGGACGTGAACTCTGGACGCTCGACAACGGGCAGAGATTCCGCAAGACACTCGCGTTCGCCGACCGTCGCATCTTCGTCTTGGACGCCCATGGCACTCTCACCGCCTACGGCCCGCCCTGAGAATCGCCTCCGCGCTCGGAACGCCGACCCTTCCCCACCCTCCTCTGAACCCGCCGCCACCCTCCGTCTCCGCGAGGACGTATCCGTCTTCATCCGTACGATCCGTCGCCCGGTCTCTCTTGCTTCTTTCTGTGGCCGCGCCTGAAGCGCGAGCGGCCGCCCGAGCAAGGCTCGAGCGGCCGCTTCCGTGGCTTCACGTCTCAGCGCGCGCCATCCGTGGCGCCCCTCGACTCGGGGATACGGGGGAGGCGCTCAGTCCTCGCGCGGCTCCTTCGTCGTGCCCTTCGAGTCCTTCGGGTCCTCGAGCGTCGCCGCCTTCTTCCAGAACGCCGGCAGCTGCGTCTGCTTGTAGAGGTCGAGGTACTCGTAGCGCTTCGCCTCCTTCGGAGTCGAGGCGGCGTAGACGCTGAGGCCGCAGAGCGACGTGGCCCGCACGTTGTCCTCGTCCTTCGCGCGCACGTAGGTGAACAGCTCCTTCTTCGTCCACTCGAAGAACGTGGTCACCTCGGCGAGCGCGCGCGAGCTGCTGTTCGCGTTCGCGACACCCTCGAAGTAGGCCTTGGCATCGACGATCGGCTCGCCGGCCGGGTGGATCACGCGGAGCTTCTTCCCGCGCTTGATGGTCTCCATCTCGAGGAACGGCTTGAGCATGGCGTCGAGCCGCTTCGGGAGCTCATCGAGCTTCGAGGTCTTGAGGCAGGTGTAGTTCGTCCAGTGGTCGTCCTCGTCCGCGATCTTGTCCGCGATCTCGGCGCCCGTGGCGTTCGGATGCTCGGGCAGCCACTTGTGGATCGCCTCGTAGTAGGTGTTCGGGGCGCCGACGGGGATCGGCGAGGCCATGATGTACTCGCCGACGCCGCGGAAGTTGTAGAGGTTCTCGAGCGAGCCCCGGCCGCACTGCTGGAGGAAGAGGAGCTGGAGCTTGTCGCCGAGCTTCTCCTTCATGGCGCGGAGCTTCTCGCCCATGACCTTGCCCGACATCCACTTCTTGCCGGACGGGCCCGGGTTGTCGTCGTTGCACATCTGGTCGATCTTGCCGCCGTGGTCGAGGAACGTGAAGACGTACTTCTTGCACTTGAAGTTCTTCACGAACCAGTCGAGGTAAGTCGCGGCGGTGTCTTCCTTCGCCGAGTCCTCGGTGTCGATCTTCGTCTCCTCGGTGCCGGAAGACTTGATCGTGTAGCGGGTCATGCCCTCGGAGTTCGTGAAGTCCGCCTGGACCGCCACGATCTGCTTCGCCGAGGTGCAGCCCTTCTTGATGCCCTTGAGGATGGGCTTGCCACAACGCTCCAGGTTGTTGTCGTAGGACATGTAGTACGCGACGCCCCAGTCGTACTCGGTGGCGTCCTCGCCGAACGAGCCGGCTGAAAGGAGTCCGAGAAGACCCGGGACGAGCACAAGTCCCAGCAGCGGAAGACGTAGCTTCAAGTGATCAACCCCCTGTCAACGACGGCGACGTTGTACTGCGGTCTCGCGTTTCATTTTCGGGAAGTCAGGAAGTGCGCCAACGCGAGAATCACGAGCGCGTAAAGATTTACGACCCGGAACGGTCTCTGCTATTCCGGTGTTGTCGGTTATGGTCCAATTCGCGGACCAGTTTTCTGCCCTCGGTGGGGCGGAGCCTCTCAAGGGAAAAGAAAGCTGGGTCGGGGGTCGATCTGCATGCGTCATCTCTCTCCGAGCGCCCTCATGGTCGTGGGCGCAGTATCGCTCGTCGCCCTGGGCAACGGCTGCTACGGCTTCAAGTCCACGAGCGGGCGTCACACGCTCCCGTCGGGTCTGACCACTCCGGTCCAGGGCACGCCTCCGGGCGGCGGCGCGCTCGCGCCCGTCGGCACGGCCGGGCCCAGCGCGCGGCTCTACGTGGACGTCGATCGCAACGGCAAGATCGACGGCAACGACGACGCCAGCCGCGACCAGTGGAGCGCGACCCGCGGCGCGATCTTCGTCTTCAACATGGACGACGACGACGCGGACAAGAAGGTCGACTCGACCGACAACAAGCTCAACAACGTCGAGGACCGGCGGACGATGACCCGCCTCGTCGTCGGGCAGCTCTCGAGCAACCCGCTCACGGTCAAGCTGACCTACACTCCCGCGACCGCCCCCGTCCGGGTCTTCAAGGTCAACTCGCAGAACGGCTCGCTCTCCGAGGTGATCGCCCCGCAGCAGGGCGCGCAGGGGACGCTCGTCCCGAACGCGGAGATCGTCGGCGGCGAGGTGAACTTCTTCATCGAAGGCACCGCTCCTCGCACGCTCACGTTCGACGGCATGGTGACCTTCACGCTCGACGTGCAGGGCTCCGCAGCCTCGACGGACACGGTCAAGGTCTGCCTCGCTCCGCTGATCTGGACGGACAACACGCAGCCCGCGATCAGCGTCCACGCGATGCCCTTCACGAACGGCGGCGGCAACGCGCCCTTCATCAACGCGCTCAGGACGGGCCTCGCCGCGCAGCAGGTCACGTTCATCCCGGTCGATGAGCAGAAGTACCAGAGCGACCAGTGGGTCCAGGACGACCCGCAGACCGGCTTCACCGGCTACGTCGACGCTCAGGGCAACTACACCTACGTCGAGCTCTGGAACTCGCTCGACCGCGGCCGTGGCCTCGCGCCCTTCGTCCAGACCGACGTCCTCGGCAAGAACAAGGGCCGGGTCTTCGCCGGCACGACGAACCAGGCGAGCATCAACTACGGGGGCAACCTCGAGGTCGTCCCGCCCTTCACCGGCTATCCGTTCGGCCGGATCTACTACGGCGGCGGTAACCAGGGCACGGTCACGGGCCAGGCGAACCCGCAGCACATGAACCAGATGCAGGTCGACCTCATGAACGCCCAGGGCATGCAGGGCCCGGGCATCGAGATCTCCTCCGAGTGGCTCGCCGTCGGGCACGTGGACGAGTTCTCCATGGCGATCGCCGACAAGAACTCGACCGCGGGCCGGTCGTGGAAGATCCTCTGGGCGTCGCCGACGCTCGCCTACGCCGCCCTCACGACGCTCGCGAACAAGGGCATGGGCTCGGCGGTCGTCTTCGCGGGCCGCAACCAGAGCCAGCCGCAGACGACGGTCTCGGCGATCCTCGGCGACACGGCGGAGCGCCAGTTCAACACGCAGGTGCAGGCCCGCCTCGACCAGAACAAGCAGAAGCTCATGACGGAGTGCGGCCTCACCGCCGCGGACTTCGTCGAGTTCCCCGTCTTCTTCGAGATCGTCCCGGGTGGCGGCGCCGACGAGGCGGCCGCGCGCAACCCCGGCTCGGTGAACGGAATCCCGGTCAACGACCGGATGTACGTCCCGGACCCGGAGGGACCGGATGATGCCGGCAAGGACGTCTGGCAGGCGCAGATCGAGGCGGCCCTCTCGCCGCTCGGGATCCAGGCGACCTTCGTCGACGTCTTCGAGAGCTACCACACTCGCCTCGGCGAGGCGCACTGCGGCTCGATGACGTTCTACACGCCCTACACGACCCCGTGGTGGACGCGCTGAGCGCGCCGAGGACATGAGAACCATGAAGAAGTTCTTCTCGGCCGCCGCTCTCGTAGCTCTCGCGGCCGCCCCCGCGCTCGCCCAGTCGAGCGATGTCGATGCGACCCTCTCTGCGCTCTCCGCGGCGCAGGGCGACGCTTACGTCACGAAGCGCGACCAGGCGGTCAAGAGCCTCCCGGCCGCCGCCCTCGAGACGAAGCTCGAGGGCGCGAAGTGGACCGACGCCAACTTCTCCGACCTCGCGATGGCGACGATCCTCCTCTCGTTCCAGAAGGACGCCGCCGCGGTGACGAAGGTCTACGCGCTCAACGGCGTGAACGAGGCCGAGTACTCGAAGTGGCGGGTCCAGCGGCCGGACGTGACGCGCGAGCTCAACGCTCTCGGCGCACGCGCGGTCGGTCCGCTCCTCGAGCTCTACCTCAAGACCTTCGACAAGTACCCCGGCCTCTCGAAGAACGAGGACAAGGCGAAGGCGGAGAAGCTCGCCCTGCGCATCGGCATCGTGATCGCGCTCGGCAAGGTCCGTCACCCGTCCGCCGTCTTCGTCGCGAAGCAGCTCGCGAACGGCGCGGGCGAGCCCGAGGGCGTCCGCAACCAGGCGGCCTCCGCGCTCGGCATGATCGACACGGCCGAGGCTCTCTCGGTCCTCACGGCGCTCCACGACGCGGCGGGCACGCCCGAGAGCATCAAGCTGGCCACGCTCCGCGGTGCGGCGTGGATGTCCCAGGCGGCGGCCTTCGCGTTCATCGCGAAGGACCTCGACTCCTCGGACGCCGCGACCCGCTCCCAGGCGGCGACGGCCCTCGGCACGTTCTGCGCGCCCGCCGGCTGGGACGCGCGCAACGACGTCGCCACGGGCCAGACCTACCGCCAGCAGGCGAACCAGAAGCTCGTCGACGCCCTCAAGGCCGACAAGCTCCCGCGCGACGTGGTCGTGAACCAGATCGGCGTCGTCGGCCACCCGTCGGCCAAGCCGCTCCTCGAGGCCGTGGTCGGCGACGCGTCGCTCTCGGCCGACATCCGCGAGACGGCCAAGCAGGCGCTCGTGCGGCTCGAGATCAACATCGAGCGCAACGGCGGGAAGTAGTCACTTCACCTTCACGCCGAGCGGGCTGTCGATCACGTCGAGGTACTTCTGCTCGTCGCCCTGCTTGAAGGGCGGCGCGCAGTACCAGATCACGTAGTCCCCCGAGTAGATCCCCGACTTCACCCCGGAGAGGTCGAGCTTGTAGCCGAACGTCCCGAAGGCGCCCGCCTCGAACTCGGGCGTCTCCTCGGTGGCGGTGTCGTCCACGAAGTAGAGCTCGTTCGAGGCGCGCTGCACCTCCTTCGGGATCTTGAAGCGGTGCATGAGCGCGCCCTCGGGGCCGTAGACGCAGTTCCAGTCGGGCCAGCGCTTGTCGAGCTTCTTCTCGGCGTCGTCGGTCTTCCCGTCGATCGGGACCGGCGTCGCGTTGAAGCTGTTGTAGAACTTCCAGCCCTTGGCGGCCTTCGGGTTCAGGTCCATGAGGATCGTGTACCAGCTCGCGCCGGGCGTGTCGGAGATGTCGATCGGGAGCTCGGCGTTCGTCGGCATCGTGGATGCGTTCGCCCAGCTCATGATGTAGCTGTCCTTCGCGCGGAGCTTGAAGCCGAGCGCGATGTCGAACTCCATGATGCTCTGGCAGAGCGCGCGGATCGGGCCGTTGTTGTAGGCGCCCATCTTCACGTAGAAGTCGTTCGAGTCCCACGAGAGGGTCTTGAACCACTTCTTGAGCTTGAGCGTGACCTTGCTGCAGTCGAGGACGCTCCCCGACTTCGAGAAGTCCGGCGTCTCATCCTCGGGCCGCGCGAACTTGAGCGTCGTCATGCGGAGCACGTTCTGCGGCGCCTTCGCGTTGTCCGAGAACCACCGCTCGCCGTGCCAGATGATCGTCTCGCCCTGCTTCTCGAACCACGCGTACTTCTTGGGCGAGCGCGCCGGCGGGTCGTCGAAGTGGAACGCGTAGACCCAGCCCACGAGCTGCGTCTTCGGGTCGATGAGCTGGATCAGGTGGACCGCGTTCTGCCCGGGCGGGAAGCCGCTCTCCGTGGCGAGGTCACCCGAGTCCTTCGCCATGAAGACGAGCTCGTCGTTGTCGTCGAGGAGCCCGCCATCGGCGTCCTTCACGATGAGGTCCTGCGGCCCCTCGGAGAAGCAGTAGTTCCCCTCGGCGTTCTTCTCGTCGATCTGGAACGCGATCGGCTGGAGCGATCCGTTCCTCTGCGCGTAGAGGCGGATCCGGTCCTTGTGCTTCCCCTTCAAGCGAGGGAGCTGGGAGCCGGTGACGGTGACCCAGTCCTCGGTGCGCGTGAGCGTCTTCGCCTTCACGGTCTCCGCGTGCGTGGAGCCCGCGAGGGCTCCGGCGACGAGAACGCTCGCGGAGATGCAGCACGCATGTCTGCGGCGCATCGGTGTCCCCCTGCCGTTCAAGAAGTTGGCCGGAAGCTGGCCTTCACGCAATCAACGGACGCGGAGATGAACGCTGTGGCGCGGCGACCGGAACGAGGCGCTACCCCGGGGGCCACGGAAGACGCAACCGTTGGTCAGGAACACGAGCGCGACGGCGGCGACGAGCACGAACTTCTTCATGACTCTCTCCCCTCTCAAACCCGCTTCTCGCCCAACCCAAGTTACTTACGGGCGTCGCTGTCTCCGGGCGGAGAGGTTTCTCACCTCGGCAGAAACTGTGTCGAGACGGCCGTTAGCGCGACCACGACCCAGGGCGTCATCTTCCAGATGCCGAGGAGGAGGAAGGCGAGGAGCCCGATCGTGAAGTCGCGGGGAGTCCTGATACCGCTGGTCCAGACGGGGTCGTAGAGCGCGGCAAGGAGGAGCCCCACCACCGCCGCGTTCGCGCCGCGGAGCGCGGCCTGAGCACCGCCGGATGCCCTGAGCCTGCTCCACGCGGGGAGCGCGCCGATGATGAGGAGGAACGCGGGCGCATACAGGGCCGAGAGCGCGAGCAGCGCTCCGAGCACTCCCCCCGGCCCCACTCGCAGCACGGCTCCGAGGTACGCGGCGAACGAGAAGAGCGGCCCCGGCACCGCCTGCGCCGCTCCGTAGCCCGCGAGGAACTCCTCGCGGGTCGCCCACCCGGGCTCCACGACTTCCTTCTGGAGGAGCGGGAGCACGACGTGCCCGCCGCCGAAGACGAGCGAGCCCGTGCGGTAGAAGCGCGACGCCGCGTCGAGGCTCGACCCGGGCAGCAAGCGCTCCGCGATCGCGAGGCCGCCGAGGAGCCCGAAGAAGAGGACCCATGCGATGACCGCTCCGCGTCTCCCGATCGGGATCCTGAGCGGCCTCTGCTCCTTCGCCGGCTCCGTGGGGAGGAGCAGTCGCCCGAGGAGCCCGGCCACCGCGAGGATCCCGAGCTGGGCGAGCCCTCCCTGTGTCGTGATCGCCGCCGCCGCGGCGAGGATCGCGAAGGAAGCGCGGAGCCTGTCCGGGCACAGCTTCTCGGCCATGCCCCACACGGCGAGCGCGACGACCACGACCGCCACGATCTTGAGCCCGTGGAGCCACGGCGCATCGGCGCTCACTCCGAGCGCGGAGAGGCCGAGCGCGAACGCGACCATGAGCGCCGCCGATGGGAGCGTGAAGCCGGCCCAGGCGGCCACTCCTCCGAGCAGCCCGGCTCTCTCGATCCCGAGCGCGATCGCCGCCTGGCTGCTCGCGGGCCCGGGCAGGAACTGGCACAGCGCGACGATCTCCGCGTAGCCGTCCTCGTCGATCCACTTCCGCCTCGTGACGAGCTCATCGCGGTAATACGCGAGATGCGCGACGGGGCCTCCGAACGAGGTCAGGCCGAGCTTCAGGAAGACGAGCAGGACTTCCAGCACGGAGAGGTTTCTAACCGCTCAGAGGCTCAATCCCGAACCGATTTTTGCCACAGAGTTCACAGAGGTCACAGAGAGTCGGCAGAAGCACCCTGGATGCCCGTTCCTCGGCGGACGAGAGGGCGGAGCGATGTCCTCCACTCCTCTGTGCACTCTGTGACCTCTGTGGCAAAAATCCTACCGAGGGATCTGGAAATCACCCTTGGGGACGAGGAAGCCATCCGTCAACGTCCACCCCGTGCCACTCAATGAGGCAACGAGCTTCCCCTTCAACAGTTCGAAAGCAGCGGTCTCGGTCGCCGAGACGTCCTGTTCCTCTTCAGGGTCCCTTTCGAGGTCGAACAGCTTCCACTGCGCGCCCTTCGTCGTCGGCTTGTAGGTGAGCTTCCACTTCCCCGAGCGCACCGCCCTCTGCTTCGCGAAGGCGATCAGGTCCTCGAGCTTGGGATCGACCGAGGCGTCGTCGCCGTCGAGCACGAGATACCGCGGGAACTTCGGGAACGGGACGGCCTCGATCGCCGCCTTCTCCTCGGGCCCGAAGGGGAGCTCGGTCTCGTGGAACGCGTCGAGGCCGAGGTCGTCCTTCTCGCCCCGGAGGAGCGGCCCGAGGTCGACGCCGTCCACCTGAGCCACGGTCGTGCTCACGAGCGCGGCGAGCGTCGGAGCGACATCGAGGTCGCGCACGATCCCCGACACCGAGCGCGCCTTGAAGCGGTGGACGGGGTCCACGATCACGAACGGGACGCGCGTCGCCTTCTCGCCGCGGAGGTGCTCTCCGTGACCGTAACCGCGGCCCATCTCGCCCAGGTTCTCGCCGTGGTCGCCGAGGAGGACGACGATCGTGTTGTCCCTGAGACCCGCGTCCGCGAGCGCATCGAGGATCCGGCCGATCGCCTCGTCCGTCGAGGCGATCGAGCCGTCGTAGAGGGCGTGCGACTGCGCCATGTCGGCGTCGGACCAGGACTCGGCGCCGTTCTGGTAGGCGTAGCACTCGTACTTGTAGGGCCCGACGTAGTCGTCCTTCGTGAACTTCCGGTACCAGGGCGACGGCGCCGAGTACGGCATGTGCGGCGCGTTGAAGAACGCGACGTGGAAGAACGGCTTCCGCCGCGCGTCGCGCGTCAAGAACGCGCACACCTGGTCCGCGAGACGGTCGGGCTCGCAGCACGACCAGTCCTGCGCGAGCGGAGGGAAGATCCTGTGCGCGAGGTGCGTCGAGCTGACCGGGAGGAGCGCCGCGTGGCGCTGCGTGAGCGCGCCCGTGATCTCGAAGCGCACGTCCGTCGCGCGGAGGCGAGTCACGTTCTCGAAGCCGAAGTCGAACGCCCAGAGAGGCGTCGGGCCGTTCTGCGTCTCGACCGTCGCGGAGTAACCGAGCGCGCGGAGGGCGCGCGGGAGAGTCGGACCGAGACCCTCGCGGAGCGCTCGCCGCGGGAACATGTGCCGGATCCCGTGGTGCTCGGGCGTGCGGCCCGTGAGGAGCGTCGTCCACGCCGTGAAGGTGCGGGGGAGCGAGACGTACGCGCGCTCGAAGTTGACCCCCTGAGCGGCGAGCCCCGCCATGCGCGGAGCGACGCGCGGGGTCACCCGGTCGGCGCGGAGACTGTCCACTCCGATGATGAGGATGTTCGGCCGCTTGTCGTCCGTGAGAGGCACGGGGAGCGAGCGCACGACGACCACTGCTCCGAGCGCGACGAGCGCGGCCGAGAAGACCGCGCCCTTCCGGCCACGGAACGCTCCTCGCACTCCCTCGAGCACGAGCTCGCGGCCCTTCGCACGTCGCAGCGGAGCCACGACCGCGAGCCCGACGAGGAGCCAGCCCCACTCGAGCGCTCCGGGCGGCAGGCCGTGGGTGAGCGTCGTCTGCACGCCGCGGAGGAACCCGCCCTTCATGTAGAACCAGGGCGCGTAGAGCTGCGGCCACTTCGCGATGCACGCGGCGATGCGCCAGAGCTGGAAGACGAGCACCGAGACGAGGATGATCGCGTAGCGCTTCTTCCAGGTCCGCTCGCGGGAGGCGGCGGCGTCGTGGAAGCGGAGGATCAGGTCGGCGGCGCCGCCGAGGACGAGGCCGAGGACTATGTGCGCGACCCACACCGACACGAGCACGATCGTCCCGTGCATCGTGTAGAGGCCCGCCATGATCTCCTCGGCGCCGTTCCAGTCGCTCGGCGAGAGCTGCTTCGGGAACGCGAGGAGGATCGCGATCAGCGCGACGGCGCCCGCCTTCGCCGGGCTCTGGTAGATCGCGCGGAGTACCGCCTTCACGCGGCGGAGTATGGCATGGGTGCGTCCCCCGTGCCGGTGATAAGCTCGCCCACATGATCGGCTTCGAGCTCTCGAAGAAGATCCAGCAGTCCACGGCCGAGGACTCGGTCGTGGCGCTCATCTTCGAGGCCGTGCTCGCCGCCGTGCGCGGAGAGAGGGTCTACTTCCTCCGTGCCCACGCTCTGGGCGCCCCGACGATCTCGCACAGCACGGTCGCGGCCCCGCCGGCGAACGAGCCTTCTCGTGTCGTCGAGGCGGCGACGATCGCGCTCGCGACGAAGGACCCGGAACAGACGACTCCGCCCTACGTCATGGCTCGCGCCCTCGATGCGGGTGGCCGGACGCACGGGGTGCTCGTCGTCGTGCGGAAGGGGGACTTCGCGCCCGAGGACCGGCGCGCCTTCACGCTCGTCGCTCACCACGCCGCTTACGGGCTCGGCTGCCGGAACACGGCGCCGCCCATGGCGACCGCGCCTCCGGCGGCGAAGACGACGGGCGCGCTCATCCGCATGGACCAGAAGCTCGAGGCGGAGAGGACGCGCGTGCGGACGCGCCGCCTCGAGCGCTCCGAGGTCACGAACGTCGCGGAGCGCTTCCCCGAGATCATCGGGCAGGGCCCGGCTCACCGCCGCCTCCTCGAGCAGATCGTGCGCTTCGGCGCGACGGACCTCCCGGTCCTGATCCTCGGCGAGACGGGGACGGGGAAGGAGCTCATCGCCCGCGCGATCCACAAGGCGAGCCCGCGCGCGAGCGGCCCCTTCCTGCCGATCAACGCCGCGGCGCTCCCGCCCGAGCTCATCGAGTCGGAGCTCTTCGACGAGAAGGGCGCGCTCCGCGCCCCCGCGGGCGGCACCATCTTCATGGACGAGATCGGCGAGCTCCCGCTCGCGCTCCAGCCGAAGCTCCTCAAGGTCCTCCAGGGAGAGCTCCCCTTCCGCTTCGTCGCCGGCTCGCCCCAGTTCCTCTCGAAGCTCGTCACCGAGTCGCGCTTCAAGCAGGACCTCTACTACCGCCTCTCCGCGCTCGAGATCCTGAGCCCTCCGCTCCGCGAGCGGCGCGAGGACCTGCGGCTCCTCGTCGACCACTTCATCGCCGCGCACGGCTCGAAGCGGCCGGCGCTCCACGCCGACGCGTGGGCCGTCCTCGACGCGCACCCGTTCCCCGGGAACGTCGGTCAGCTCCACCGCGCCCTCGAGCGCGCGCTCGCTCTCGGGAGCGACCCGATCCGTCCGCTCGACCTCGGGCTCGACCTCGAGAACGTCGCCGTCGTCCACGACAACCCTCTCGTCCGTGTCGCGGGTGTCTGGAAAGCCTGACAGCTCCACCACTTGACGGAATCCGGATTCCCGGGCACCTCGGCCGTCGGAACCGGATCTCCTCTGCGGGGAGATTGTCATGGAGACCGGTTGGGCACCTCGGACCGCGACGCTCGCCGTGATCGCGGCGACCTTCACGGCGATCGGTCGCCGACTGACTTGCCCGAGATCCCACGACCCCGATACGGTTCAAGGAGCAGACGAATGGACGGCGTGCTGGTGGTGTCGGACCTGGATCGATTCGCGGAGCGCCTTCTCGCGGGTCACTTGCGGCGCGGCGACCTCGATCACACGCCCGTGCGTGCTCCGAGGAGAAGCTGGCTGAGGCCGTTGCTGCAGACCGTCGGCGTGTTCGTGCTCGGAGTCGGGTTCGGCGGAGTGGCGTTCGGCCGTCCGGCCGCGCCGCTGCCGGCGGGGAACGAGCGGTTCCTCGAGCCGGTCGAGGTGAACGCGGCCGCGTGGGAAGGCGACGGGCGCGGAGAGGGCCGCCGCCGCGGGCCGCCGCCCCGCGAGCGCGACGATCGTCCGCCCCCGCCTCCTCGAGAGGACGATGAGCGCGGCCCGCCGCCGCGTGACGACCGCGGCCCGCCGCCGCGTGACGACCGCGGGCCCCCGCCGCGCGGCGATCACGAAGGACCTCCCCCGCCGCCGCGTGGAGAGCACGGCCCGCGGTGCCCCGAGCACTGCCCTCCCCCGCCCCGCGATCGCCGTCCGCCGCCGCGCGATCGCCGTCCCCCGCCTCCGGCCCCCGAGGAAGGAAGGTCGAGGTCGCGTGGCTGATCTCTCCGCGACGCGCTGGACGCTGGTCCAGGCCGCCCAGGCCGGCGACGCGAAGGCCATCGAGGCTCTCTGCGGGAAGTACCGTCCCGCGATCCTCGCGTGGCTCGAACGGCGCGGGCTCAAGGGCGACGCGGAGGACGTGGCCCAGGAGGCGCTCCTCGGGCTCGTCGCGAGCGCTCTCCAGGGCGCGAAGGCGGAGGCAGGGTCGTTTAGAGGGCTCGTGTTCGCCGTGGCGCGGAACAAGCTCCTCAAGCACCTCGAGAAGCAAGGAGCCCGGAAGCGCGGCGCCGGGAAGGTCCAGGCCCTGGGAGAGCTCGACCCGGCCTCCCCGGCCGTGGAGGACGACGACTTCGACCGCGAGTGGCTCTCCAACCTCGTGAAGCGCGGGCTCGCGCGCCTCTCCGAGGAGCACCCGAGCACCTACGACGTGCTCAAGCGCTTCGTGGTCGATGAGAAGCCGCAGGCCGAGATCGCGAAGGAGCTCGGTCTCCCCGTGGACAACGTGAAGAAGCTCGTCTACCGCGGGAAACGGAAGGTCGCGGGCTACCTCAGGGACGAGGTCTGGTCCTACGCGCTCTCGAAGAAGGACTACGACGCGGAGATCGCCTACCTCTCGAAGCTGCTCGGCGAGGACGTAACTGCTCCTTGACGCCCGGAAACAACGCTTCCAGTACGTAAAGCAGGTTTAGGGTGGACTCCGGACACCGGAGATCGCGACGCTTCTCCGCGCGGCTCTTGGCCCTCCGCACGCGAGCGCGCCCCTCTTTGCGAAGGCACTTCGCGAAGAGGTGTTCTCATGAGTCACACCAATGTCTCGAGGCTCGCGTCGAGCCTCGCCCTCGTACTCCTCGCGGCCACTTCCGCCCGGGCGCAGAGCGACCCGGCGGCGAAGGGGCCGCTCGCGACCCGCTCGCAGCGCTACACGATCACGGTCCAGGGCTCGTCCACGTCGATCGACATCCGCCTCCCCGCGGCGGGGTCCTTCGCGCGGCCCGTCGTCGTGTTCGGGCAGGGCTGGGCCTACTCGATCTCGCACTACGAGTCGATCGCGGAGCACCTCGCTTCGCGCGGCTTCGCGGCCGTCCTCTACTCCCAGCCCAACATCATGGGCACGAACACCCAGACCTGGGCGAACCAGATGAAGGACGCGATCACCGAGCTCGGGAAGCTGAACGGCCGTACGTCGAGCGGGGTCTTCGGCGAGCTCGACATGAACAAGATCGGCCTCGTCGGCCACTCGTACGGCGGCGCGTGCGTGACCATGCTCGGCGCGCAGGACGCGCGGGTGAAGACGGTCGTCGCCATGGCGCCCGTGAACCAGTGGCACTGGTCGTCGGTCCTCGCGAGCGCGGGCGCGATCAAGACGCCCTTCCTCGTCCTCGCGGGCTCGTCCGACTGGCTCGCGCGCGAGAGCTACACGCGGCCGCTCTACTCGGCGGCGGTCAGGAGCCCCGAGCGCCAGTACGTCGAGGTGAGCGGCGCGGGTCACGTCTTCATGATCGGAAACGGGACCCAGGCCCAGCTCGCGCGGCGCTACTACACGAGCTGGCTCGAGCGCTTCCTCATGGGGAAGGACGACCCGGCGGGCTGGACGAACGGCACGAAGGCGCGGCAGCAGGAGCAGCAAGGGATCCTGAGCCACTCCGGGCATCACGTGGCCGG
>CAZYLP010000068.1:0-9901 GCA_964648345.1 uncultured Planctomycetota bacterium
ACGCGGTCGGGCTCATCCACCGCGACCTGAAGCCCGACAACGTCCTCCTCGACACCGGCGGACGGCCGCACATCGCCGACTTCGGCGTCGCGCGCGACCTCACCGGCGCATCGCTCACCGAGACGGGGACCGTCCTCGGGACGCCGGTCTACATGCCGCCCGAGCAGCTCCAGGGCCTCAAGGTCGATGCGCGTGCCGACGTCTACGCGCTCGGCGCGCTCCTCCACGAGCTCATCTCGGGCTCGCGGCCCTTCTCCGGGACCTCGATCTACGAGGTCTTCGAGGCCAAGAAGTCCTCGTCGAGCGAGCCGCTGCCGCCCGACACGCCGGCCGACCTCGCGGCGCTCATCGCGCGCGCCATGGCCCCCGAGCCCGGGGCCCGTCAGAGCTCTGCGCGCGAGCTCGCGGAGGACCTCGAACGTCTCCTCGCGGCCTCGCCGTCGAAGACGACCGGCGGCGCCCCGCGGCGCATCAAGGTCCTGGGCGCCGTCCTCGCGGCCGCCTGTGCGGTCCTCGCCATCGAGGTCGCCATCTTCGTGCTCGCACCCCGGCGCGGTGTCCCGCCGGTGCCTCCCTCGCCGCCTCCGGGCCCGCCCGCGCCCGTGGCCCCGACGGGGCCGACGGCCGGCGAGCGGATCGCGGCCGCCAACCGCGAGCTCGTCATGGCGGCCGCGCACATCGGGTCGGGGTCCGTGGATCAGGCCGCCCTCTGCGTCGAGCGCGCGCGGAAGGCCTCTCCTGGAAGCGTCCCGACCGACGGGCTCCGCCTCGTGAACGAGGCGATCCAGAAGCGGCTCGCCGCGATCGCGACGGTGGACCCGCACGTGGGCGCACATCTCGCGAAGCCCTATCACGAGCTCCGCGTCCTGAAGGAGATCGGCGACGCCCTCGGCTCGCCGATCCCGATGACGAGGGACAGCCTCACCGTCGTGAGCGCCTACCATCACTGGCGGAAGAACCAGCGGCCTCCCGACTGGGAGGGAGCCCTCGAGGCGGGCCATCTGCTCCTCGACTACGTCCCCGAGGTGGCCGAGGAGGTCGCCGGCTGGGCGCGCAACGCCGCCTCCGACCTCCGCAAGGATACGCCTCCCGTCGCGCGCGCGCTCATCGACCGCACGTGCGACGTCGCGCCCGCGATCGCGCGGAGCGAGTGCCGCCTCCGGCGCGTGCAGTTCTTCGGCCTCGTCGGAGACAAGGTCGCCATGGTCGCTGCGGCGACCGAGGTCCTCGCCGCCGACAGGAGCCCCGATGTCGCCGCTTCCGTCCTCCGTGCCGTGGACCTCGCGCGGTTCGAGACGGACCTCGCGCCGGACCAGCTGGACGCGCTCGTCGAGGCATCGGGTGGGGCCGCCGAGCTCGTCCTCCTGCGAGGGCGCTACGACCCCGCGCGGCGAGAGGACATCGCGGTCGCCCTCGCCGCCGGGCTCCGCGACGCTCCTTACCGCGAGAGCGCCGCGGACATCGTCGTCGCGCACGCGTCGCTGCGGCGCCGCTTCCTCGAGCTCGCTTTCGAGAAGGGCGACCTCGAGCTCGCCGGCTGGGTGCTCTCCCGCTCGTCGAACGAGCCGATCCGCGCGCTCGCCGCCGAGGCGAGGGCGGCGCGGAGCCCGGCCGAGCAGAAGGCGTTCATCGAGAGGCTGGACGGGCTACGATGACCGAGCAGGCGGCCCTCAGCCCGGACACGGACAAGCGCTTCGTGGAGAGCGTCATCGCGCGGAAGCTCGTGGACGCGGACACGGTGTCGCGCATCTCCTCGGAGCACGAGCAGGAGCTGGCGCTCGGGAAGACCGTCGGGTCCCTCGCGGAGTTCCTCTGCGCGAAGGGGCTCCTCGACCGGCGGACGGCGGCCGAGATCCTGCGCGACGTGCGCGCCGAGCGGGCGCGCGACTCGACGTGGCCGAACGACAAGGGGCCGAACGACGACGGGCCGGGCGAGCGCGACGCCGAGACGACGGTCGATCAGGGCGTGGCCCCGGCGCGGGTCGGCGACTACGTGCTCGAGCGGGAGCTCGGGCGCGGCGGCATGGGCTCGGTGTGGCTCGGCCGGAACGAGAAGACCGGCGCCACGAGAGCGGTCAAGCTCCTCGACGGCATCGGCGATGCGGAGCGCCTCGCGCGCTTCCGGCTCGAGGCGGAGGCGCTCGCGCGCGTCGGCGGCGACGTCGTCGTCCCCGTCCACGAGATCGGCGTCGCGCGCGGGCGGATCTACTTCGTCATGGGGGTCATGAGCGGCGGCTCGCTGCGGACCCGGCTGAACGAGAAGGGGCCGTACCCGTGGCGGGAGGCGGTGAGGATCGCGGCGCAGGTCGCGCGCGCCCTCGAGCGCTGCCACGCGGTCGGGCTCATCCACCGCGACCTGAAGCCCGACAACGTCCTCCTCGACACGCAGGGGCGGCCACGGCTCGCGGACTTCGGGGTGGCGCGCGACCTGACGGGCGCGTCGCTCACCGAGACGGGGACGGTCCTCGGGACGCCGGTGTACATGCCGCCCGAGCAGCTCCAGGGCCTCAAGGTCGATGCGCGCGCCGACGTCTACGCGCTCGGCGCGCTCCTCCACGAGCTCATCTCGGGCGAGCGGCCCTTCTCCGGGAAGTCGGTCTTCGAGGTCTTCGAGGCGAAGCAGAGCTCCTCGAGCGAGCCGCTCCCCGCGACGACGCCGGCCGCGCTCGCGGCGATCATCGCGCGCGCGCTCGCGCCGGCCGCGAAGGACCGCCAAGCGACCGCGGGCGAGCTCGCGTCGGACCTCGAGCGGCTCCTCGAGGGCTCGTGGACCGGCAAGACGCTCGCGATCGTGCCTTCCCGGCGGAAGCTCCTCGTCGCGGTCATCGTCGCCGGCCTCGCGGTCCTCGCCGGAGAGGCGGTCGTCCTCGTCCTCCGCGCGCCCCCGCCAGTGCCCGCGCCGCCGCTGCCCCAGCCGGTCCGGACGGCGGGGGACGACCTCGCCGCGGCCAACCGCGACCTCCTCGCGGCGGCGGGCGTCATCGCGGCGCCCGCGGGCTCCCTCGAGGAGGCGAGGCGCCTCGTCGAGCGGGCCCGCAAGGCCTGTCCGGACGGCTCGATCCCGGCCGAAGGTCTCGCGAAGGTCCACGCGGCTCTCCACGCGCGGACCGACCTGATCCTCGCGAGGGCGGAGCCCGTGCCCTCCGAGAGGACGGCCGCCGCGTACCGCGAGCTGAAGTGGCTGCGCGCGATCGCGGAGCGCGTCCCCTTGAGGATCCCCGTCACGATCGAGCAGGCGGAGCTCGCGGCGTCCGCCGCCGTCTGGCTCCGCGGCCGGCCGGACCGGGACTGGGACGAGATCCTCGAGGCCGCGCTCGTCGCGCTCGAGAAGGTGCCGCAGGTCGCCGACGAGATGGCCAGCGCAGCCGTCGAGTGCGCGCTGGGACAGAAGCCCGTCCCCGAGCGCGCCGTCGCCGTGATCGAGCGGGCGTGCGCCGTCTCGCCCGAGCCGAAGCGTCGGCGCTGCTTCATCAAGCGCATCGAGGTCCACGCGCTCGCCGGCTCCGGCGAGAAGATGCTCGAGGCTGCGATCGCGCTGTTCGCGGACAGCGCGCCTGCACGGCCATCCCGCGAGGAGGTGTCGCAGGTCGTCCACGCCATCATGCTCCAGCGGCTCGCGACTCCGCTGCCTCCGGCGCGCGTCGAGGCGCTCGTCGCCGCGGCCGGCGGCGAGACACCCGAGCTCGTCCTCCTCCGCGCCGAGCTGGTGCCCGAGCGCCTCGCCGACGCGGCGGAGGCGCTCCTCGCGGGCTTCATCCACGACACCGACACGGAGCGCGCGGTCCGGATCATCGGACCCGACAGGCGGCTCGTCCGGGGGACGGGCGCCGCGCTCATCCGGAAGGGCCGGCGCACGGAGGCCGCGTTCCTCCTCGAGCAGTCGCTCGACCAGGCGACGCGCGACGCCGGGGCCACGCTCCGCAGGGCGAGGACGCCGGACGAGCTCGCCGCGGTCGCCGAGGCGCTCGAGCGATGAGACGAGCGGCAGCGAGGCGCGGTGCTCGATGACCGGAGCGGCGGGGACCGTCAGCCCGGACACCGACCGGCGGTTCGTCGAGACGGTCATCGCGCGCAAGCTCGTCGATCCGGAGACGATCGCGCGCGTCGCCGCCGAGCGCTCGGCCACGGACTCGCAGAAGACGTCGGTCGCCCAGCTCCTCTGCGCGAAGGGTCTCCTCGACCGCCACGTCGCGGCCGAGGTCCTGCGCACGGTCCGCGCCGAGCGCGGCCGCATCTCCACGTGGCCCTCGGCGCCGCCGGCGGACCCCGCGGCGTCCGGTGCGGCCGCGGGCCCCGCCCCCGCGGCGGCGGGCGACTACATCCTCGAGCGCGAGCTCGGGCGCGGAGGCATGGGCACGGTGTGGCTCGGACGCCACCGCGTCACGGGCGCGGCGCGGGCGGTCAAGCTCCTCGACGTCGCGGGCGACCCGGAGGGGCTCGCTCGCTTCAGGCGCGAGGCGGAGGCGCTCGCTCGCGTCGGCGGCGACGTGGTCGTGCCCGTGCACGAGATCGGGGTCACGCGGGGGCGGGTCTTCTTCGCCATGGGCCTCATGGAGCGGTCCCTCCGCGCCAAGCTCGCGGCGGAGGGCGCTCTCCCCTGGGCCGAGGCGGTCGCCCTCGCGGCGCGGCTCGCGCGTGCGCTCGAGCGATGCCACGGGGTCGGCGTGATCCATCGCGACCTGAAGCCGGACAACGTCCTCCTCGACGCCGAGGGCCGCGCCCGGCTCTCCGACTTCGGCGTCGCGCGCGACATGAACGCCGCGTCCCTGACCGAGACGGGGGCCGTGCTCGGGACGCCGGTCTACATGCCGCCCGAGCAGCTCGCGGGCCTCTCGGTGGACGTGACGGCGGACGTCAACGCGCTCGGCGCCCTCCTCCACGAGCTCGTGTCGGGCGCGCCTCCGGTCACGGGGAGGGCGAGCGTCGAGATCTTCGAGAAGAAGGAGGTCGGCGCCGCGGAGGCTCTCCCCGCTTCGGTGCCGGTCCTGGTGCGGGTGATCATCACGCGCGCGCTCGCCCCGAGGCCCGCGCAGAGGCAGGCGACGGCCCGAGAGCTCGCCGAGGACCTCGAGCGGCTCATCGCGGCCCCCGGACAGAAGGGCCTCGACGCGCAGCCCGGAGCGTCGCAGCGGGCGATGACCGGCCTGGCCATATCTCTCCTGCTCCTCGCCGCGGGCGGGGTGCTCGTCGCGAGCCGGCTGCGCGAGCCTCGGCCGACGCCGCGGACCCCGCCGGCGCCGGCTCCGCCGGCCCCGACTCCGCCCGCCTCTCGCGCGGACCTCAAGCTGGCGAGCGTGGAGCTGGCGCGCGCCGCGGCGATCCTCTCGCGGACGGCCGGCTCCATCGTCGAGGCGCGGCGCTGCGTCGACCGCGCGCGCGTCGCCGGCCAGGGGCAGCCGCTCCCCGAGGCGGAGAGGGCGCTCGCGGCCGCCGGCGTGAACGCCCGCATCGAGCGCATCTTCGACGCCCCCGACAACCTCTCTACCCTGCAGAGGGTCATGGCGACGTACGAGGAGGTGCTCCTGCTTCGCGAGGTCGCCGCCCGCCTGGGGCTCACGGCCATGCGCCCGCGCGACCTCCCGGCGGTCGCGAGCTCGTACGCGCTCTGGTCCCACGTCCAGCCCGACGTGAAGTGGGAGTACGTCGCCGCCGCGATCGAGGACGGCGCGGAGGCCCTCGCGCGCAACTCGACCGAGGCGATCGGCATCGCGGTGTCCATGGCGAGCTCCGGGGTCGCGACGAAAGCCACGGTCGCGTTCGTCGAGAGCATGTCCGCCGGCGCGCACGAGCTCGACGCCTCGCGCACGTTCGAGCGGCGCGTCTCCTTCTACGCGACCCTCGGCGACGAGGAGGCGACGATCTCGGCGGCGTGCGCCGCGCTCCGCTGCCCGCTCGGCGACCGGACGGCGGGAGTGCAGGCCTCCTCCGTCTCGTCGGCGGTCCGCGAGTTCCGCGGCCCGGGGAGGCGAATCTCCGCCGCTGGCGCGGCGAGGATCGTCGCCGCGAGCCCGGAGCAGCCCGAGCTCTTGCTGCTGCAGGCATCCGTCGATCCTCGGTTCAGCGAGAACGCCGTCGTCGCGCTCGAGAGAGGCCTGGCCACTTACGAGGACCTGAGGCTCGTCGGGCGCGTGTGCGACGGGGACCGGCCGCTCACCCGGCGCTGCATCGCGACCTGCTTCGAGAAGAACGATCCGCAGGCCGCGGCGGCGATCCTCAACCAGTCGACCGACGCGCGGATCAGGGCTCTGACCGTCGATGCGGGCGACGCGACGACTTCCGAGGCGCAGGCCAGGGTCCTCGAGCTCATCCACCGGTGAAGAATTCCTCTCCGGGCGATGGCCCAAGCCATTGTTCCCATGTGGGATCCACATTGTTTACAGTAAGCTTGACAGTAACTGAGTCTTGCTGTAATCTTGGTGTCGTGGACGTGAGCAAGCCGACGCCTGGCTGGACCCTCGAGGAGCTCTCGAGCCTGGCCGAGGCCCGGCTCGCCGATCTCGGGCTGCTGGACGCGCTCCCCGATGGCCGGGTGGCGCGGGCGGCGGACCCTAGGACCGTGCGCTACTATCAGTCGCTCGGGATCCTCGATCGCCCGCTCTCGTACGAAGGGCACAAGGCGCGGTACGGACCGCGTCATCTCCTCCAGCTCCTGTCGGTGAAGACGCTCCAGAGGCTCCGGCTGCCGCTCGCCGAGATCCAGGAGCGTCTCTACGGCAAGAGCGACGCAGAGCTCGAGTCGGTGCTCGCGAGCGTCAGGCCTCCGCCCCCGGCGGAGGTCCGGGAGATCGGCATCCCCATCAAGACGGTGCGCGAGGTCGTGCTCGCGCCGGGTCTCACGGTCGTCGCGGACGAGGGGTGGGTCGCGGGGGATGACCCCGAGGGCCTCGTCGCGAGGTTCCGGGCGGCGCTGGCCGCCTTCCAGAGAGGCAAGTGAAGATGAGTCCCATGGCCGACGCTCTCACGCTGATCGATGACAGGCGCGCGCCCACCGCGAAGGACGACCGGTGCGGCTGTGGCTGCCTCATCGTCACGCGCGAGTCGCGCCGCTTCACGCTCCCGCTCCGTGCCGTCTCCTTCTCCGCTCAGGTCGCCGAGCGCGTCGCCGAAGTGACGGTCGAGCAGACGTTCGAGAACACCTACGCCGAGCTCCTCGAGGCGGTCTACATCTTCCCGCTCCCGGGCGGCGCGGCGGTCTCGCGCTTCGAGCTCCACGTGGACGGGAAGCAGCTCGTCGGCATCGTCGAGGAGCGCGGCGAGGCGCGCCGCCAGTACGACGCGGCCATCCAGCAAGGGAAGAAGGCGGCGCTCCTCGAGCAGGAGCGCGACGACGTCTTCACGGTGAAGGTGGGCAACCTCCCGCCGCGCTCGATCGCGACCATCAAGATGGTCTACAGCGAGCGCCTCCCCGCGTTCGACGACGGCGAGACGGAGCTCAGGATCCCGCTCGTCGTCGCGCCGCGGTACATCCCCGGCCAGCCCCTCGAGCGCGCGTCGCTCGGCGACGGCACCGAGGTGGACACGACGAGCGTCCCGGACGCGTCGCGCATCTCGCCGCCGCGGCTCGCGCCGGGGCTCCGCGGCGACGTCGCGCTCGGGATCACGATCGACCTCCTGGGCTCGGACGCCGTGGACGAGCTCGGCTGCACCCAGCACGCGACGAAGGTCGCGGGCTCGGGCGGCCGCCTCACGGTCGCGCTGGCGCGGAAGGACGAGCTCCTCGACCGCGACTTCGTGCTCCGCTGGCGCACGGCCGCCGCGCAGGAGCGGCCCGTCCTCCTCGTCGCGAAGAAGGGCGGCGAGTGCTACGGCCTCCTCTCGCTCGTCCCGCCGCGCGAGGTGCGCGAGGGGCAGGGCGCGCGCGACGTCGTCTTCCTGCTCGACCGCTCCGGCTCCATGGCGGGCCCGAAGATGGACTCCGCGAAGCGCGCCGTGCTCCGCCTCGTCGAGACGCTCCAGCCGCACGACCGCTTCGCGCTCTGCGCGTTCAGCGACTCGCCGTCCTGGTGCACCGACGGATTCATCGCCGCGGGCCGCGACGGCTTCCGGCGCGCGCACTCCGTGCTGAACGGGATCGCCGCGGCGGGCGGGACCGAGCTCGACTCGGCTCTCGGAGAGTGCTTCTCGATGCTCGAGAACACGAGCGGCGTCCTCGCCCCGGGCGGCATGCAGAAGCTCAAGCCGGCGGCGAACCGCCTGCCGATCCTCGTCCTCGTGACGGACGGAGAGGTCGGCAACGAGTCCGAGATCCTCCGCCGCGTGGAGGGGCGCCTCGCGAACGTGCGCGTCTTCACGCTCGGGATCGACACGGCCGTGAACGCCGCCTTCCTGCGGCGGCTCGCCCAGCTCGGCCGCGGCACGGCGACGCTGTGTCCGCCGGGCGCGGGGCTCGAGGACGCGCTCGCGCGCATCGGCAAGGAGATCGGGACGCCCGTCCTCCTCGACATCGAGGTCGAGGACAGGGGTCTGGGGTTCGACGGCGCGAGCATCACGCCGGAGCGTCTCCCCGACCTCTTTGCGGGGAGGACGGCGTCGGTCTTCTTCAAGTGCCGCGCGACGAAGGGTCAGATCAAGATCCGCGCCAAGCGCGCCGAGGGCGGCGTCTACGAGCAGGTCGTGAGCGCCGAGTCCGTGGACCTCGCGGCCCTCTCGCAGCTCTGGGCGAAGTCGCGGATCTCGGACCTCGAGGACCGCTACCGCCTCGCCTACGGCGGCGCCGGCGGCGGGCTCGAGGCGTCGCGCGCCGAGATCCTCGGCCTCGCGCTCGAGCACCAGCTCCTCACGCGCTTCACGGCGTTCATCGTCATCGACCACTCCGAGGTCGCGGAGCGGCTCGCGCGGCGCACGGTCGTCCAGGCCGTCGAGACCCCGGACCAGTGGGACGGGGAGCAGAAGCACGAGAGCGCGATTGCGGTCTCGAAGTCGAAGGTCGCCTTCAGGAAGGACGCCGGCCCGCCCCCGGCGGCGCGGGGCCCGGCTCCGAGGCTCACCGGTCGGGCGCCGGTCCCGCCGGCTTCGCCCGCGGCTCCGGGGTCCAGCTTCAGGAAGATGGGGCCTCCGCCGCCGCCCGCCTCGATCCGCGCCAACGAGAGGGTCGTCTTCGGGGACGACGAGGACGGGCCGGCGTTCAAGATGGCCGAGCTGATCGCACCGGATCCGCTCGGGGCGCCGCCGCCGTCGGCCGCGGCCGGTGGCGGCGGCGGCGGCCAGGACCCGTTCGCGCTCGACCTCGAGCTCGACTCGACCCCGAAGGGCGGCGGGATGAACATGCCGCGTGGTGGCCGCGCGCGCCGCGATGCGGTCGCCAGCTCGGATGAGGCCTTCGCGGATGCGCTGGACATGCCCGAGGGCGGCGAGGAGATGGAGGCCCCGGCGGAGTGGATCGCCCTCTCGGGCTCCGCGAAGGGCAAGCCGGCGGGTCGGGCTCCGGCGCCGCGGGCGTTCGCGACGGTCGTGGACGAGCTCGGCAAGGAGCTGGCCTCGATCGTCGCCGCGCTCGACCGCGGCGAGTGGCCGAAGGACGCGGGCGCGCGCCTCGGAGTGCTCCGCGAGGAGTGCCTCGCGGCCCTCGCGGCGAGCCGGATCGCGCACGTCGCCGTCCGCACGAAGGAGCTCGTGGGCGCCAAGCTCGCGATGCTCATCGAGGCGCTCCGCGCCCGGAAGGGCAAGCCGCAGGACCTCGCGAACGGCGCCCGCGCCGCGAGCGAGGCGCTCGCCGCCCAGTGCCGCTCCGAGCTCGCCCCGCTCCTCGGCTCGGGCGGCAGCCCCTGGGAAGCGTCGATCTAGCTCGACAGAAAACCCATTCCGCTCTCGCCGGACGGGAATCCCACCCCCTGTCCGGCGGGGGCGGCTCTCTTCACTCGTTCTCGTTCTCGTTCTCTCGCGATGACCGCGTCGGTGAGTG
>CAZYLP010000068.1:9911-16837 GCA_964648345.1 uncultured Planctomycetota bacterium
GGACGTTTTCCCGCTGCCGGCTCGCCAACCCCCTCCATGCCACCCGTCTGAGACGTTTCGGGCTTCACTCTCGGCGGCAACAGCCTTGCTCCATGCCCGCGAGAGAGTTTGCCCTTCATGCGTCTCCTCGCCGCCGCGAGCTCGGCCCTCGCCGCGCTCCTCGCTGCCCAGTGCCTCGCCCAGAACACGGCGAGCGGTCCTTCTCGCATCGACCTCGCGCGACTCCACGCGCCTCTCTACCGCTTCAACGCGTTCGCCCCGGGGGACTCCTCGCCCGGAAACAAGAGCGAGGACTACTTCCCCATGTCGGTCGGGGGCTGGCTCCACCAGCTCCGGTCGGGACGCGCGCGCGTCGTCACGCGCGAGTCGAACGGCAAGACGCCGGGCGTGAACCAGACGCGTCCGCTCGTCCGGAAGATCGAGATCGCGAAGGACGCGATCCGCCACGTCCCCGCTCGCATGGCAGGCGATGCGCCCGGCGAGGCGCCGGTCTACTTCCACGTCTTCGACGAGGGGAAGATGACCGCCAAGGACGGCTCGTCCGAGGAGCGGCTCGTCATCCAGTACTGGCTCTTCTACGGACAGGACGCTTCGCGCGACCGCGTGACGAACGTGGGCTTCGGGCCGAAGCTCGACCTCGCGGGGCACGTGGGCGACTGGGAGCAGATGTCGATCGCGTTGAGCGTCCTGCGCGGGAAAGGCGGCGCGTACATCCGGACGGAGATCCGCCGCGCTTACTACACCGCGCACGGAGCGCCGCGCTCAGTCGAGAAGGGCGACTTCCAGCTCGTGGACGGCACGCACCCGGTCGTCTACGTCGCCGCCGGGAAGCACGCGAGCTACCCCGAGCCGGGCTGGTGGAAGGACCCGAATCACTACGCGCCGTGGATCATCCACGACGAGTTCTTCCTCGGGAACGGCTACCAGTGGCGCTCGTGGGAGAAGCCGCTCCGGATCTACGACCTCGACGGGCCGGCGACGCTCTACGTTCAGAACGGCTTCGACTGGCGGAGCTACACGGGGACGTTCGGCGACGACCGCGATCTGACGATCCCGCTCATCGGGAAGACCTTCCCGACGGGGCAGAGCCCGCGCGCCCCGAAGCTCCAGTCGAGCTACGGCGACCTCGCGAGGAAGGCCACCCCGTGGCGCGAGGAGAAGCGGAAGGCGACGGGGCTTCACCTGGGCGCCGTCCCCCCGGTCTCCCCCGCGCCGCTCCCGAAGCGGCTCCCGTGATAAATTGTCGGTCTCCGCGGAGGCCGATCTCATGAAGCTCGCACGCAAGGTCTATCTCGCCGGTGGCGCTCACACGCCGTTCATCGGCAAGTTCCATCCGGACTTCATCTGGAAGAACCACCCCGACTTCGGGAAGAAGGACAACCCGACGCTCGAGGACTACACGCGCAAGCCCGCGCTCGAGGCGCTCGCGGAGGCGGGAGTCCAGGCGGCGGACGTGGACAAGGCGTACGTCGGCAACTTCGCGGGCGAGCTCTTCTCGCAGCAAGGACACCTCGGCGCCGTGCTCGCGTCGGCGCACCCCGACCTCGACGGCAAGCCGATCATGCGCGTCGAGGGCGCGTGCGCGTCGGGCGGCCTCGCGGTCCTCGCGGGCGTGGACGCGATCCAGGCGGGCGCGGACGTGGTGCTCGTGGTCGGCTCCGAGGTCCAGACGACCGTGAACGCGAAGCAGGGCGCCGAGTACCTCGCGCGCGCCGCTCACTTCCGCACGCAGCGCGAGATCGACTCGTTCACGTTCCCGTGCCTCTTCGCGCGCCGCTCGAAGGTCTACAAGGAGGCCTTCAAGCTCGAGGAGGGCGACCTCGCGAAGGTCGTCGCCAAGGCGTATGCGAACGCCAACAAGAACCCCTTCGCGCACATGAAGGCCTACAAGATGAGCGAGGAGGCCGCGCGCGAGGCCTCGGACAAGAACCCGCTCTTCCTCGAGAACGCGGAGTACAAGCCGCACCTCAAGGTCTCGGACTGCTCCCAGGTCTCGGACGGCGGCTCGGCGATCGTGCTCCTCTCCGAGAAGGGCCTCGCGAAGGCGAACAAGAAGGCGAAGGACGCGATCGAGCTCCTCGGCTACGGCCACGCGGCCGGCCGGATCGAGGGCCCGAAGGACCTCCTCGAGCTCGAGATCACCAAGCGCGCCGCGAAGGCGGCCTACGCCGACTCGGGCGTCGCGCCGAAGGACGTCCAGATCGCCGAGGTCCACGACTGCTTCTCGATCACGGAGCTCCTCATGTACGAGGCGCTCGGGTTCGCCGAGCGGGGCGAGGCGAAGAAGCTCGTGCGCGAGGGCGCGACCACGCTCACGGGCCGGATCCCGGTGAACACGGGTGGTGGGCTCATGGCGTTCGGGCACCCGGTGGGCGCCACGGGCGTCAAGCAGACCTACGAGCTCTTCCGTCAGATGAAGGGCCGCGCGGGCGGCTACCAGGTCGCGAAGGCACCGCGCGTCGGCGTCGCCGCGAACATGGGCGGCGACGACAGGACGAGCGTCGTCTCGGTCTGGCGGAACGTCGAGTAGGAGGGCGCCCGTGCGCCGTCTCGACCGGGAGCGTCCTCGACTCCTGGCCGATCGAGTGAGCTAGCGTCCGGACGGGCCGCGCTTCATGCGGCGCGAGCTCGTCTTCCCCGGGTCGGGTCCCGACCCGGGCGGCTTCGGGCGCTTGTGGCGCCCCGACGACGTCTTCGAAGGGTCGGCGCGCCGCGGCGCGCTCCCGGGACGGCCGGACTCGAGGCGCGCGTCGTCGGCGAAGTCGTCGCCGGTGCTCCCCTCGTCCTGGAACTCGTACGGGTCTCGATGCTCCGTCGCCTCGACGAACGTGGTGTCCTCGAAGTGGTCCGCCTTCTCGAGCCGCTCCGAGGCGGCCGTGTTGGCCCGGTCCGAGAAGCCGGGCGGCGGCGGAGCAGGCCGTGACGGCGGCGGCCCTCCCGGCGGGATGAGCGGACGGTTCGTCGGCCGCTTCTGCGGACCGGTCGCGGGACCGCCCGCGGGCTTCTGACCGGGCGCGCCCGGGCGCAGCGTCTGCTGACCGGGCCGCGGCGCGCCGGATTGCGGAGCGCCGGGGCGCGCGGTCGGACGGCCCTGTCCCGGTGCCGGCTGTCCCGGACGTCCCGGTGCGGGCTGGGAGGGGCGCGCCACCGTGGGCGGGCGCTGGCCCTGAGGTGCTTGCGCGCCGGTCGGGCGCGGCTGACCCGGGCGAGGCGGCTGCGGGGCACCGGGTCTGGAGCCCGGCCGCGGGGGCGCGCCCTTGCCGGCCGGGCGCGCCGGACCGCCGGGAGCGTTCCCGAGCGCGATGTCGATGAGCTTCAGGCTCTCGCCGACCTTGGGGACGTTGTCGGGACGGTCGTCCTGGCCGGGGATCGCGAGGTCCGAGAGCTTGATCTTCTTCGGGCCGTCCTCGGGCTCCTCCTTCTTCTTGAAGGAGCCGAAGAACATGGCGTCGCCCTCGGTCTTCTCCGCGGCTCGCTCGTTCAGCTTCTTCTCGCGGAACTTCTCGAATTCCTTGTCGGCCGTCACAGCATCTCCCGCAATCGGGTCATCTTTGCCGATCTGGCGTCTTCCGTCCAGGGCCCCGGCGGTCTGGTAGAGTTCTCACCCCATGGACCAGCCCACGAAGGTCGAGATCGACTACGGCCTCCTCAAGCGCGCGCTGAGGGAGGTCCTCGAGGAGAGCGCCCCGGGCGCGCCCGAGATCACGCCGAAGTTCGCGAACGGGACGCTCGTCCTCAAGCCCAAGGACGCGGCCGTCCAGTCGAAGGAGGTCCCGATCAAGGAGTTCTTCTCCAAGATCGTCCGGCTCCGCGACCAGCTCCGCGTCCTCGAGCAGAAGGTGAACGCGCACGAGAAGCTCTCGGCCGAGGACAAGTCGGTCATGCAGGGCTACATCACTCGCTGCTACGGGACGCTGACGACGTTCAACGTCCTCTTCCGCGAGGAGCGCGACCGGTTCGTCGGGCAGAAGGGCAAAGATTGAGGGTACTCGCGGTCGTCCTCCTCCTCCTCACGTGCGCCTCGAGCGCGCGCGGCGCCGACGCGCTCGAGGAGGTCAAGAAGCGAGGCGAGCTCCGGTGGACGGCCGACGCGTCGGGTGGTGTCCCGTTCGTCTTCGAGGACCCGCGGCAGACCGGCAAGTACATCGGCTTCGAGACCGAGATCGCGGAGGAGATCGCGAAGCGGCTCGGGGTCAAGTCGAAGTTCGTCCAGTGCGACTACCAGTCGCTCCTCGAGCTCGTGAACCGGGGCGGCGACGCCGACCTCGCGATCAACGGCATCGAGCAGACGGGCGAGAAGCGCCGCGTCTGCGAGCTCTCGCACCCCTACTACGTCGCGACGATGCGCCTCGCGCAGCGGAACGGCACGGTCGATGTGAAGGCGCTCGACCAGCTCAAGGGGAAGCGGATCGGCGTCCTCCCCGACACGCTCGCGGACAAGATGGCCCAGGACGCGGGCGCCGAGCCGGCCCGGTACACCGCCGGCTTCGAGAGCGTCTACAAGGAGCTCGCCCAGGGCCGCACGGACGCCGTCCTCACCGACGAGCCGACGGCGATCTACTACGCCCCGCTCGAGCAGGGGATCCACGTCGTCAAGCAGCCGTTCGGCGAGCTGCGCTACGTGATCGCGTGCGGCAAGGGCCAGGCGCGCCTCTGCGAGGCGGTCAACGAGGCGCTCGAGCAGATGCGCACGGAGGGGAAGCTCCGCGCGATCTACGAGAAGTGGAACCTCTGGAACGCGGAGACGGCGATCCTCCTCGGCGACACCGCGCCGCGCACGCCCGCGCACCCGGACGGCTACGACTACTGGATCCGGAGCGTCTCGAACCGCCCGCTCGCGGAGCGGATCAAGGACTACCCGATCCGCATCCCGGCCCTCCTCAAGGGAGCGGGCGTCACGCTCGGGATCTCGCTCGCGTCCTTCGTGCTCGCGGTGCTCCTCGGCATGACGCTCGCCCTGGCTCGACGCTACGGGCCAGGGCCGATCTCGATCCTCGCTTACTGCTACATCGAGCTGTTCCGCGGCACGCCTCTCCTCGTCCAGCTCTACTTCATCTATTTCGGCCTCCCCGACTTCGGGATCCACCTCTCGCCGATCACCGCCGGGATCCTCGGCCTCGCGCTCAACTACGCGGCGGCCGAGGCGGAGAACTACCGCGCCGGCCTCGAGAGCGTGCCCACGGGCCAGGTCGAGGCCGCGTGGTCCCTCGGCCTCTCCACGTGGCAGGCGGTGCGCTTCGTGGTCGCGCCCCAGGCCGTGAGGATCGCGATCCCGCCCGCGACGAACGACTTCATCGCCCTCCTCAAGGACAGCTCGCTCGTCTCGGCGATCACGATCAACGAGCTCCTCAAGGAGGCGCAGACGGCCGCGACGGCGACGCGCGACAGCCGCGGGTTCTACGCGCTCTGCGCGATCATCTACCTCCTCCTCGGCCTGCCCTTCTCGCGCTTCGCGCGCTGGGTCGAGCAGCGGATGGGCCAGCACCTGAGGCGAGCCACGTGATCCGGGTCAAGAACCTCGTCAAGAAGTACGGCTCGGCGCCGCCCGTCCTCAAGGGGGTCGACTTCGAGCTCAAGCCCGGCACGCTCGCGGCGTTCCTCGGCGGCTCGGGCGCGGGGAAGACGACGCTCCTCCGGTGCCTCGTCGGCCTCGAGGCCTTCGAGTCCGGCGAGATCGAGATCGACGGCATCGTCGTCAAGGGGACGGAGGGCTCGGACGAGAAGGCGCGCCTCGCCGCGCGCGCCCAGCTCCGCTCGAAGGTCGGCCTCGTCTTCCAGAGCTTCGAGCTGTTCCCTCACCTCCGCGTGCTCGACAACCTCACGCTCGCGCCGATCCAGGTGAAGGGCGTCTCGCGCGCCGACGCCGAGGCGAAGGGCCGCGAGCTCCTCGCGAAGGTGGGGTTGAAGGAGAAGGAGGCCGCCTACCCCGACCACCTCTCGGGCGGCCAGAAGCAGCGGGTCGCGATCGCGCGCGCTCTCTGCATGGAGCCGCGCGTCCTCCTCTACGACGAGCCGACCTCCGCGCTCGACCCGTCGCTCAAGATGGAGGTCGCGAACACCTTGAAGAGTCTCTGCTCGACCGGGATCACCCAGATCGTCGTCACGCACGACGTCCCGATCGCGCGCGCGGCCTGCGAGGTCGTGATCGTCCTCGACCAGGGGAAGGTCGCCGAGATCGGCACCCCCGCGGAGGTCCTGGACTCGCCCCGGACCGAGGCCACGAAGAAGCTCCTCGGATCACACTAAGTCGCTCCCTGGCGCCTTCTTAGGGTTTTGTTCGGACACCTCCTCGGCTGGTTGTCGGTGGTGGGAGGTATGGTGCCGCCTCGAACGAATCCCTAAACAGCGAAAGGTGCCAGATGGCCAGGAACGACAAGCCGGACAACAAGAACGTCGAGAGCAAGGGCTCCGAGAATCGGGGCGATGCTCCGGCCAGCAGCAGGAGAAGCAAAAAGGACGACGACGCGAACGGGAACGGCGCCGCCGGCCTCGACAAGGCGAAGCGTCAGGCGCTCGAGATCACGCTCGGTCACATCGAGAAGAAGTGCGGGCAGGGTACGATCATGCGGCTCGGCCAGGATACGAAGGTCGACGTCGATGTGATCTCGACAGGCTCCCTCTCGCTCGACGTGGCGACCGGCATCGGCGGGATCCCGCGCGGGCGCGTGACGGAGATCTTCGGGCCGGAGTCGTCCGGCAAGACGACCCTCGCCCTCACCGTGATCGCCAACGCGCAGAAGCGGGGCGGCATCGCCGCGATGATCGATGCCGAGCATGCGCTCGACCCGGGTTATGCGAAGAAGCTCGGCGTCGACCTCGACCAGCTCCTCGTGTCGCAGCCGGACTCGGGGGAGCAGGCGCTCGAGATCGTCGAGCTGCTCGTCGCGTCCAGCGCGGTCGACGTGATCGTCGTCGACTCGGTCGCG
>CAZYLP010000069.1:0-14733 GCA_964648345.1 uncultured Planctomycetota bacterium
CTCTCGAACGTCTCGGCGTCCGTCTCGACGCGGCCGCCGACGACCGCGCCCGCCTCGAGGATCACGCCCTACTTGCCCGCGAGCTCGAGGTGGCGCGCCGCGCGGAGGCCCGCGACGCCGGCGCCGACGATGACGACGTCCGGGTTCCGGCGCTCCTCGGTCTTGATCGCCTCGAAGACCGCGGCGGGGCTCAGCGTCCCGGAGCGGATCGCATCGCGCGTCGCCGGGCTCGCCGTCTCGAGGGCCTTGTCGAGCCGCGGGAGCTCGCCGTCCCGGTCGAGGAGCTTGCGGACGCGGTCGTAGCTCATGGGCCGCGTGTCCGCGCGCCAGCTCGAGCGGCGAGTCGCCTCCTTCGTGAAGATCTGCCGCGGCGTCAGCTTCCCCGCGAGGAGGCGGTCGCGTTCCTGGGGCGAGAGGTTTCCGATCAGCTTCGCGAGCTCGGCGGTCGGGATCCCGACCCGCTCGAGGCCCTGCTTCAAGGCGAGGTACTTGATCGGCCTGTCGAGCGCGTCTCCGAAGGCCGCGGTCGCCGCGAGCTCGAATACCCGGTCGAGCGGGAGCGAGTTGGCTTCGAGGGCGGCCTTCTCCCCGGGACGCGCGGCGAACGATGCCGCGTGGGCATAGGGGTCCTGCGCGAACGCGCACAGGGGGGATATCAGGATGAGACCGAGGGCGAGAACGCCCGCCCCAAGGGACCGCCGGAGCATCAGTTGGGCTACCTTCGCCCAGCTGTGAAGCAATGAGCAGTCCGGCGGAGGACGATGCGGAACGACCTGTCCCATCCGGGTGGGGAGGGTCCCTCAGCAACACGGGAGGGTGAGGAGTTTCCAGTTATGGGTGAAACGCAAGTGGGAGAGCGCGGAGGGAGAGATGAAGAGTGAGCGTGGAGGAGCGTTCCTTTCGTTTGGAAAACGCGGAGGCGCAGAGGCGCAGAGACGCAGAGGAGTGGTTGACCACCCCTCTGCGTCTCTGCGCCTCTGCGCCTCCGCGTTTCAAAACGAACGGATCGCTCGTCCACGCCTGGTTACTTGTCCTTCAGGAAGTCCGGCATGTAGTCCGCGGCCGCTCCCTGTTCCTTCTTCTTCTTCTCGATCTCCGCCGCTCTCACGCGCGCCTCTTCTTCACGGAGAGCGATGTAGGACCCCTTCATGATCCGGTCCTCCTTGCCCGCTCCCGCGAACACCTCGATCGCCGTCTCCGAGAGCAGCTTCTTCTCCTTCACGTTGATCGCCTCGCACCGCGTCTGGCAGAGGCCGCATCCGACGCACTTGTCCGCGAGGACGACCGGCGCCGCGAAGCCGCTCCCCTCGATCGGCGCGCCCTTCTCGTCGAGCTCGACCTTCACGCGCACGAACTCGATCGCGTCGTAGCCGGCCGCCGTGCACTCGTCGACGCACATGCGGCACGCCTCGCGGCCCGCGAAGGGGAGGCACGTCTTCTCGTTCACGATCGCGAGCCCGATCCGTGCGACGCGCTTCTCGGGCATCGAGAGCGCGCGGATCGCGCCCGTCGGGCAGACCTGGCCGCAGTTGTTGCACGAGGGCTCGCAGCCCGACCAGCTCGGCACGACCTGCGGCGTCCAGAGGCCCTCGAGGCCCTGCTCCATGAAGCCCATGGGCTGGAGGCAGTTGTTCGGGCACACCTTCACGCAGGCCTCGCAGCGGATGCAGAGCGCGAGGAAGTCCTTCTCGGGGACGCTCCCCGGCGGACGGATCGGGAGGCGCCGCCCGGGGGCGCCGAGCTGGGCTCCGAGCGGCCCGATCGTCCCGAGGAACGTCGCCGCTCCTCCGAGCGCGCCCGCGACGAAGCCGCGGCGCGAGACGGGCGTCTCGTGCGTCTCGGGGACGCCGGCGATCTTGAGCTCCGTCCTGTCCCAGCGCTGGACGAACTTGATCGCCTGCGTCGGGCAGACGCCGCCGCACGTCTGGCAGAGCGTGCAGTCGTTCGTGCGCGTCGTGAAGTCCGCCTTGATCGCGTCGAACGGGCAGATCTCGACGCACTTGTTGCAGTTGATGCACGAGGACTCGACCTTCCGCTCCGTCGCGCGGAACAGGTTCCCGACCGAGAAGACCGCGCCCGTCGGGCAGACGTAGCGGCACCAGAAGCGCGGACGGAGGAGGCCGAGGCCCAGCACGCCCACGAAGAGCGCGAGCGAGAAGAAGTGGCCCGCGTTCATGGGCGGCACGAGGTAGAAGGCGCGGAGGACCCCGATCTGGGCCGGCTCGAACAGGAAGAGGAGCCCGCGCGTGAGGACCGGGATCGCGGCCACGAAGCCCGAGACGAGGACGCCCGCGCACGAGGCCGCGACGGTGCCGACGAGGACGTAGTACTTGAGGTGGACCCACCACCCGTCGTCCTTCACGCGGAAGCGCGTCACGCGCTTGCCGATGGTGCCGTCGAAGAGGTCGATGAGCGTCCCGAGCGGGCAGAGGTAGCCGCAGAACCCGCGCGGGATGATGACGCCCGAGAGGAGCATCACGGCCGCGAAGCCGAGCGACCAGACCCACGTCCGCCCGGCGATCGCCGTCGTGATGCTCACGAGCGGGTCGAGGGCGAGGAAGAGCTCGGCGTCCACGACCTCCTTCGACGAGCGCGTGGCCGCGTAGTCGCGCCCGCCGTAGGGCCACGAGACCCAGTAGAAGAGCACGAGGAACAGGACGAAGAACGCACCCTGGATCGCGCGCCGCACGGGCGACGAGAGGAACGTGGGGCCGAGGCGCTTCAGGAGCCGCCTTCCGGGCCCGAGCTTCTTCGCGAAGGGGACGAAGATGTCCAACCGCACTACTTCTTCTTCAACCCCTGCGCGAGCGCCTTCGCGGTCCCGTTGATGATCGCCTCGGAGGTGATCGTCGCTCCCGTCGTCGCGTCCACTCCCTTCACGCTCTGCTTCTCGATGATCCGCCGCGGCGTGTCCGTGAGCGAGGAGTAGTACTGCTTCTCCTTGTGCTTCGTGACCTTCACCTCCGCGATCTTGCCCTGGGCGACCGTCACCTGCACCTCGATCGGCGCCTCGTAGCCCAGGCTGTCCGCGGTGTAGACGCCGTTCGCCGTCTTCTTGAGGTCGAGCGCGTCGAAGAGCTTCGTCGCCTCGAGGCTCGCCTTCGCGCGGTCCTGGTTCCGCTTGATGTCGCGGCCGCCGTCCTTCGCCTCCAGGACCTTCTGGAAGCGCGCGATCGCCTCCGCGTACTCGCCGGCGATCCGGTGCGTCTCGCCCGCGACGAGGTGGCCCACGTCCGGCCGACCGCTCTCGACGATCTCGTCGGCGAGCTTGAGCGCGGTGGCCTTCTCGCCCATGTCGGCCCAGAGCTTGACGACGTTCCCGTTCCGGGTGCCGTCGCTCCCGATCTTCGCGAGGAGCTCCTTCGCCGCGGCCTTGCTCCCGAGCTTCCAGTAGCAGTCGGCGAGCTCGAGCTCGTTGTCGTTCGTGCCTCCGAGCGCGTCCGCCTTCTTCCACCAGAACGCCGCGCGCGGGAAGTCCTCGAGGAGGTTGTGGTACATCCGCCCCGTCGCGTTCATGGCGCGGAGGACGACCGGCTTCTTGTCCTTGTTCGTGCTCATGACGATCGACATGAGCTTGACCCCCTCCTTCCACTTGGAGGGGTTCTCGTTGACCGTGCTCCAGATGTACTGCCCCATGTTCTTGCTCTGGTCCCAGGGCCCGGGCGGCGCGGGCTCGGGCCAGCTCATGTCGAGCGTCTTCGGCGGATTCGGCGTGACCTTGTCCCACCAGTCGGGCGGTGTCTTCCCGACCTTGTCGATCAGCAAGTCGACGTCGGCCTTCGTCTTGTTCTTCGCGTTCTTGTCGCCCTTGGGGTCGGCCTTCTTGTCCTGCGCGGAGGCGAGCGCGGCGACGAGGAGAGACGCGAGGAGGGCGAGCACGATCTTCTTCATGCGACCCTCGGGAAGGAGCGGGTCGCGAGGACCTCGCCCTCCTTCGTGACGATGAGCGCGTCCGCGCCAGGAGTCGCTTCGATGAGCGAGAGCCCGTCCTCGGCTCCGAGCACGAAGACGGCCGTGGAGAGACCGTCCGCGTCGAGGCCCGTCGGCGCGACGACGGTCACGCTCGCGAGCTCGTGCGGGGAGCGGCCCGTGCGCGGGTCGACGATGTGGTGCGCGGAGCGGTCCTCGGTGAAGGCTGTCTCGTAGTCGCCCGAAGTGGCGACGCACCGCCCGTCGAGGCGCGCGAGCGCGACCCACGCGTCGGCGCGGCGCGGGTGCTGGACGCCCGCGGTCCAGGGCCCACCGTCGTCGCGGCGCCCGATCGAGCCGAGCTCGCCCGCATCCACGAGCGCGTGCTCGATGCCGTGGGCGCGGAGGACGGCGAGCACGCGGTCGGCCGCGAAGCCCTGCGCGATGCCGTTGAGCGTGACCTTCATGCCCGCCCGTCCGAGCTCGATGCGCGAGGGCGAGACACGGAGGAGCCGCCGATCGACGAGCGCGACCGCGCGCGCGACCTCGTCGTCCGCGGGCCGCCTCCCCTCGCGGGCCGCCCTGGCGTGGAGCTCCCAGAGCGGCTGGACCGTCACGTCGAACAGACCACCGCTCCGCGCCGAGAGCTCCTGCGCGCGCTCGAGGACCTGGAGGAGCCACGTGTGCGGCCGCTCGAGCGAGCCGTCGCGGTTGAGGCGGCACACGTCGCTCGCGGGGCGGTAGAGGCTCATCACGTCCTCGACGCGGTCGAGCTCGGCGAAGGACGCGTCGACCGCGGCGCGCGCCGTCGCCGCGTCCTCGTGGAGCGCGGTGATCGAGACGGGCGCTCCGAGCGCGCGGGCGGTCCGCGACTCCTTGGCCAGGACTCCCGGCGCGAGCCCGCCGTTCGCGAGCTCGCCGTCGCGGATCCACCGGGCGAGCGCGGCGGCGCCCAGCGCCCCGCTGCCCGCGAGCCCGAGGAGGAACTGCCGTCGTGTCGTCATCCCGTCCTCCACGGGGGAGTCTACCCGGAACGGCTTGACGACAGGCCGGAGGCTCGACTAGATCGTGGCTCGAGCGTGGACCTCGTGAAGGCCTCTCCAGGTGCGTGAGCAAGGGCCCATCTCGGCCGAGACGGGCGGCAGTCTCGGCGCACGTCTGCTCCTCGTGCTCCTCGTGTTGATCCCGATCGCGGCGGTGCTGGAGTGGAGAGGCGCTCCCGGGTCGGTGAGGTTCCTCGTCGCGGTCGCCGCGACGGTCCCCCTCGCCGGCTTCCTGGGACGCGCGACCGAGGAGATCTCCATCCGGTCCACACCGGCCCTCGGAGCACTGCTGACCGCGACCTTCGGGAACGCGACCGAGCTCATCATCTCCGCGCGGCTTCTGCTCGGCCAGGATCCGGACGCCCCGCGGGTCGTCCGGGCGTCGATCGTCGGGTCGCTCGTGACCAACCTCCTCCTCCTGATCGGCCTGAGCATGTTCGCGGGCGGGCTCAAGTTCCGGGAGCAGAAGTTCAACCAGAGCGCGGCCGGTGTCTCCTCGTCGATGTTGATCATCGCGTTCGCGGGTGTGTCGGTACCGACGGTCTTCGGTCACTTCGTCGGCTCGACGCACGTCCTCGCGCTCTCGCGGCTCGTCTGCGTCGTGCTGGCCCTCGTCTACCTGAGCGGTCTCGTCTTCACGCTCGTGACCCACCGGCACCTGTTCGACACCGTGGACGAGTTCCGGGAGACGCGCACCGCTGAGTGGTCGGTCCCGCGAGCCGTCGCGGTGCTCCTCGGGAGCACCCTCCTCGTCGCCTACCTCGGCGGGATCATGGAGAAGACCCTCGACGCCGCGGGGCGCGACCTTCACCTCTCGAAGACGTTCGTCGGCGTGATCGTGATCGGTGCGATCACGAACGTCGCCGAGAACCTCTCGGCGATCTCGTACGCTCGCCGGAACATGATCGACCTCTCGTTCCAGATCGGGACGAGCTCGACGATCCAGATCAACCTCTTCGTCGTACCGGTGCTCGTGTTCCTCGGCTTCGCGACCGGCAGGCCCTTCGACCTCCAGTTCTCCCTCTTCGAGCTGTCGGCCATGCTCCTCCCGGTGCTCATCATCAACCACCTCGCGACCGACGGCGTCTGCAACTGGCTCGAGGGGATCCAGCTCGTCGCGCTCTACGGGATCGTCGGGATCGCGTTCTACTTCGCTCCGTGAGGCCGCGTGCCTTCTCGAAGGCGTCCCGAGCATGTATACCTTCGCGGGTGAAGGCGCCCCGTCTCCGTAGCCGCGTCCGCCAGGCGCTGATCTGCCCCTACTGCCGCGACGACATCTCGCGGCGAGGGAGCGTGGTCTGTGAGCGCCGTGGCTGCGGTGCTCTCTATCACCGCAGCTGCTGGGAGGAGTGCGCGAGCGCCTACGGCGGATGCGCGATCCTCGGCTGCGGGTCCACGACCGGTCGCGACCTCTCGGCGGCCGGCTACTTCGTCCGGGTCCTTCGACTCGTCGCGCGTGCGGCCCTTCGCGCGGACCATGAGGGAGCGGTCGAGCTCGTCACCGGGGAGGCTCGGTTTCTCGCCGAGCATCCCTGTCCGGCGGACCATCTCGCGAGCCATTACGGCCGCGCGTCTCTCCTCATCGTCTGGCCCACGATGCTCCTCGCGGCGATCGCGATCATGGCCGGAAGCGCGGGGCTGATCTGGCTCGTCTTCGTGGGCATGCGGGCCGCGTTCGGCGAGAACGCCGCACTCTACGCCGTGGGGGGCCCGCAGGCGCTGCTCTACATCGGTGCCGTCGCCTGGGTCGTCATTCGTTGCTGGGCCTACTCGGTGTCGTCGATGCTCTATGCGTCCCGAGCGCTCGGACGCGCCTTCCGCGACGAGCTCGGCGCACTCGCCGAGTCCGGCGAACGGGCCTCGAAGGTCCGGTTCCGGGTCCGCGACGGCGGTACGAAGTGACGATCGACCGCTCGACGAGCTGAGCGGTCCCGCCGCGTCCGCTCGCATTCACCGCATTCACGGCGTTCGGTCCGCTTGGGCTCTCCTGACATTCAGCGCCGCGAACGCCCCGGGACGGACACGCGTCGAGCGATGGCCGCGCCACCCTCGGCGCGAGGAGCTCTTCCGCGAGCGACGCGCGCGACTTGCGCCGTCGCCTCGAGGAGCGTGCGGCGAGGGCACGCTCCTCGCACTCGTCGCGGCGGAACGAGCGAGAGGGAACGATGAAACTCGAAGGGCTCCCGGCGATCGCGGTGGCGGTCGTCCTCTGCGCGACGAGCGCCGCGTTCGCCGCGGCCACGCAGATCGCCATGGTCTCGGGCAACGGCCAGGCCGCGACGGTCGGGAAGCCGCTCGCGGCGCCGTTCGTCGTCGTGGTCAAGGACGGCGCCGGCGTCCCCGTCGCGGGCTTCTCCGTGACGTTCGCGGTCACCGCGGGCGGCGGGACGCTCTCGGCGACGACCGTCTCGACGAACGCGTCGGGCCAGGCGCAGACGACGCTCACCGTCGGGCGAAACCCGGGCACGAACCGAGTGACGGCGACGGCGACGGGCCTCACCGGCTCGCCCGTCACCTTCACCGCGACCGCGAACGCGCTCACGTACACGCTCGACGTGAAAGCGATCTTCAACAAGTGCATCGTCTGCCACGCGCCCGGGAAGTCGCAGGCCGGGCAGCCGCTCGACACGTACTCCGCGATCGTGAACGGCACGACGAAGCTCGGCTACACGCCCGCGAAGTACGTGACCATGGGCAACCTCTCGCAGAGCCTGATCTCCGCGAAGATCCACGGCACGGCGGCCGGCTCGAACATGGCCTCGTTCGCCGGCCTCACCGCGGCCGAGATCACGAAGATCGACGACTGGATCGTGCAGGGCGCCCGGAACGGCCCGCCGACCCAGATCGCCAGGACGTCCGGAGACGCGCAGACCGCCGCGACGGACGTGACGCTGCCGCTGCCGCTCGTCGTCACCGTGAAGGACGCCGCCGGGCTCCCCGTGTTCGGCGTGAGCGTCGCCTTCGCGGTGACGGCGGGCGGCGGCTCGGTGAGCGCCGCCGCCGCGACGACGAACGCGAGCGGCCAGGCCTCGGTGAAGCTGACGCTCGGCCGGACCGCGGGCGCGAACACCGTGAACGCGACCGTGGCCGGGCTCACGGGCTCGCCCGTCACGTTCACGGCGACGGCGCGCCTCCCCCTCACCTACACCGCGAACACGAAGGCGATCTTCGACACGAAGTGCATGACGTGCCACGCGCCGGGGAAGAGCCAGGCCGCGGCGCCGCTCGACACCTACGCGAACATCGTCGGCGCGTCGACGCGCTACGGGTACACGCCGGCCAGGTACGTCGTGCCCGGCTCGCCGACGGCGAGCCTCATCGTCGCGAAGATCAAGGGACTCGCCGCGGGCGGCAACATGGGCACGTTCGGCGGCCTCACCCCGGCCGAGATCCTGACGATCACGAACTGGGTCGCGGACGGCGGTCGCTACGGGACGCCGAGCGCCCTGACGCTCACGTCGGGCAACAACCAGTCCGGCAACGCGGGCACGTCGCTCGTCGCCTCGTTCGTCGTGACGGTGAAGGACGCGAGCGGCTTCGCGGTCTACGGCCACCCCGTCACCTTCGCGGTCACGGCGGGCGGCGGGATCCTCAACCAGGGCCGCGTCCTCACCAACGCGGCCGGCCAGGCGTCGAGCCGCCTCACGCTCGGCGCGACGCCCGGCACGAACACCGTCACGGCCACCTCGCCCGGGGTGACCAACTCTCCCATCACCTTCACGGCGACGGGCAACAACGGCTCGCCGCCGACCAGCATCTCTCTCACCTCGGGCAACAACCAGAGCGCCGTCGTCAACACGGTGCTCCCCGCCCCCTTCGTCGTGACCGTGAAGAACGCCGCCGGCCTCCCCTGCCAGGGCGTCAGCGTCGTCTTCTCGGCGACGAAGGGGGGCGGGCGCCTCTCCGCGACGACGGTGATCACGGACGCCGCCGGACAGGCGAAGACGACGCTCACGCTCGGCGCGACCCCGGGCCCCAACACCGTCACGTGCACGAAGGCCGGCCTCACCGGCTCGCCCGTCACGTTCACGGCCACGGCCCGCGAGCCGTTCACGGGCGGCGTCCTCGCCGGCTCGACGAATCCGCTCGACGTGGCGGCGCTCGACGCGCTCCGCGCGGCTCAGATCAACCCGGTCGCGCTCTCGAGCGACGCGGAGTTCCTCCGCCGCGTGACGATCGCCCTCGCGGGCCGCCCCCCCCCCGCGCCCGCGCGGAGCGCGTACATGGCGAGCCCCGCGCCCACCACGCGCCCCCCGCCGCTCGACGCCCTCCTCGCCTCGAACGACTTCGCGACGCACTGGGGGAAGGAGATGCTCGGCCCGTGGACCCAGACGCCCGCGATCGTGAACAAGCAGGACGCGAACGGGAACGTCATCGCGACCTACGACTACGACGCGGCCGTCGTCGCCGACCTGAACGCGGACAAGCCGCTCGGCGACTTCGTGAAGCTCCTCGCGAGCGGCACCGGCACGGAGGGCATGGCGTTCGACACGTCCCTCCGCATGGGCCCGACCGAGGCCGCGGACCGGATCCTCCACGCCTTCACGGGCATGAGCAGCAAGTGCGCGCGGTGCCACGACCACCCGCTCACGACCGCGGCCGACGACCCGCGCTGGCTCCAGGACGACAACTACGGCCTCTACGCCTTCTTCGCGACCACGAACGCCCAGGCGACGAAGGTCGACAAGGCGGGGAAGCCGTTCGGCTCGCCGGTTCAGCCGCGGTTCGTCGCGGACGGCTACGCGTCGGCGCCCGCGGGCATGCCGCTCCTCTCGGACCCGCTCGCGACGCGGCGGGCGCGCTTCGGCGACGTGTTCGTCGCGAGCAAGGCCTTCGCTCGCGGCACGGCGCACCGGATCTGGGCGGAGATCTCCGCGCCGCTCCTCGACGAGAACGAGTTCCTCCAGGCGAACCTCGCCGCCGTGAAGGCGCCCAAGGTGCTCGAGGCCCTCGCGACGGTCTTCCGCTCGCAGAACACGTCGCTCAAGGGCTTCCTCCGCGTGTGCACGAACTCGAGGCTCTACCAGCTCACGACCGCGGGGACGACGACCGCGAACGACAAGATCCTCGCCCGCCACGTCGTGCGCCGGAACCACGGCGAGGTCGTGAACCGCGCGGTCTACCAGGTCGCCGGGATCCCCTTCGTGAACCTGAGCTCGGTCTTCACGCTCAACTTCGGCTGCCCGCCGACCCTGCGCGACAGCCTCGAGGCCCGGCGCGACACCGTGAGCCTCGAGCAGGCCCTCGTCCAGCTGAACAGCGCCAGCTCGTCGCCGGGGCTCGTGACGCTCTCGCAGTCGCGGATCCCCGCGCTCGCGACGCAGGTGGACAACGGCACGATCACCTACCAGGCGGCCGTGACGACGATCGTCCGGGCCGCGCTCCAGCGCGACCCGACCGCGGCCGAGCTGACGGCGGCCAACACCGTGAAGAGCGGCGCCGCCTCGACGAAGGCCGCCCTCGAGGACGTGGCCGCCGCGGTCTGCGCCTCGGCCGAGTTCCTCATGCGCTGACACCCCGATTCATGACTCCGATTTCATTCTTGGCATTCACGCCGGAGCGCTCCGATTGCTCCTCCCCCTCCCATTCGGGGCGCTCCGGCGAATACGAGACGGACGGGCGATGACCCGTCGTAAAGCAGCCTCGGACATGGCCCGGAGCCGGGATGGCGGCGCGGAACGGGTCGTGCACCGGGACCCCACGGCTAGGGAAGAACGAGCGAGTAGGGAGGGGCGCGGTCCGAGGTCCAAGCGAACGGACCTCGGCATCGCGACCCCGCAGAAAGGAATGGACCCCATGATCCAGGACGACGAAGCGACCTCCCGTCGCGGTTTCTTCAAGAAGGTCGCGGCGCTCGGACTCACGACCGGGGTCCTCGGGCTCGGGCTCGGCGAGCAGTTCTTCCTGCGCGAGGCGTACGGCGTGACGCCGGACCCGGCGACGCAGAAGTACGACTCGGTGATCCAGATCTTCTACGAGGGCGGCCCCTCGCAGACCGACACGTGGGACCCGAAGCCGGGCTCGCCGAACAACGTCTTCGGCACGATCGCGCTCACCGCGAACGACATCTACGGGAAGCCGATCAAGATCGCGCAGCACTTCGCGGACCTGGCGACCCTCGTCGGGAGCGACCCCGCGATCAAGCTCGGGCTGATCCGGAGCATGACGCACGGGAACGGCGACCACGTGACGGCCCAGAAGTGGGCGCACTGCTTCTGGCAGAGCCCGGTCGCCAACCTCTACCCGTCGGCCGGGTGCGTCTTCTCGCAGTACATGAAGGACCAGGGCCTCAAGATCCCCTCGGTGCTCGTGCGGAACGGCATCGGCGGGATCGGAATCAACGACCCGAAGGGCGGCGACTGCCCGACGTCGTTCGAGGCCACCTCCTCGGCGGCGGCGACGCAGATCCTGAAGCTCCCCGCGAACGTGGACGCCGCGCGCTACGCGCGCCGCTCGGCGCTCACCGATGCGTTCAACGCGACGTACCTCTCGAACCGGCCCGACATGGCGCCCAAGCAGTGGCGCGACGCCGTGAAGCAGGCGAAGGAGGTCACGACGACGGGCGCCGCCGCGGCGGCGTTCGACCTCACCGGGAAGACGATCCTCCCCGGCGGCCCGACCGCGAAGGCCGCGACGCTCCAGAACCTCACCATGGCGCAGGAGCTCGTGAAGGCCGGGATCCCCTACGTGACCGTCGGGATCGGGGGCAACGACACGCACGTGAACAACAGGGCCGCCGTGAGCTCGATCTGGGGCGACACGACCGACAAGGCCGTCGCCCAGATGTGCAAGAACATCAAGGCGAGCGGCAAGCGCGTCCTCATCGTCATGGGCGGCGAGTTCGGCCGCACCCCGCAGACCGTCGCGCCCGACGCCCAGGGCGTGAGCCGAGACGGGCGCGACCACCACGCGTCCGGGTTCTCGTGGGCGCTCCTCTCGATCAACCAGCCCGGGTTCAAGACGACGGCGATCGGCGACACGGGCCCGGACGGGATGTGGCGCGCGGGCGCGGCGACGCCGCTCGTGGACCCGATCTACCCGGGCGTCCTCGGCGCGCTCATCTACCGCTCGATGGGCTTCCGCGTCGGGACCGACGCGGCGACGAACGTCCCGACGACGCTCGGCGCTCGCTGCCCGGTGGACCAGGGCATGGCGACCTCGACCGCGCGCGGCAACGCGACGTGGCTCATGCAGCAGCTCGGCCTCGCGTCATGAGCCCGACGAGCGCGCGCCGCGCCGCACTCCTCGTCGCCGCCTCTCTCTCGACCGTCGCGGGCTGCGGGAGCCGCGGCTCGAGCGGCGGCGCGAGCGTCGTCCCGCCGATCGTGACGCCGCCGGCACCGTTCGCGTCGTCGTTCTACCCGGCGCGCCTGACGCGCGACCCCGTGGGCTACGAGTGGTCGGCTCGGCTCGCGCTCCCCGGGGCCGGCGCCGTGAGCGCGGCGGCCGTGGCCTCCGACCTCTTCGCGGGCTTCGCGCCCGCCGGCCGCATCGAACGCATCGCGCCCGCGGGCGGCGGCACGACGGAGGCGACGCTCGCCTTCGAGGTGACCGGCTTCGCGGAGTCGAAGGGCGCGCTCCACGCGGCGACGAGCCGGAGCGGCGCGCGCGCGGGTCAGGTCCACCGGCGCGACCCGCTCGGCGGCTCGTGGGCGCCCGTCCACGCGACAGGCCAGGACGCGTGCGTGCTCGTCCCGTTCGGCGGGACGCTCGCCGCGCTCTCGGGCGGGGACGGTCAGGGCCCCGGCGAGGTCGCGCTCCTCGACCAGGCGAGCGGCACCTGGCAGTCCTCCGCGGCGCTCGGAGACCTCGTGCCCCTCGCGGCCCTCGAGCTCAAGGGAGAGCTCTGGGTCGGCGGTCATCTCAACGCGAGGAGCGGTGGATCGAAGGCCGTCCTCCTCCACGGAGACGGCGCGCGCTTCACGGCGCAGCCGATCCCGCTCCCGGCGCCAGGCCCGCTCGAGCGCGCCGCGGTGACGGCGCTCGCGGTCGCGAACGGCCGCGCTTTCGTCGGTGTCGTCGTGGAGGACCTCGCGACGGGCGCGGTCGTCCGCGGCTCGCTCCTCGGCCTCGAGCCGGGCCAGGGCCTCGTCGAGCTCGCGCCGCTCGCCGCGGACGCGCCGCGCGCGCTCGTCGCCATGGACGGCACGATCTACGTCGCGACCCGCTCGGGCGCGGTCTTCTTCCTCGACGAGAAGGGGAAGCTCGTCCTCGAGCCCAACGTCCCCGGTGCCGCGAGCGCGCTCGTCGTCGAGGCGGGCACCCTCGTCGCGGGCGTGAGCAGCTCGAGCACGGCCGTCTCGGAGCGGCTCCCTCTCTCGCGCACGCTCTCGATCGCGAGCGCGAGCCCGTCGAGCCTCTTCCCGTTCGGCGGCGAGACCGTGACGATCACCGGCACGGGCTTCGTGAACTTGACGGGCGTCACGGTCGGCGGCGTGCCGCTCGCGAACCTCGTCGTCCGTCCGCGGCAGATCACGGGCACGACCGGCAAGGTCTCCCTCGTCGGCCCCGCGGACGTCGTCGTCTCCTCCTCGACGGCCGGAAGCGTGACCGCGAGCGGTCTCGTCTCCTTCGTCTCCGTGCCGCCGCTCCAGATCTCCTCGATCGCTCCGACGGGCGGATCGGTCCTCGGCGGGACACCCGTCACGATCAGCGGTCAGAGCTTTCACAAGGTCACCAGGGTGCTCGTGGGCGGCGTGCCGCTCGCAGTCCTCTCCTCCTCTCCCAACACTCTCACGGGCGTCACCGCCGCCCACGCACCCGGGCTCGCAGACGTGACCGTCGAGACCGCCGCCGTCGGCTCGACGACCGCGAAGGGTCTCTTCACCTACGGCACCGGCTTCATGACCGTGACGGGCGTGACGCCCGCGACCGGTCTCACGACCGGCGGCACGAAGGTGGAGGTCGCCGGCACGAACTTCCAGAACGTCACGAGCGTGGAGGTGGGCGGCGTCCCCCTCACCGGCGTGGTGGCGACCGCGACCAAGATCACGGGCACCACGGGCCAGCGAGCGGCCGCCGGTCCCGTGAGCATCGTCGTCCGCTCGAGCTCGGCCCCCGACGCGACCGGGAAGGACCTGTTCACCTACGTCCTGCCCATGCTCCTCGGCTCGGTCAGCCCGTCGAGCGGCTCGACGCTCGGCGGGACGAGCATCGCGATCGTCGGGTCGAACTTCGCGAAGGTGACGAGCGTCACTCTCGGCGGCGTCGCGGTGAGCGGGCTCACCGTGACCTCGACACAGATCACGGGCACGACCGGAGCGCATGCGGCGGGTCTGGTCGATCTCGTCGTGACTTCGTCGAGCGCGGGCTCGGTCACGAAGACGGGCGCGTTCACCTACGTGGCGCCGGCCATGACGATCACGTCGATCACTCCGACGAGCGGCTCGACGCTCGGAGGCACGAGCGTCACGATCGTCGGGTCGAACTTCGCGAACATCACGAACGTCACTCTCGGCGGCACGGCGCTCACGAGCCTGAGCGTGACGGCAACGCAGATCACCGGCACGACCGGCGCTCACGCGGCGGGACTCGTGAACCTCGTCGTCACGTCCTCGACGGCTGGCTCGGTGACGAAGACCGGCGCCTTTACCTACGTCGCTCCGGCCATGACGATCACGTCGATCACTCCGACGAGCGGCTCGACGCTCGGAGGCACGAGCGTCACGATCGTCGGGTCGAACTTCGCGAACATCACGAACGTCACTCTCGGCGGCACGGCGCTCACGAGCCTCTCGGTGACGGCGACGCAGATCACGGGGACCACCGGAGCTCACGCGGC
>CAZYLP010000069.1:14833-16785 GCA_964648345.1 uncultured Planctomycetota bacterium
CGAGCCTCTCGGTGACGGCGACGCAGATCACGGGGACCACCGGAGCTCACGCGGCCGGTCTCGTGAACCTCGTCGTGACCTCGTCGAGCGCGGGTTCGGTCACGAAGACGGGCGCGTTCACCTACTCGGCTCCCCCGCCGAGCTTCGCGACGGACGTGCAGCCGATCCTCGCGGCGAAGTGCACGTCCTGTCACGGCACGAGCTCGTTCGCCCCGCTCGTCACCTTCAACGACGTGAGGAACGGGACGACGAAGCTCGGTGCGACCCCGAGCACGTACGTGACGCCGAGCAACGCGGCGCAGAGCCTGATCGTCGTGAAGACCCAGCCGGGCGGCTCCATGGCCGCCAACTGCACCCCGGCCGAGGCTCAGGTCATCCGCAACTGGGTCCTCGCCGGGGCGAACCCCTGACGCCATAATGCCGCGCCATGCCGGGGATCCAGCGGCCCTTCGGACGCTTCCTGCTCGTCCGACAGATCGGGAGCGGCGGGAGCGGCGTGATCTTCGAAGCGCACGACCCTCTCCTCAAGCGGTCGGTCGCGCTCAAGCTCCTCCGCGGTAGCCAGGACATCTCGGAGGAGCTCGTCTCCCGGTTCCGGCGCGAGGTTCAGGCGCTCGCGCGCGTCCGCCACCCGAACGTCGTCTCGATCTACGAGGCGGGCCTCCACCAGACGACGAACTACATCGCCATGGAGCTCGTCGCGGGCCGGACCCTCGCGTCGCGCTTCCAGGACGGGACGCCTCTCCGCTCCCTCCTCGGGTGGATCGAGCAAGCGGCGCGCGGAGTCCACGCCGCGCAGGAAGCGGGGATCCTCCACCGCGACGTGAAGCCGTCGAACATCCTCGTGGACGACGCCGGCCTCGTCCGGGTCATCGACTTCGGCATCGCCAAGCTCGAGCACGCGTCGGCGTCGGACCTCACGCGCTCCGACATGATGCTCGGGACGCCCGCGTACATCGCGCCCGAGCTCGCGTTCGGCCGGAAGGAGGAGATCGGCCGGCACTCGGACGTCTACGCGCTCGGAGCGACCCTCTTCGAGGCGCTGACCGGGGAGATCCTCTACCCGGCCGCGTGGTCGCCGGTGGACCTCATGCGCGAGCTGGACACCGACCGGCCGACGCCGCGCGCGCGCGAGCGGAAGCCCGATGTCCCGCCGGCCCTCGACGAGATCTGCACGCGCGCGACCGCGAAGAGGCCCGCCGACCGCTACCCGACGGCGGGCGCCTTCGCGGACGCGCTCGCCGCCGCGACCGCGGCGCTCGGCTTGACGCCGAGCGCGCCCCGCATCGCCGCCGCCGTCCCGGCGCACGGACCGCTGCTCTCCTCCTCGGAGGAGACGAGCCCGACGCCCGTCCCGCAGCGCGTCCCGGGCGGCGGTCACGGCCGCCTGAAGCTCCTCCTCTCGTCGCTCGTCGCGGCGTGCATCCTCCTCGTCGTCGGCATCGAGGTCGCCGTCGACCGCCGGGCGGACCGGCCCGCGCCGCCGCGGCCGCGCTCGGACCCGCTCGAGCTCGCGGCGAACGCGCTCGCGCTCGGCGCGCCGGACCTCGCGCTCGCGCGCCTCGAGGGGGTGGCCGCCTCGTCGAGCCGGTCGTTCCTCCGAGCCGCCGCGCTCTTCGACCTCGGGAGGCCGCAGGACGCCCGCGTGGAGCTGGCGGCGGCACCCCCGGCCGCGGACGCCGCGACGGAGCTCCTCCGGATCGAGCTCGACGCCGCTCTCGGCGACACCGACCGCGCGGCCGGGCGCGTGCGCGCGGCGACCGGCGAGCTCCCGCTCGCGGCGCTCGAGGCCGGGCTCTCGGTGCTCGCGGCCGCGGGAGCGGGCGAGGCCGAGCTCCTCGCGCACGCCGCGCGCGGGCGCGAGCCGGGGGAGCGAGCCCTCCTCGCGGCGCGCGCGCTCGCGGCTCTCGGGCGGGCGCGCGAGGGCCGGCTCGCGCTCGACGCGCATCTGG
>CAZYLP010000070.1:0-16696 GCA_964648345.1 uncultured Planctomycetota bacterium
CATCGAGCAGGAGAAGGACAAGAACAAGTCGGCGCAGCAGCAGATCGAGGAGTTCCGCCGGCAGCTCGACAAGATGACGAAGCTCTTCTACGCGATGCTCGGCGTCGCGGCGATCGGGATCGCGGTCTGCGCCTTCCTCGCCATCGGAGTCCTCCGGGCGCGCTGATTCAGACGAGCGGCAGCGAGGCGCGGTGAATCAGACGAGCGGTAGCGAGGCGCGGTGAATCAGACGAGCGGTAGCGAGGCGCGGTGAGTCGATGCGGCTCGGGCGATACGAGCTCGTCTCCGAGATCGGACACGGCGGGATGGGCCGGGTCTACGAGGCGCGCGACCCCTCGGGCGAGGCCGTCGCCGTCAAGGTCCTGCAGGGGCTCCCCGACCTCGAGGCCGTCGAACGCTTCCTCCGCGAGGCGCGCGCCATGGCCGCGGTGGACCACGCGAACGTCGTGCGCGTCCTCGAGAGCGGCGCGGAGCAAGGGCGGCCGTACCTCGTCCTCGAGCTCCTCCGCGGCGGGACGCTCGCGGCCCGGCTCGAGCGCGGAGGCCCCCTCGGGTGGCGCGCGGCCGCACAGATCGGAGCGCAGATCGCTCGCGGCCTGGCCGCGATCCACGCCGCCGGCTTCGTCCATCGCGACCTGAAGCCGGCGAACGTCCTCTTCGACGCGGCGGGCCGCGCCAAGGTGGCCGACCTCGGGCTCGTGCGGACGATGGCGGACGGGACCGCGCTCACCGAGACGGGCGCCTTCGTCGGCACGGTCCAGTACGTCTCGCCCGAGCAGGCGAACGGCTCGCCGGTCGACGGGCGCTCCGACCTGTACGCGCTCGGCTGCGTCCTCTACGCGTGCCTCTCCGGATCGCCGCCCTTCACGGGCGACGGCCTCGCGGTCGTGAAGAAGCACGGGCTCGAGGCGCCGGAGCCGCTCCGCGGGCGGGCGCCGGGGGTGCCCGCGCCGCTCGAGGCGCTCGTGCACTCGCTCCTCGCGAAGGCGCCGGACGATCGGCCGCCGGCGGCGCTCGACGTCGCGGTCGCGCTCGAGCGGTGCGCCGCGGCGCCGGAGAAGGGGCCGGCGTTCGGGATCGGCGCGCCGATCGAGGCCGTCGCGAGCGCGGTGATCGCGCTCGTCGTCATCGCGTTCGTGATCGGCACCGTGCGGAGAGGGGCCGCTCGGCCGCCGCCTCCCGCTCCGGGTCGGGGCCCGGCTCCGGTCGTGACCGGCTCCTCGGGTGCCGCGAAGGCGGCGGCGGAGCGGGCGGAGCGGGCCCTTGAGCACGCCCTCGCCGGACGGCCCGAGGAGGCGATCGCGCTCGCCGACCTGGCGCTCGAGGCCGAGCCCAGGAACGTCCTCGCGCTCGTCGCGCGGGGCCGCGCCCGCGGCCACACCGACCTCGAGGCGGGCATCCGCGACCTCGACCGCGCTCTCGAGCTCGACGCGAAGGACCGTGGCGCGCTCCGCGCCCGCGGCGAGCTCCGCATGAAGAACGCGGACTTGCGGGGCGCGCTCGCGGACGACGAGGCCCTGATCCTCCTCGAACCCGAGGACGCGGCGCCGTGGCTCGCGCGCGCCCAGGCCCGCTGGGCGCTCGGGGATCGGCCCGGCGCGTTCGCCGACCTCGAGAAGTCGCTCTCCCTCCGGCCGACCGGCAAGGCTTACGCGGAGCGAGCCCGGTGGTACATCGAGATGAAGAACTTCAAGCTGGCCGAGGGCGACATCGCGCGCGCGCTCGATCTCCGCGACGAGGCCGAGCACGGACTCTACGCGCGGTCGTGGCTGCGGGGGCGGCTGGGCGACTACCAAAAGGCGCTCGAGGATCTCGACGCGGCCCTCGCGCGCGCGCCGCGACACCTCGCGGCGCGGAAGCACCGCTGCCTCATCCGGTTCCAGGTGAAGGACCGTCGCGGCTCCATCGAGGACCTGGACGAGGTCATGAGGCAGGCGCCGTGGGATGCGGGGGCTCTCGCGATGCGAGCGGTCCGGCGTCTCGACGTCGCGGACCTGGATGGGGCCCTCGAGGATGCGACGCGGGCGTGTCGACTGGGACCGAGGCTGAGCAACGCGTGGCAGGCCCTCGCCGTCGTGAATCGGGTCCGGGGCGACGCGGCGGGCGCGATCGCGGCGGCGACGAAGACGATCGAGCTCGCGCCCGACGATCCGCTCGGCTGGTTCGAGCGCGCGGCCGCGCGCGCTCGCGCCGGGCGGCTCGAGGAGGCTCTCGGCGACTACGACCGGAGCATCGCGCTCTCCCCCGAACCCACCGCGCTGAACGGGCGAGGCTGGATCCGGACGCGAAGAGGCGATCTCGCGGGCGCGATCGACGACGCGACGCGCGCGCTCCGGGTCTCCCCGGCGCCCGTCGAGGGCCTCGAGATCAGAGCCTACGCTCGGCTCCTCGCAGGGGACCACGAGGGGGCGATCTCCGATGCGAGCCGGGCGATCGCCGTGTTCACCGAGAGCGAGGCGTGGGCGACCCGCGGCCTCGCGCGCGGCGCGCTCGGGCGGACGGTCGAGGCTCTCCCGGACCTCGAGCGCGCGGCGGCCCTCCCGTCGCTCGACCCCGCCCTGGGGGAGAGGGTCCGGATCGCGCTCGCGGACCTCCGCGCGAAGCGGTGACGGCTGTAGGATGGCGGCCATGAACCGCGCCCTCGCCCTCGCGCTCGTCCTCCTCGCGCTCGCCGCCTCGGGCTGCACGGCCGAGAAGAAGGACGAGGGCCCGGCGCGCCCCGTCAAGTTCGCCGTGATCGGCGCGCCCGAGGTCGGCGCGAACGACGACGACCTCGCGCTCGCGATCGGGAAGCTCTCGCGCGAGCCCGACCTCGACTTCGTGCTCGTGCCCGGGCCGCTCCTCGCGAAGGACGCGACGCCGCTCTCGCTCGAGCTCCTGAAGAACGACCTCGGCCAGCTCGCTCCTCCGGTCTACGTCAGCTTCGCCGCCGTCGGGAGCGGCACGACCGCGCTCAGGGCCGAGGAGATCCTCCAGGCCCTGGAGAAGATGGGCCCGGGCGACGAGCACGCCATCGCTTACACCCGTACCCCCCCGCGAGCCTCGAAGATCCTGGTCAACGTCGTCGGCCCCGACGGCAAGAGCAAGCTCGAGAAGCCGCCCGAAGACAAGCGCGTCATCTCGGTCGGAGATTCGAGCATCCTCGGACACTCGAGCGTCGGCCTCGACGACTTGATCGTCCTGGTCGCTCCGGGTCCCTTCGCGGCCCGCGCCCGGGAGAGCGACGTGAACCCGTTCCTCCACGTCCCTCCGCTCTCGAGCGCGAAACAGTTCGCGATCGTCACGATCTGGCCCGCTCGCCTCGAGCTTCAGCCCATCGCTCTCGAAGGCGCGAACCCTCCCGGGCTCGAACCGATCAAGTTGCCCGCGGCGCCTCCGTGATCCGTTTTCTGCCACAGAGGTCACAGAGAGCACAGAGGGGGTGTCGGGCGAACCCCTCGTCGTCGCCACACGGAAAGGGATGCCGACTCTCTGTGCCCTCTGTGTCTTCCGTGGCAAAAATCACGCTGGTGCTGATCCCCGCTCCGCGACGGGCGCGGGACAGCCACGCGAGCTATAGTCCAGTCACTCAACGAGGTGCGTGCGGTACACATGGAGCCGATCCGCCCCTGCGTGTTCATCATCCGGGACGGCTGGGGCGTACGCGAAGAGCGAGAGGGCAACGCCGTCCTCCTCGCCAAGCTCCCGCGGCACCAGGAGCTCTGGTCGAAGTATCCGACCGCTCTCGTGAACGCCTCCGAGCACTACGTCGGGCTCCCGGACGGCCAGTTCGGGAACTCCGAGGTCGGCCACCTCAACATGGGCGGCGGGCGGGTCGTCTACCAGGACTTCACGCGGATCTTGAAGTCGATCGAGGACGGTGACTTCTTCGAGAACGACGCGCTCCTCGGCGCCTGCCAGCGCGCCTCCGAGCGGAACCGGACCCTCCACCTGATCGGCCTCGTGTCGGACGGCGGGGTCCACTCGCACGAGGACCAGCTCTACGCCCTCCTCGAGCTCGCGCGCCGGCGCGGCGTGAGGCGCGTCGTCGTGCACGCGCTGACGGACGGGCGCGACACGGCCCCCGGGAGCGCGAAGGCGTACGTCGCCCGTCTCGTCGAGAAGATGAAGACGATCGGCGTCGGCCAGATCGGGACGGTCGGCGGCCGCTACTACGGCATGGACCGCGACAAGCGCTGGGAGCGCGTCAAGAAGGCCTACGACGCGATCGTCCACGGCCGCTCCGAGCGGCGCGGGACCGACCCGGTCGCGGCCGTGAAGGAGAGCCTCGACCGCGGCGTGACGGACGAGTTCATCGAGCCCACGGTCCTCGTCGACTCGAAGAACGAGCCCGTCGGCACGGTCCGGCGCGGCGACCAGTTCATCTTCTTCAACTTCCGCGCGGACCGCGCGCGGCAGATGAGCCGCGCGCTCAGCGACCCGGCGTTCGACGCGTTCGACCGGGCCGGCGGCCCGGTGATCGAGCTCGTCGCCTTCACCGAGTACGATCCTGACCTGAGATTCGCGGGCGTCGCGTATCCTCCGCGGCGCGTGGACAACCACTTCTCGGCGCTCGTCTCGGGCATGGGCCTGACCCAGTTCAAGTGCGCCGAGACGGAGAAGTACGCGCACGTCACGTTCTTCTGGAACGGCGGCGAGGAGGCGCCCTGCCCGGGCGAGGCGCGCGAGCTCATCCCGTCGGCGAAGGTCGCGACCTACGACCTGAAGCCCGAGATGAGCGCCCCCGCGGTCGCCGACGCCGTGATCAGGCGGATCGAGACCGCGAAGGACGCGCTCGTCGTCGTCAACTTCGCGAACCCCGACATGGTCGGGCACACGGGTAAGCTCGAGCCGACGATCCGCGCGCTCGAGGTCGTGGACGACTGCGTGGGCCGCGTCGTCGATGCGGCGCGCGCCAGGGGCTGGTGCGGGATCATCACGGCCGACCACGGCAACTGCGAGACGATGATCGACCCCGGCTCGAAGGAGCCGTGCACGACCCACACGCGGAACCCCGTCCACGCGATCCTCGTCTCCGACGCTCACGTCGGGAGGAAGGTCCGCGGCGGCGGGACGGAGGTGGCGTCGGCGCTCTCGGACCTCGCTCCGACGGCGCTCGAGATGATGGGAGTACCCCGGCCACCCGAGATGACGGGGAGCTCGATCCTGGTGCCATGAAGCTCAAGCTCCTGATCCTGAGCGGGCACCACCGCGGGCACCCGATCGAGTTCGCCGCGCCGAGGACCTTCGTCATCGGCCGGTCGAACTCGTCGGACGTGCAGCTCTACGACGTCAAGCTCTCCCGGCGTCACTGCGCGTTCAAGGTCGACACGGACGGCGTCCAGTTCAAGGACCTGGGCTCGGTCAACGGCACCTACCTGAACGGGACGCGCGTCACGCAGGGCTACCTCAACCACGGCGACATCCTCCGCCTCGGCGACATCGACATGCAGATCGGGATCGACCGGAGCGAGCCGGCCCCGTTCGAGACGGCGCAGCAGGCGGCGCGCCGGGACCCGAACGCGTCCGGATACGGGCCCCGCGGCGCGGCGCCCGCGGTCCAGTCGCCGCTCACGGCGAGCGCCGCGCTCTCGCGCTCGACGCAGGGGACGGGCTATCCGGCGGCGGGCGGACCCGCGCCGACGGGCCCGCTCTGCGAGGTCTGCCGTCAGGTCATCCTCCCGGACGAGATCCCGAACGCCGCGCACCGGAAGGGCCGCTACGTCTGCGCCCGGTGCCGCGGGCCGCGCGTCCAGATCCCCGACTTCCTCCTCGGGCGCTGCCTCGGCGAGGGCGCCATGGGCGCCGTCTTCGAGGGGCAGGCGAAGAACGGCTCCATCGTCGCGGTGAAGGTCCTCAAGATCCAGGGCGACGTGAGCGAGGAGGACAAGGCGCGCTTCGTCCGCGAGGCCGAGACGACCGCCGCCCTCCAGCACCCGAACGTCGTCCGGATCCTCTCCTACGGCCAGGCGGGCCCCGCGCTCTACCTGATCATGGAGTTCATCCGCGGCGAGAGCTTGAAGAAGCGGATCGACCGCCTCGGCCCGCTCCCCGTCCCGGTCGCGCTCCACATCACGCGGCAGATCGGCTCGGCGCTCGAGCACGCGCGCTCGCGGCAGATCATCCACCGCGATGTCAAACCCGAGAACATCCTCGTGAACGAGGAGGGCCTGGCCAAGCTCACCGACTTCGGCCTGGCCAAGTCGATCACGAACTCCGGCCGCTCGGGCCTCACGCGCCCCGGCGAGGGCATGGGCACGCTCCCCTACATGCCGCCCGAGCAGATCGAGGACGCGCTCACGGCCGACCACCGGAGCGACATCTACTCGCTCGGCGCGACGCTCTACCACATGCTCACGGGGAAGAAGCCCTTCTCGGCCAAGTCGAACATGGACTTCTTCATGAAGATCCTGAACGAGGACCCGGCCCCGATCGGCGACGTGAGGCAGGACGTGCCGCCGATCGTCGTCAACATGGTGTCCAAGTGCATGAGGAAGAAGCGCGAGGACCGCTACCAGACCGCGGCCGAGCTCGTGAACGCGATCGGGTACCTCCTCTCCGCGGACTACGAAGCGCGCGAGACGTCGGGGTGAGGAGAGCCCTCCCCCTCGCGCTCGTCCTCCTCGCGGCGTGCTCGTCGAGCGAGACGCAGCCCGACGACCGGAGCGAGGTCGAACGCGTCAAGCGGGCGGCCGAGCTCGCGCGGGCCGTCGCGGAGGCCCGCGAGCTCGGCGGGTTCCATCGCCCCATCACGACGGGCTCCGTCGAGGCGCAGCGCCTCTTCGACCGCGGCCTCGTCTCCGTCTACGCGTTCAACCACGCGGACGCGATCGCCTACTTCAGCTCCGCCGTCGAGGCCGACCCGCACTGCGCCATGGCCTTCTGGGGTCTCGCGGTCGCGCACGGGCCTCACTTCAACAGCCCCATCATGGACGAGGAGCACTGGAGGGCCGCGGTCGACGCCGCCGACAAGGCGCGCGAGCACGCGGGCTCGCACGCGAGCCCCGTCGAGCGCGCGCTCATCCGCGCGCAGTGGCGGCGCTACACGAAGCAGTACACGACGGACCGCCGCGCGCTCGACCAGGCGTACGCGCTCGCCATGCGCGAAGCGGCCGGCGAGTTCGCGGACGACCCGGACGTGCTCACGCTCTTCGCCGAGGCGCTCCTCCAGCTCCACCCGTGGGACCAGTGGAACGCGGACGGGACGCCGAAGCACGAGACCGAGGAGGTCGTGAAGACGCTCGAGCGCGCGCTCGCGCTCCAGCCCACGAACCCGGGCGCGAACCACCTCTACATCCACGCCGTCGAGGGCTCGAAGGACCCCGGGCGCGCGAGCGCCGCCGCGGACCGTCTCCGGACGCTCGTGCCGGGCGCGGGGCATCTCCTCCACATGCCGTCCCACATCGACGCGCGGCTCGGCCGCTGGGCTCGGGCCTCGGACACGAACGAGCTCGCCGTCGCCGCGGACGACCGCCGCGCCGAGCGCGTCGCGCGGACCGGCTTCTACCGGCTCTACATGGCGCACTCGCGCCACTTCCTCTGCTACAGCGCGATGATGGAGGGCCGCTTCGCGGTCGCGCTCGACGCGGCGCGGACCATGGTCGCGCGCGTGCCCTCCGAGATCGTCGCGGCCGCGGGGCCCGACCTCGATGGCTACCTCCCTGCCGCGCTCCACGTCCTCGTGCGCTTCGGGCGCTGGGAGGACGTCCTGAAGGAGCCCGCGCCCGCGGAGGCGCTCCTCGTCTCGCGCGCCGTGTGGCACTACGCGCGCGGCGTCTCGCTCGCCGCTCTCTCCAGGCTCGACGACGCCGACAAGGAGGCCGCCCTGCTCGGGAAGATCGTCGAGGAGATGGACGACCGCCCGATCGGGAACAACAAGGCGAAGGCCGTGCTCCCGATCCCCGTGAAGACGCTCGCCGCCGAGATCGCGTTCAGGCGCGGCAAGCCCGACGACGCTCTCGCGCTCCTCCGCGAGGCGATCCCGGTCGAGGACGCGCTCATCTACGACGAGCCTCCGAGCTGGATGCACCCCGTCCGTCACGTCCTCTCGGCGCACCTCCTCGCTCTCAAGAAGTTCGAGGAGGCGGAGAAGGTGCTCCGGGAGGACCTCGAGCACCTGCCCGAGGACGGATGGGCGCTCGTCGGACTCGTGAAGTGTCTGAGAGCGCGCGGAGCGAAGGACGAGGCGGAGAGCGCGGAGAAGAGACTGAAGGCTGTCTGGGCGAGGAGTGACATGAAGATCAACTCTCCGTGCTTGTGCCAACCGGGCGAGTAACAGGTACCACTAGTGAACAATCCGTCGCTCACGCGGCCCGCCCGGCTCTCCCGTTCGCACGAAGTCGGCGGGCAGTTTCTCGATCTTGGACGAGGGGCGCCGCGGCTTCTCGATGGGCCGGTCGTCGGCGGCGAGGACGCGGCGCGCATCCTTCTCGATCGACTCCCACTGCTTGAACCGCGCCGCGATCTCCTCGAGCGCCTTCTCCGGGCGCTGGAGCACGGCGTCTCCCAGGCACTCCTGGACCGCGCTCGCGACGACGCCCTCGAGGAGCTCGAGGCTCTTCGAGACGCGGCGCTGGATCACGCGCTCGGCGAGCGGCCACTGGATGAGGCAGACGAGCGCGTAGGCGATGAGCGTCGACTGGACGAAGCCCGGGAGCTGGTTCAGGAGGAGGACCGACTTGAAGGCCGGGCTCGCCGCGAGCTCGTGGACGAACGTGTAGAGGCAGAAGAGGACGACGGCGAACGGGACGAGGTTCCACGCGAAGCGCCCCGAGCGGGCGCCGCGGCGGCCCGAGCCGAGCGTCTCCTCGAAGACCTCGTAGAAGCGGCGCGAGGCCTCCTTGCGGACGGCGCCGACGAGGGCCTGGGTCGAGGCGGGGAGACCGGCGCGCGTGAGCGGCGCGAGCTCGGGCGCGGCGAAGCCCTGCGTGCGGCCCTCGTCCTCGAAGCGCTCGAAGACGAGCGCGACGCGCCGCTCGATCGAGGAGGGGTCCACGGCGCGGAGCCGCTCGCCGAGGAGCTCGTCGAGCTCGTGCGAGGAGAGGCGCCGGGCGCGCGAGAAGCCCGGCTGGAGCACCGAGCGCAGACCGTAGAGCGCGGTCATGAAGACGCCGAACATGCCGCCCAGGCTCGTGCCGAACAGGTACGCGAGGACGTTCCTGAGCTCGAAGTCCGAGCGGAGCGCGCCGAAGAACTGCTCGCCGAGGTCGGCCGTCAGGTCCGAGATCGTGGAGCGCCACGAGACGCGCCACTTCTCGAGGCGCTTCGGCGAGTCGGCCGGCACGCCCGCGTGGACGCGGTCGAGCAGGGCGCGCACGCGGTCCTGGAGCTTCGACGCCTTGATCTCGCGGATCCGCACCCGGTCGAGCTCGCGCTCGAGGAGCGCGAGGAGCGCCTCCCAGTCGGCGACGGGCTTCCCCTGCCGAGCCGCGAGCGCGGAGACGCCGAAGACGCGCGGGTCGCGGAAGCGGCGCCGCTCGACCTCGCGCTTCAGGTCCTCTTTGACTTCCTGCCAGTCGCCCCGGTCGCACTTGTTGAGCACGAAGACGAACTGGACGCCGTCGCGGTACTTCTCGAGGAGCGTGAAGAGCTCGTGCGCCATGTACTTCTCGGGCGTCACGCAGACGAGCGCGAGGTCCGTGGACTCGAGGGCGCGCTCGAGGAGCTCCTTGTTCTCGTGGACCGTCGAGTCGAAGTCCGGCGCGTCCACGACGACCTTGTCCTCGAGCGACGCGCGCTCGTGCGGGACGAGCTTGGCGGCGGCCTCGAGCTTCCCGAGCGAGCTCGAGCCCGTCTTCCGGTGGAAGTAGGCCGTGAGCTGCCGTGTCGTCGGCCGGGTCGCGGCGACCTGCGCGATCTCGTCCTGAGCGAGGGCGTTCATGAGCGAGCTCTTGCCGACGCCCGTGCCGCCGAGGAGCAGGATCCGGAGCGGCGTCTCGAGCGAGGCCTGCTTCGCCTTCACCTGAGCGAGGAGCACCTCGAGGGACGCGCGGTCGGCCTCGAGCTTCGGGAAGCAGCGCGTCTCGGCGAGGAACGACTCCACCCGCTCGATGATCGGGAGGACTCCGCCGGGGCCGAGCAGCTCCTTCATCATTGTCACCGCGGCGCTCCCTCAGGTCGCCCTGATCGCGTCATTCTATCCGCGCACGGACGGTCCCGCGCGCCGGTCGTCTCAGCGCGTGCCGCGATGGCACGGCGCGAGACTGAATCCTTGGCGCGAGAAGGCCTTCGCTCGGGCACTGGCGTTGCTCTCGTCAAGGGTCATGAAACGCCACCTCCTCCGGTTCATCGCGCTCGTCATCCTCGTTCTCGGTGCGATGCCGCGGGGCGTCTTCGCCCAGCCGGCCGAAGAGAAGCCGCTCGACATCGTCTGGGTGACGGCGGAGACGAAGCCCTTCGCGAGCACGGGCGGCCTCGGCAACGTCTCTCAGGAGCTCCCCGCGACCTTCAACGAGCTCGGGCACAAGACGACCGTGATCATGCCGCTCTATCACACGATCGACCCCGCGGCGAAGGGCCTCGTCGACACGGGCCTCACGTTCGACGTGGGCTCGGAGAAGGTGAAGCTCTGGAAGGGCACGACCAACGGCGTCGAGGTCTACTTCCTCGACAACCGCCGCTTCTTCTCGGGCCCGCGCGACGGCGGGATCTACGTCGACCGGAACGAGAAGGACTACAAGGACAGCCCGGGCCGCTGGGACTTCCTCTCGCGCGCCTCGCTCGAGGCCATGAAGAAGCTGGGCCTCAAGCCCGACGTGATCCACGCGAACGACCACCACACGGGCGCGCTCCCGTTCTACGCGGACAGGGACGCGTACTTCGAGCGCACGCTCAAGGTCTTCGAGATCCACAACGCGGCCTACCAGGGCCAGGTCGAGGTCGCCGACATCGACCAGACCGAGCTCCGCCGCTCTGGGGCCTTCTCGGGCGCCGGCTCGCCCGCCGAGGCGTGGGGCAAGGCGAACCCGCTCAAGCTCGGCATCCGGTCCTCGGACGTCGTGCTCACGGTGTCGCCCAACTACGCGAAGGAGACGATGGACTGGCGCTTCGGCGCGGGCATGGAGGGCGACCTCCGCGAGCGCTTCGCCGCGGGCCGGTACATCGGGATCCTGAACGGCACCGACGCGACGTGGAACCCGGCGAGGGACCCCTTCATCTGGCAGAAGTACAGCCGGAACACGCTCGACAAGAAGGCCGTCAACAAGGCCGAGCTCCAGCGCTTCTACTTCGGCGACGCCGGCGTGAACGCCGGGACGCCCTTCATGGGGACGGTCTCGCGCTTCACGGACCAGAAGGGCATCGACCGGATCATCCACGCCGTGCGGACGCTCGCCGAGCGCGGCGAGAAGTTCCAGTACGTGATCCTCGGCACCGCCGACACGAAGTACGCGCCTCCGCTCGAGGCGCTCGCGCGCCGGTACCCGAGCCACGTGAACGTGGACACCGACTTCACCGTCGCGAAGGAGCACCGGATGTACGCCGGCCTCGACGGCTTCCTCATGCCGTCGAACTGGGAGCCGAGCGGTCTCCCGCAGATGTACTCCGAGCGCTACGGGACGATCCCGATCGTGAGCGACGTGGGCGGTCTCGTGGACTCCGTGAAGGACTACGACCCCGCGACCGGCAAGGGGACGGGCATCGTCTTCCGCGCCGAGATGGGCCACACGTTCTGGGGCATGGCGAAGGCCGAGTTCGACCGGATCCTCCGGCAGTTCGACAGGGACCGGCTCGACTCGACGACCGAGGGCTTGAAGCGGGCGATCGACCTCTTCCGCTCGAAGGACGACTGGCGGCGCGTCCAGCTGAACGCCATGCGCGAGGAGAACCGCTGGACCAAGAAGGCGGGCCCGGCGTACATCACGACCTTCCGCTCGTTCCTCGAGGAGATGCGCGACTGGGGCCGCGTGGCCCTCGGCTCGACGCTCGATGCCACGTCCACGACCGCCGGGAGCACGACGAGCGAGGACCGCGGGACCTCGAGCACGGCCGGCTTCTCGCGCTCGCTCGACCGCGGCTTCGATCGCGCGAGCGCGAGCGACGGCCTCCAGAGCGAGGCCGTGCGCGAGCGGATCCGCCAGTCGCGGGACCGCACCCGGGTCCGCTGACGACCGAGTCCCCGAGCGACGCGCGAGTGTAACGAGCGCGGAGTCGAGGGGCGCACAGCGCGCGCGCCAGAGCGCGAGCGCCTCTCCGGGCGTCGTGAAGGCGGCGCGCGCGCCGAGCGTGTCGGCGATGAAGCCCAGGTTCTCGCCGATCCGGCGGAGCGCGTGAGGCCGCACGCCGGCGTCGCTCCGCGTCGCGAGGACGAGCGGCTCCGGGGCCTCGACGGCGAGGAGCGGCCGCACGATCGAGCGGAAGACGAACGGCGGGAGCGACGGGTTCGAGGAGACGACGTCGAGCGTCTCGCCCGGCGCGCGCGTGGCCATGCGGTAGAGCGCGCGGAGCGCGGCGAGCCCGCGCGGCACGGTGCCGTCGTGACGGGGAGCATCCAGAGACCGCTCTCGCGAGCCGGGTCCTCGCGCCGGCAGTCGTCGCGCGCGGGGCGGTAAGGATGCCGGGGCATCGCCGTGCAGTCGGGGAGCGACCCCGTGCTCCGCTCGGCCGCGACCATCCCCGCGAGCGCCGGCATGCCGGGCTCGAGCGTGAGGTCGAACGCGACCCCGAGGTCCTCGAGGAGGCGCGCCGCGCGCGCGTCGAGCCAGCGGTCTCCGCCGCGGAAGGAGCGGCACCGCTCGCCCGTCGCCTCCTCGAACGAGAAGGTGACCGCGACCTGCTCATCGAGCCGGAGGAACCAGGAGAATCGGGCCGGTCTCCCCGTCCTCGCCGCGAGGAGGGGACGCACCGCCTCGAGGGCGGGGATCAGCCCCTCGAATCCGCGCCACGGCGCCGGATCGTCCGGCTTCACGTCTCTCAGGTCGGGCTCGACGTCCACGCAGACGACGACCGGCACGTCGCCGCGCACGTCAGTGAGCGAGCTCCTTCGCGCACTGGTCCACGCGCGCGAGCTTCTCGGGCACGGCGCCCGAGGGCACGCGGGAGAGGAACGGCTTCTGGACCGCCTGGGCGAGGAGGCCGCGGAACAGCTCGGCCCGCGCGCGCGTGTAGTCGCTCTTGAGCGTCTGGTACTTCACGAAGCCGCCCATCTGGTCGACGATCATCTTGAAGCCGCGCTCGGCGACGAGGCCCGAGATCGCGGTCTCGACGGGGTGCCCCGGGTGGAGGATCCCGCCCGTCAGGAACGCGGAGCCGAGGCCGAACCCGATCTGGAGCGTCGTCTTGAAGATCCTGAGGCCGCCCGTGAGGTAGCGGTGCTCGCGGAAGAACTCGACGTGGTGGCGGGTCTCGGCCTCGATCCACGTCTCCGCGTCCTCCTCGGCGCGGCCGAGGAAGCGCTCGATGTCCGCGTTGACCGCGTCGAGGGTGGGCGGCGGCGGCGCCCACGCGCCGGCGACCGGCCCGAGCGCGCCGCCCACCTGCTGGGTCAACTTCACGAGCTGCGAGCGCGTGTCCTCGTAGAGCTCCTTCGCCCGCGAGCGCTCGCGCTCGCGGCGCGCGGCGAGCTTCGCCGCCCGCGCGTCCTCGGTCGCGCGGCCCGTCACCGTGCGCGCGACCGCGTCCGAGACGGCGGTCGCCGCCTTGCGCATGCCGCCGTAGATGTCGTCGATCACCGGGACCTTGAAGTGGTCGAGGACCTTCTCGAGGACGCGGTCGAGCTCGTAGAAGTCGAGGCCGAGGAGGAAGTCGCGGTAGGACTCGGTCGCGCGCGCGACCTGCGCGTCCGCGTCCGAGCGCAGCCGGTCGAGCACGGAGAGCTCCTCGCGGAGCCGGCCCGCCGTCTCGCGGAGCTCGCCCGCGAGGCGGTGCCGCGTGCCCTGGAGCGCCTTCGCGCGGACCTGCTTCCCGGCCTTGCCCGGAGCCGCGGCCTCCTGCCGGAGCGCGTCGCGCCACGGGCCCTGCGCGGCGGGCGTCGGCGCGTCGAGATAGGGCACGGCGATGAGCTCGACCCGGTCGTGCGCGCCGAACGTCTCGCGGAGGACGCCCTCGAAGTCCGAGACGACCTCGTGGGCGCTGCTCTTGTTGAGGACGCACACGACGCGGCGGCCGATCTTCGCCGCCTCGCGGAGGTACTCGACGCAGATCTCGTCGTTGTACTTCTCGGGCGTCGCGACGAAGACGATCGCGTCCGCGAGGTCGAGGAGGTCCTGCGCGACGATCCGGTTCTGCTCGTGCGTGGAGTCGATGTCGGGCGAGTCCACGAGGACGATCCCCTTCGCCTCCTCGCGGTCGTGGCCGCGGACGAAGACGCGGAGGCCGTCGCCCGCCTCGGAGAGCTGCTCCGGACGCTCGAGCGCCAGCTTCTTGTAGCCCGGGAGGAACGCGCCGTCTCCGAGCGGCCCCTTCTCGCTCTCGTGGACGTAGATCGCGGGCCACTTGGTGAAGCGGGCGAGCGGCGCGCTCCGCGAGACGACCTCGCCCGCGAGCCAGTTGAAGACGGTGGACTTCCCGACGTTCGTGCCGCCCGCGATCGCGACGATCGGCGAGGCGTCCGGGCCGCGGCGGGCCTCGAAGCAGAGCTTCACGTCGAGCAAGCGCCGGCACCGGGCGAGACGCCGCGCGTTCTCCGCCGCGGTCGCGGTGCCGGGCACGAAGCTGAGCTCTGCGAGGTCGCGGGCGAGCTGGTCGAAGTCCACTGGGCGCGATTGTAACGGACCCGCTAGACTCGTGCGGGAGGTCGGCATGGCAAGGATCGTCCTCATCCTGGTGTTCGGCGGCGCGCTCGCGGGCGGCGTCTATTACTTCACGCTGCCCGACTGCAAGAAGAACGGCTCGGGCGACAACGCCGCCGTCTCGAGCAACGCGGCGGTGGTCACTTCACGCACCTGAGATGGGCCACGCCTCGCCCGAGGAGCTCGCGGACCTCGCGCCGCTCCTCGAGCGCGTGAGGACCTGGGAGCACGTCCGCGAGACGGCTCCCAACGTCTTCTACGTGAAGCGCGTCCCCTTCCTCCACTTCCACACGAAGGACCGCAAGCGCTGGGCGGACGCTCGCTGCGGCGCTTCGTGGGGGCCGCAGCTCGTCATCCCGTTCGAGGCGAGCGCGAAGGAACGCGCCGCCTTCGCGAAGGCGGTCGAGCGCTACCACCGCGAGACCATCGCGGCGGTGGTGAAGACGAAGAAGTGATCATTCGACCCGCGGCACGCCGCGCTCGAGAAGGACGGCGAGGAGCTTCGTGCGCGACTCCTCCGTGGGAGTCGGGATGGAGAGGTACATCGCGGGGATCGGCTCCTGTCCGGGACGCGGCAGGAGCTCGACGTGATCCGCGGAGCGGTCGCGAAAACCTGCGAGCGTCGCGAACGCGATCTCGAGGTGGGCGTGCATGGTCGTTCGGCGCTTCACGACCACTCGATCCGAGTGGAGCTCGACGCGCGCATACCGCGTGATCTCCCAGCGGTTCAGGAGGAACGCGACCGGACCGAACACGGCGAAGAGTCCCGACAGTCCCAGGCAGCAGCCGGCCGGGCCGCCGCGGTTCGCGAGCTGGATGACGCCGGCGCCGAGACCAGCGATGAGGACGAGCACGGCGCCGACGATGACGAACAGGCGTCTCCGCTCGCGGCGCGCGTCCCAGGCGAGGAGCGGCTCGCTCATGCTTCGACGCGCGGGATCCCGCGCGCGACGATGAGAGAGAGCAGCTTCGCGCGGAGCTCCTCCGTCGGAGTCGGGACGACCAGGAGGGGCGCCGGGATGTCGCACGAAGGCCCGGGCACGAGCTCGATGCGGTCCGCGTGATCGTCCTTGAACCCGGCCACCGTCCAGAACGGGATGTGGCGCCGGCCATAGGAGGCATGACTCCGGTCGATGACGATCCGGTCGGTGAAGACCTCGATGCGCGCCCGGCGCACGAACTCGAGGCGCACCGTCACCGCGATGATGAGGACGGACAGGATCGGCAACGCGAGGAGCGCGAAGCGAGCGCGGGTCATGTCGTTCGTCGCGTGGGCCTCGATCAGGGCTCCCGCGGCGAGAGCCATCACCACGAACCCCGCGCCGATCGCGATGAGCAGCCCTCGCCTCGGGCTCGACCCCGTGTCGTAGGCGAGGAGAGGCTCGCTCACTTCAGCCGGTCGCCGAGGAGCGCCTCGAGCGCGACCGGCTCCTTCAGGCCGAGCGACTCCTTCATGCGCGCGACCTCGTCGAGCCAGCGCTTCTCCTTGGGCGCGCGGAGAGCGGTCGCGCGGATGAGGAGGTTCTTCGCCGTCGCCTCGGGGTCCACGAACTCGATCACGTCCGCCTTGTAGCCCACGGCGCGGAGGATCGTCGCGCGGAGCGCGTCCGTCGCGAGGTCCGCGAGGCGCTCGCGGAGGATCCCGTGGCGGAGGAGCGGCGCGAGCGCGTCCGTCTCGAGCTTCTTGTGGAGCTCGTGCTGGCAGCACGGAGCCGCGAGGATCACGCTCGCGCCGAGCGAGACTCCCTTCGCGAGCGCCTCGTCGGTCGCGGTGTCGCACGCGTGGAGCGAGAGGACGACGTGCGGGAGCTCTTCCAGCCAGACGTCGCGGATGAAGCCCTTCGTGAACGTCACGTCCTCCTCGACGCCGAGCTGCTTCGCGGTCTCCTCGGACGAGCGGATCACGTCGTCGCGGACGTCCACTCCGTGCACGGAGACCCGGCCGCGGCCGCTCCGGGCGAGGACGTGGTGGAGCGAGAACGTGAGGTAGG
>CAZYLP010000071.1:0-16639 GCA_964648345.1 uncultured Planctomycetota bacterium
AGCGTCAGGAGATCGCCCGGCGCCGGAAGGAGGACGCGACCGATCAGCGGCGCGCCCACGAGCTCTCGATCGAGCGCGTGAAGGAGAGGCAGGAGGAGCTCCGCGCGAAGGGCCTCGGCGAGGACGAGGTCGCGCGCCTCACGGACATGGAGCAGTCCTTCGCGCGGCTCCGCCTCCGCGGCGTCGAGACCGAGCTCGCGACCCTCGAGAAGGAGCAGGAGCTCCTCGCGCTCGAGAGGAAGGACGCCCAGCTCGACGTCGAGGCGGCCACGGCGCGCATCGCGACGGCGGATCAGCGTCTCGTCGTCGCGCGCGCCCTCTTCCAGCGCGCGCAGGAGCAGGCCCGCGTCGCGGAGGCGGAGAGCCTGGACGCGCGGCGGGCGGGCTACCGCGCGCGCGTGAACGCGATGTGATGCGGAGCGCGAGCCTCGAAGACCCTCAGCGGTAGCGCTTGCGGTAGACGACCACGTCGTCGAGGAGCGCCTTCCACTTGTCGCCCGGGTCGCCCGTGTAGACCTCGATCTCGGAGACGAGGTCCTGCTCGCGCATCGGGCTCTTGCCCGGGTCGTAGTAGGTCTCGAGGTCCATGACCGGGACGGTGAGCGTCACCCACCGGCCGCCCGGCTGGGTCCCGAAGTCGCGCTTGAAGTACTTCGACTGGCGCTCGTTCATGACCTGCATGAGGACGTGGCTGTCCTTCTCGAGCCAGATCGAGAACTGGATCCTCATGTCGAGCGTCGGCTTGAAGCTCTTGACCTTGCCCTTGGGCGCCCGCGCCGCGAGGCCCCAGAACTTGTTCGCCTTGTCGTCGATCGGGTCGAACACGAGCGAGTGGCCCGCGCCCCGGAAGACGCCCTGATCGGTGAGCGAGCCCGCGAAGCCCGAGAGGTCGCCCCGGTCGAAGTCGGCCATGTAGACGATCTCGCGCTCGGGCCGCGTCCCGCGCGCCCACGCCGTGGCGTCGGCGGGTGCCAGCTTGGGCTCGCCGGGCGCCTCGCCGCGAGCGACGGTGAGCGCGTAGCCCGCCGCGAGCGAGCGCGGCTCGCCCTGCGGCGCGCGGCAGACGACCGTGCCCTCCTCGACGGCGCAGAGCGCCTTCGAGGAGTCCGCGGAGACGGAGAAGACCGTCCCGGTGCACACGAAGTCGGCCGAGTTCGTCGCGACGACGAGGGTCCTGTCGGTCGGGAGCTTCTCGACCTCGCAGAGGACGCGGCCCTCGGTGAGGCCGACGACCGGACCGCGAGCGAGGCCGCGGACGACGAGCTCGCTCTTGGGAGCGAGCGTGAGCTCGTAGGTCCCCGCGTCGAGCGAGAGGAACGCGCCCGAGGTCGAGCGGATCCGGTCGCCCGGCTTGAGCGAGAGGCGCCCGTCCTTCTTCGCGATGCGCGCCCACTTCTCCGACTCGGTGCCGCCGGAGGCCTGGCCGCTGCGGACGGCGATCGCGCCCGAGAGGCGAGCGAGGTCGAGCTCGATCCGCCCGCCGTCGTCGTTGACGGGGAGGTCGAGCGGGAGCGGCGCCTTCGCGACCTCGGGGGCCGTGGCCGGCCTGTCGGAGACGGCGGGCGTCGATGGGCCCTGCTCGCGGCCGGGCCGCGACTCCGTCGAGGGCTTCGGCGCGTCGCCCGGAGGCGGCGTCACCTCGGGCCCCGGGACCTCGAAGGGCGACTGCGGCACCGGCGGATCGACGGGCTCGTCGACGACGCTCTCGTCCGTGCGCGGGTCCACACGGCCGGGCTGCGCGGTCGAAGGCGTCTTCTTCGGAGCCTTCGGCGCGAGGCTGGGCGGCGCCGGCTTGGCGGGCGTCTCGACGCGGCCGGGCGTCGCGGGCCTCTTCGCGATCTCGGGGGAGGTCGAACGCTCGGGGCCGCTCGCGGTGACGACGAGCGCCACGATGACGACCGCGGCGGCAGCGGCGGCGAAGGCGAACGCGCCGCCCGCCCACGTCACGTTGCTCTCGCGCATGGAGCGCATGGACGCGGAGCTGAGCCGCTTCGAGGGGTGCCGCGGGGCGATCCGCTTCGAGCCGCGCTTCGCGGCGCGCGCCTGCTCGGAGATCGTGCCGTCCACCTGCGCCGTCGCTTGCGCGGGGAACACGATGATGGGCGCCAGCGGATCGTCGACGAGGTCGTGGCCCGAGCCCGGCTTCCCTACCGAGCGGAGGATCTCGATGAGCTCCGGCTCCGGCCGGAGGAGGCGACCGGTCGCGTGCTCCTCGGTCGACTCTTCGATCGCGACGACGTCGTTCGTGCAGTCCGCGCAGACCGCGAGGTGCTGCTCGGCCCGCGGCGTGACTCGCTTCTCGAGCGCGAGGAGCATCTCGGCGGCGCTGAGGCACGAGGTGCCGACGCCCAGACCCGAGTCGTCGCGGCCGCGGGCGCGCCAGAGGGCGCGGTCCTCGAGGGCCGCCTTGAGCTCGCGCAGCTCGGCGAAGCGAGTCCGGCACGCCTCGCACTGGACGAGGTGGAGCTCGACCGTCCGCGCGTGCGCTTCCGGGAGGATTCCGTCCAGATACAGCCCGAGGTCGAGCGCTTCGGCAGCTCCTACCTCTCGCGGGCCGGGACAGTTCGGGACCACGGCGCTCTTCTCCTCGCGACTCGCTCGTTCCACACGCAGTAGCCAACGGTGAGCGGGATTCGTGCGTCCGTTTTCACTTTCCCGCGGGTGCGCAAGTTCCTCGCACCGCCTCAGATGCTCCTGAAGTCGGAGTCGGTGAGGTCAGTCCTTCGTTTCATGGCGGCCTCGAGCTTGGCGCGAGCCCGGGTGAGGGCGGCGCCGATCGAGTTGATCGACATGCCGAGCTTGTCCGCAAGCTCTTTGTAGTCCTGGCCTTCGAAGTAGAAGGCCTTGAGGAGCTCCTGCTCGCGGTCGGTGAGCTCGGCCATGCCTTCGCGCACTGCGTCAATGGCCTCGTGGCGGGCGAGGCCCACGGGTGCGGGGAGAGCCTCCGAGTCGGCGAGCGACTCACCCCAGACTTCATCGGGGAGCTCTTGCCGGGCCTTCCTGGCGCGCAGCCATCGATGACATTGAGTACGCGCGATGACGCCGAGGTACGTCGCGAGCTTGTGCTCGGCGTCGTAGCGGCGGAGGAGTCGCCCGTCGCGCTCGAGGAGCGCGACGAAGACGTTCTCGACGAGGTCGTCCACGTCGCTCTGCGCGCCCTTGAGGCCGCGGCCGCGGAGGATCCGCCGCACGACGGCCGCGACGAGGCCCGCGTATCGCTCGACGAAGAGGTCCCAGGCGCCCAGCTCCCCGTCGAGGAGCGCCTTCACCAGAGCCGCGTCATCCACGGAGGGGCGGCCTCGTCATGGGCCGACGATTCTACCGGCGCGGAGTCCGGAAACGCGAGCGCGGACGGCAGAGCCGTCCGCGCCTCGAAGGTTTTACTCGCCCGCGACCTGCGACTACTTCTTGGCGAGGACCATCATCATGCGATAGCCCTCGAACTTGGGGGGCTGTTCGACCTTCGCGACATCCTCGAGCTCCTTGAGCATGCGCTCGAGGTGGTGCTTGGCGATGTCGCCGTGCGCGCGCTCGCGGCCGCGGAAGAGGACGTTCACCTGGACCTTGTAGTCCTTGGCGAGGAACTGCCGGGCCCTCTTCAGCTTCACCATGAAGTCGTGCTCGCCCGTCTTGGGACGGATGCGCACCTCCTTCGTGACGACCTTGTGCTGCTTCTTCGCGCTCTGCTTCTTCTTCTGCTTGATCTCGTACTTGTACTTGCCGTAGTCCATGATCTTGCAGACCGGCGGGCGCGCTTCCGGAGCGACCTCGACGAGGTCTAGCCCGTGGTCCTTCGCCATCTGCAAGGCTTCCTCGGTGTAGAGGATCCCGAGCTGCTCGCCCTCGGCACCGATCACACGGATCTGCGGGATGCGGATCCGTTCGTTCACGCGGGGGCCACGCTGCTCCGGCCCACCCGGTCTTTCGTCGAACCGTCTACGAATGGGTTCACTCCTCCTTTTCGATCACTCGGTCGAGCGCGTGGCATCCACCTCGTGCACCGGAACACCCGGCGCGGAGACGGCACGCTCGTCCGAACCAGAGACGAGTCTAACTCTCCTGACCTTTCGCTGCATCTGCTCCCTGCGCGGGGACAGCGTCTTTCGGCCAGGTCTCCTCGGGGGCGCGCTCGCGCTTGGCGACCTCGCCCTTCACGCGCTCGATGAAGGCGTCCAGCGAGAGCGTCGTCTGCCGGTCGCTCCCGCGACGGCGGACGGTGACGGTCTTCGCCTGGACCTCCTTGTCGCCCACCACGAGGATGTACGGGATCTTGAGAGGGAGCGCGACCTTGAGGCGCTGCTTGAGCGGGTCGGAGCCGGCGTCCACTTCGCAGCGAACGCCGAGGGCGAAGAGCCTCTCCTTCACCTCGCGAGCGTAGGGCTCGAAGTTCTCGGCGACCGGGATCACGCGCACCTGCTCCGGCGCGAGCCAGAGCGGGAAGGCGCCGGCCCAGTGCTCGGTCAGGACGCCGATCATGCGCTCGAAGCTCCCGAGGAGCGCGCGGTGGATCATGACCGGCCGGTGCGCCGCGTTGTCCTGGCCCTTGTAGTCGAGCTCGAAGCGGTTCGGCAGGTTGAAGTCGAGCTGGATCGTGCCGCACTGCCAGCTCCGGTCGAGCGCGTCCGTGATGTGGAAGTCGATCTTCGGGCCGTAGAACGCGCCGTCGCCCGGGTTCAGCTTGTAGTGGAGACCGGCGCGCTCGAGCGCCTTCTGGAGGCCCGCCTCCGCGCGCTGCCAGACCTCGGCCGAACCGATCGACTTCTCCGGCTTCGTCGAGAGCTCGACGCGGTAGTTCTCGAAGCCGAAGGTCTTGTAGACCGTCTGGAGGAACTCGATGACGCCGAGCACCTCCTCCTCGATCTGATCCTCGCGGCAGAAGATGTGGGCGTCGTCCTGCGAGAAGCTCCGGACGCGCATGAGACCGTGGAGCGTCCCCGAGCGCTCGTTCCGGTGGAGCGGGCTCATCTCGGCGAGGCGGAGCGGCAGGTCGCGGTAACTGCGCGGACGCTCGCGGAACATGACGCAGTGGCCCGGGCAGTTCATGGGCTTGAGCGCGATCTCCACGTCCTCGGAGGTCGTGAAGAACATGTTCTCGCGATAGTTGTCGTAGTGGCCCGACTTCCGCCAGAGGTCCGCGTTCAGGATGAGCGGCGCGCGGACCTCGGAGTAGCCGCGCTTCCGGTACTCGTCGCGGATGAACGCGAGGAGCTCGTTGTAGATCGTCATCCCGCGCGAGTGCCAGAACGCGATGCCGGGCGCGTAGTCGGAGAACGAGAAGAGGTCGAGCGCGGGGCCGAGCTTCCTGTGGTCGCGCTTCTGCGCCTCCTCGATGTTCTTCTCGTACTGCTTCATCTCCTTGTCGGAGAAGAAGGCGGTGCCGCGGACGCGCTGGAGCTGCGGGTTCCCCTCCTTGCCGCGCCAGTAGCTCCCGGAGACGTCGGTCAGCTTGATGGCCTTGATCCAGCCGGTCGAGGGGACGTGCGGCCCCTCGCAGTAGTCGGTGAACTCGCCGTGCGCGTAGAACGAGAACACCTTCTCGCCGCCGGCGGCGTGGTCGCGGATGAGCTCCTTCTTGAAGGTCTCGCCCTGCGCCTCGACCTTCTTGATCGCGTCCTCCTGCGAGGCCTGGGAGCGGACGAACTTCGCGTCCTCCTTCACGATCTTCTGCATCTCCGCCTCGATCTTGCGGAGGTCCTCGTCGGTGAGGCGGTGCTTCACGTCCACGTCGTAGTAGAAGCCCTTGTCGGTCGCCGGGCCGGTGCCGAACTTCGCCTCGGGCCAGAGGCGCTTGATCGCGGACGCCATGAGGTGCGACGCCGAGTGGCGCAGGACCTCGATGCCGCCGCGCTCCTTCGTGAAGATCTCGACCTCGGTCGCGTCCGACGGGACCGTCTCCTCGAGCGTGTAGTTGTAGTTGTTCGCCCGGCCCGCGAGCGCGATCTTCGCGACGCCCAGGGCCGTCGCCACCGTGCGGAACGTCGCGTTCGCCTCGACTTCGAGCTGCTTCCCGTTCGCCTTGAGCGCACGCTTCGACTGCACGTCCATGGTCCTGAGGTCTCCTCGAGAAGGCGAGAAGACTACCAAATGCCCTCAGCGGCGGACGGGCTCGGCGCGGACCGACGCGACACCGAACCAGGCCGCGCAGCCCCTGTTCCGCCAGTCCCTCTCGTCGCCCGTCATGTCCCCCGCGAAGATCGTGAAGGGGAGCTCGGCGTCGGGGAAGGAGGTCACGACGGCGCCCCCCGGCGCCGAGCCCGCGATCTTCCGCCATCGCTCGCCCATCGCGCGGCGGTGAGCAGGCGCCGGCCCGAGGAGGTCGCGCCACGCGTGGCCGGCCTCGCCCGCGAAGAGGCTCGCGGCGAGGAGGAGCATCGCGGCGAGGACCGCGCCGCGCGGCACGCGGGCGAGCGCCTCCGCGACGCGCGGCCACGCGCGCGCCGCAGCGACCTCGAGCGCGAGTGCGCCCGCGAGCGTGAGGATCCACCCCATGTTCAGGGCGCGGGGCGGCGGCGAGTGGCCGACGCCCCAGACCGGCCCCGCGAAGATCGCGGCGAGAGAGGCGAGCGCGGCGAGGGCGATCCCCGGGACCGCGAGCGGCCGCGCCGGCCCGAGCGCCCGCGCGAGGGCGGCCGCGGCGGGCGCGAACGCGACGATGCCGAACGTCAGGGCGGGGTGCCCGAGCCAGAGCGGCACGGAGCGGAGCGGCCCATCGACCGCCGCCACGAGCGCGGCGTGCGCATCGCCGCCGCCCTGGTTGATGGACCGCCGCGCGGCCGTGCCGGGAGCGCCGAGGGCGATGACCATGCCGGCGACGGCGAACGCCGCGGCGAGCGCCCACGCGCGCCACGAGCTTCGACCGTCCCGCCACGCGAGGAAGGCCGGGAGCAGGCACGCCGCGAGGAACGGGATCCAGATCGTCTCGCTGAAACCGGCGAGGGCGAAGGCGAGGAGACATGCCGCGGCCCGCTGCGCGATCCGGGCCCCCCGCGCGACCGACCGGTCGGCGCGGAAGAGGAGCGCGAGCGCCCAGCCGCCGAGCCCGACGGGCACGAGGTACGAGAGCGACCCGCCGGCCCAGTAGAGCGCCTCCGCCGGCGACTCGAGCCCCGCGAGGAGCGCGGCGACGAGCGTCGCGGCGACGCTCGCGGATGTGCGCCGGGGCGTCCCCTCGGGCGCGAGCGCGAAGACGAGGGCGGCGACCCCGCTCGCGAACGTCGCGAGCGTCCCGAAGGCCGCTCGCTGGGCGAAGGCGACGAGGTCGTAGCCTCCGTCGATGCCGAGGAGCGCGTAGAGGGCGTACAGGCCGTAGCGTCCACCGGCGCCGCGGTAGAACGAGGGGACCACGGACCACGCGCCGTGCTCGCGCGCGAAGCAGGCGAACTCGTAGTCGTCCGCGAAGGGCTGCGCGTAGAAACAGAGCACGGCGAACGGCGCGATGGCGAGGAGCGCGGCCGCGAGGAGGGCCGCCGTCGAGAGCGCCGCCGCCGGGTGCGGATCATGCGCGCGCGGCCCGGGCGCGACGGCTGGCCCGGGTGTCTCGCCCCGTGACACCTCGAAGGCCGGCCGCATGAGGACGAGCGGCGCGAGCAACCCGAGGAGCCGGAGGGCGAGGAGGCCCGACACGCGGGGAGTATCCCGCTGCCCTCCGGTGCGCGCAAGCGACGGCTCGACACCCCCAGGGAGAGGCGCCATAATGCGCGCGTGACGGCCGGCGGCTCTAGCACCGCGATGCGGCAGGACTTGTACGCGGAGCTCTTCGAGGAAGAGAGCCGGCACTTCTGGCACGTCGCGAAGCGCGCCCTCGTCCTCCAGGCCCTCGAGCGCATCGCGCGCCCGGGGAGCCGCATCCTCGAGCTCGGGTGCGGCGCGGGCAAGCTCCAGGAGGAGCTCGGCCGCCGCGCCTACGAGGCGTGGGGGAGCGACCTCGAGCCCGAGGCCCTCGCGTGGTGCGCGCGGCGCGGCCTCGAGCGCGTCTTCCTGCACGATGCGAGCAAGCCCGTCCCCGAGGACAAGGGCTCGTTCGACGCCGTCCTCGCCGTCGACCTCCTCGAGCACCTCGACGACGATGCGACCGCGCTCGCCGAGTGGCGGCGCGCCCTCCGGCCGGGAGGCCGGCTCGTCCTCCACGTCCCGGCGCACCCGTCCCTCTACAGCTACTGGGACGAGATGCTCGGGCACCGGCGGCGCTACACCGCCGACACGCTCGCCGAGCGGCTCCGCGCGGCGGGTTTCGTGGTCGAGCGCCTGACACCGACCTTCGCGTGGCTCGTGCTCCCCGCGGCGCTCTTCCGCAAGGTCCTCCGCCGCCGCTCGGACGCGAGCACGACCCGCTCGGACTTCAAGGTCCAGGGCCGGCTCCTCGGCGTCGCGGGCCGCGCCTTCGGGTGGCTCGAGACGCGCTGGCTCCGATGGCTCGACCTCCCGTTCGGTCTCTCCCTCCTCGCCGTCGCGCGCCGGGAGGACGCGCGTTGAAGATCGCGCTGCTCGGCCCCCCCGGCCTGAAGCCGATGTGGGGGCTCCAGATGCACACCCCCAACCTGCCGATCGGCCTCGCCTACGTGGCCGCGGCGCTCCGCGACGCCGGCCACGACGTGCAGGTGGTGGACTCGGTCGGCGAGGCGCCCGACTCGATCACGCGCGCGCCGTTCGGGCGCGACCTCATGATCCAGGGGCTCCCGCTGCCCGACACCGTCGCACGGATCGCGCCCGGCACCGAGGCGATCGGGATCACGTGCATGTTCTCGAGCCAGTGGCTCCTCGTGCGCGAGCTCGTGAAGCTCGTCCGGGAGCGCCACCCGGCGCTGCCGATCATCTGCGGCGGCGAGCACATGACGGCCGTCCCCGAGCACGTCCTCGAGACCTGCCCCGCGGACGTCGTCGTCTGCGGCGAGGGCGAGGAGACGGCCGTCGAGCTGCTCGCGGCCCTCCGCGCGGGGGCGCCGCTCGATGGCGTCGCGGGGATCGTCTACCGCGCGCGGGATGGCGCGCTCGTCCGCACGGCCGCGCGGCGGCGCCGCGCCGACGTGGACGCGATCGCGCCGCCCGCGTGGGACCTCTTCCCCATCGAGGCGTACGTCGCGCGCCACCAGATGCACGGCGTCAACCGCGGACGCGCCATGCCCGTGCTCGCGACGCGCGGCTGCCCGTACCAGTGCACGTTCTGCTCGTCGCCGCTCATGTGGACGCAGCGGTGGATCGCGCGCGACCCGGCGCGCCTCGTGGACGAGATCGAGGGCTACATGCGGCGCTACGGCGCCGTCGACTTCCACTTCCAGGACCTCACCGCGATCATCCGCAAGGACTGGATCCTCGCGTTCGCGAACGAGGTCACGCGGCGCGGGCTCGAGATCACCTACCAGCTCCCTTCGGGGACGCGGAGCGAGGCGATCGACATCGAGGTCGCGCGCGCCCTCTACCGCTCGGGCTGCCGCAACATGGCGTACGCGCCCGAGAGTGGGTCGGACGAGATCCGCAAGGAGGTGAAGAAGGAGGTCCGCCTCGACCGGATGCTCGAGTCGATCGAGGGCGGGCTCGCCTCGGGTCTCTCCCTCTCCTGCTTCTTCGTGATCGGATTCCCCTCGGACACGGAGGAGACGCTCGGCGCGACGCTCGCGCTCGTGCGGAAGCTCGCGCTCATGGGCCTCCACGACATCGGCGTCGCGAAGTTCGTCCCGTATCCGGGCTCGCGCCTGTTCAAGGAGTGCCTCGCGCGCGGCGAGATCGCCCTCGACGACGAGTACTTCCTCTCCCTCGATGCGTACGCGGCGGGCCGGCATGCGACCTCGTTCTGCCCCTCGATGACCGCGCGCCGCCTCCACCGGTGGCAGCTCAAGCTCCTCGCCAACTTCTACGCGATCTCCGCGCTCCGCCACCCCGTGAGGACCGTGCAGGCGGCCCTCAAGGTGCTGACGACGGGGGAGGAGGAGACGCGCTACGCGAAGATGCTCCGCGACGTCCTCACGACCCGCGTCAAGTGGAGCCGGCAGCTCCGCCGCGCGCTGTCGCACGGGCGCGCGCGGCCGGTCGGTGCGCGATGAGCCGAGCGGCAGCGAGGCGCGGTGCTCCATGACCGAGGCGCCGATCCTCTCGGTCGCGGTCCCGCTCTACCGCGAGCGCCAGACGGTCGCCGAGCTGCACCGGAGGATCGCGGCCGCGCTCGACCCGCTCGGCATCGCGTACGAGGTCGTGCTGGTCGACGACGGATCCGATGACGGCCAGTGGGATGCGATCGCGCCGCTCGCCGCGCGCGACCCGCGAGTCCGCGCCATCCGCCTCGCGCGGAACTTCGGGCTCCAGGCGGCCGCGACCGCGGCCCTCGCGGAGACCCGTGGCCGCGCCGTCGTCCTCATGGACGGCGACCTCCAGGACCCGCCCGAGCTCATCCCCGCGCTCCTCGAGAAGTGGCGCGAAGGGTTCGACATCGTGGCGACGGCGAAGGAGTCGCGCCCGGAGGGCCTCCTCAAGCGCCTCGCCTTCCGCGCGTTCTACCGCGTCTTCGCCCTCATGAGCGACGTCCCGCTCCAGGCGGAGAGCGGGCTGTTCTCCCTCATGGACCGGCGCGTCGTCGACACGCTCGTCGCGATGCCGGAGCGCTTCCGCTTCCTGCCGGGTCTCCGAACGTGGACGGGCTTCCGCACCGCGACCGTCGGTTACCCGCGCGGCTCCCGGCACGCGGGCACGCCGACGAGCACGCGGAAGCTCGTCCGCATGGCGGTCGATGCGCTCCTCTCGTTCTCGACGCTGCCTCTCCGCCTCATCATCGTCCTCGGCTCGCTCCTCGTCCTCGCGAGCCTCGTCGGCATCGGCATCATCGTGTGGCTCAGGCTCGCGCACGGGCCCGAGGTCATCCCCGGGTGGGCGTCGCAGATGGTCGCCGTCATCTTCATGGGCGCGATCCAGATCGTGTTCCTCGGCGTCATCGCCGAGTACCTCGGACGGATCTACCACGAGGTGAAGGGACGGCCGATCTACGTCGTGAGCGAGCGCATCGCCCACGACGCGGCGCGGCCGGCGGAGGCGCCCGCTCCGGGCGAGGGGGCCGTCACTTCGGAGACACGACGTTGATGTGAGCCTCGACCAGCTGCTTCTCGGTCGCGGGGCTCGGAGCGTCGGTCATCACGTCGGTCGCGCGGTTCGTCTTCGGGAAGGCGATGACGTCCCGGATCGACGGCGTCCGCGTGAGCATGGCGCAGAAGCGGTCCACGCCCAGCGCGATCCCTCCGTGCGGCGGGGCGCCGTACTTGAACGCGTCGAGGAGGAAGCCGAACTTCGCCTTCTGCTGCTCGTCCGTGAGGCCGAGGATCTTGAAGACGCGCCGCTGGAGCTCGGGCGTGTGGATGCGGACGGAGCCCGAGCCGAGCTCGGTGCCGTTCAGCACGAGGTCGTAGTGCCGCGAGCGGACGACGAGCGGGTCCTTGTCGAGGAGGTGCATGTCCTCGGGCCGCGGGTCCGTGAAGGGGTGCGACTCGGGCTTGAAGCCGCCCTCCTCCTCGTTCTCGGCGAAGAGCGGGAACTCGACGATCCAGGCGAACTCGAGCTTCGACGGGTCCGCTTCGGCGAGCCCGAGCTTGTTCGCGACGTGGATGCGGACGAGGCCCATCGCCTCCGCCGCCGTGCGCTCCTTCTTGTCCGCGACGAGGAGGACGAGGTCGCCCTTCACGGCCTTGGTCGCATCGAGGAGCGCCTCGACGAGCTCGTCCGAGCCGAGCTTGCCGAGCGAGCTCGTGGCGCGGTCCTTCCCCTTGGCGCCCTTCTCGCCCACGACCTTGAGCCAGGCGACGCCCTTGAGCCCCTTGTCCTTGACCACCTCGGGGAGGGAGTCGAGGTCCTTGCGCGAGAACTTCTCCGCGGCCTCGGGGACACGGAGCGCGCGCGCGGCGCCCCCGGGCGCCTCGCTGCCGTCGGGGCGCTTGCGCGTGGCCGTGGCGGCGTCCTTGAGGAAACCCTCGGCCTTCGCGCACGCCGCGGTCACGTCGGTGATCTCGAGCGCGTAGCGGAGGTCGGGCTTGTCGATGCCGTACTTGAGGAGGCACTCGGCGAACGTGAGGCGGCGGAACGGCGCCCTCACGGCGCGAAGGCCCTGGGCGCGCTGGGGCTCGGCCTCGGCGACGGAGTCGGCGACGGCGTGGCAGGCCTGCTCGACGGCTCCCTCGACCTCGCGGAGCACGTCCTCCTCGGTGACGAAGGTCATCTCGAGGTCGAGCTGCGTGAACTCGGGCTGCCGGTCCTTGCGGAGGTCCTCGTCGCGGTAGCACTTGACGAGCTGGTAGTAGCGGTCCATGCCCGCGACCATGAGGAGCTGCTTGAAGAGCTGGGGGCTCTGGGGCAGCGCGTAGAAGTGGCCCGGGTGGACGCGCGAGGGGACGAGGTAGTCGCGCGAGCCCTCGGGCGTGCTCTTGGTGAGGACCGGGGTCTCGACGTCCACGAAGCCGCGCGAGTCGAACCAGCGCCTGAACGCGGCGCAGATCCGGTGGCGGAGCATGAGGCGCTGCTGGAGAGAGGGGCGACGGAGGTCGAGGTAGCGGTACTGCATCCGTACCTCTTCATCGGTCTCCTTCCCCTTCGCCGCGTCGCGGTCGGCCGAGCTGCCGGTCGGGACGGGGAGCTGCTTCACTTCCTGGGGGACCCGGGCGAGGAACTCGATCTCGTGGACCTCGATCTCGATCTCGCCCGTGGGCAGCTTCTTGTTGACCGTGTCGAGGTCGCGACGGCGCACCTTGCCGGTGATCTTGAGGATGTCCTCGAGGCGCATCGTGGACGCCCCGCGCGCCTCGAGAGCGGGGCGCTCGGCGATGTCGAGGACGGCCTGGGCGATCCCGTAGCGGTCGCGGAGGTCGACGAAGATGAGCTTCCCGAAGTCGCGGCGGAGGTCCACCCAGCCGCAGACCGTGACGATCGTCCCCTCGTGAGTCGGCCTGAGCTCGCCGAGGGAGTGGGTCCGGTGAGTCGTCTGGAAGCTACTGCTGCTGACCACTGAGGGTCCTTTCCTGCCATGAAGGGGCGAAGCCCCCAGATCCAGAGCGGGCGTATCTTACGGACCCTTGGACTCCGATCAAGGAACTTGAAGTCAGTCGAAGTCACTCGAAGTCCGCCGAGCGCAGAGGAGTCGGCGAAAAGCGGCGCTCGATGGACACACCGGGCGCCTGGTTTCGGGAAAGGTGGCGACCGTGTCGCCGTGGCGCCTCGTCACCGAAATGTACGAGATGTCCGAACTCGTTGGGGCGACTCGTCGAACGCCGATGGTCGCGTACGGAACGGCCCCTGCTAAGCGCAGCGCGTCGGATTTTCTATCCATTCAAGACGCACGCTGACGCAATCGGGTTCAGTTGCGCAGGAACAACTCAGGTCTTCGTTGGCTCGAGTCACACCGACTCAGACGAGTCAGTCGAAGGAGAGAGGGCGAGACCATGCAGAGACTCTGGATCGCGGCGGCTATCCCCGCACTGTTGGCAATGGGCTGCGGTGGCGGCGGTGGCGGTAACAAGGGTGGTGGTCTCTCGACCGCCGCCACGACGACGAACACGACGACCAAGCCGGCTCCCATCACGACGAACACCACGGGTGGCATCGTCGTGAAGCCCGGCACGGGCACGGGACCGGTAACCTCGGGTGGTACCGGAACCGTCGGCTCGGGCACGACGGGCGGCACCACGGTAAAGGTGCCCGTCGTCCTGACGGTCACGCCGAAGTCGGCGGCCCAGGGCGCGACGGTCACGCTCGCGGGCACGAACCTCGACCAGGCGTCGGACGTGCGCGTGGGCGGCGTTCCGCTCGCGAACGCGGTCGCCGTCCCGGCGGAGATCAAGGGCGTGCTCGGCGCTCACGCGGCGGGCGCGGTCGACATCACGCTCAAGGACAAGAACGGCAAGACCTATACGTATTCGGGTCTGTTCACCTACCTCGCGCCTCCCGTCACGACGCCGGCTCCGGCCGTCACGACCGTGACGCCCGCCTCGGCGGCGCAGGGCACCGCGATCACGATCAACGGCACGAACCTCGATCAGGGCAAGGCGGTCACCGTCGGTGGCGTCGCCCTCCTGAACCCGGTGTTCGCGGCGACGACGATCAAGGGCAACCTCGGCAACCACGCCGCGGGCCCCGTCGACATCGTGATCACGGACAAGGCGAACAAGACCTACACGTTCACGGGCAAGTTCACCTACCTCGCCCCGACGGCCGCCAAGAAGCCGGTGATCACCAAGGCGACGCCGGCGCAGGGCGCTCCCGGCGACACGCTGACCCTCGAGGGCACCGACCTCGATCAGGTCCAGGACGTGACGGTCGGCGGCGTGGCGCTCCCCATGGCCACGCAGACGGCGACCAAGATCACGGGCAAGCTCGGCAACCGTCAGCCCGGCAAGGTGAACATCGTCGTCAAGGAGAAGACGGGCGGCACGCTCATCACGTTCGCCAACATGTTCGAGTACGTCGCGCCGGGCACCGGCACGACGCCTCCCACGTCGGGCACGATCACCGCGAAGCCGGTCGGCAGCATGGCCAAGCCTCGCGGCGTCCACACGGCGACGCTCCTCGATGACGGCCGCGTCCTCTTCGTCGGCGGCGTCGACGCGACGAACAAGGCGCTCGTGATCGAGAACGAGATCTACGACCCGGTCACCAACACGTTCACGGTGACCAGCGCGGCGACGCTCGGCGGCAACCCCGGCGGCTACATGGCCGTGGTCTCGCAGGGCACGGTGATCCCGACGCCTCGCTACGGCCACTCGGCGACCAAGCTCGCGGACGGCCGCGTCCTGATCGTCGGCGGCTACGGCAGCGAGAAGCTCGACGCCCAGAAGAAGCCGGTGTTCAGCGACCTCGTCTCGGCGTTCGTCTTCGACCCCAAGACCAACAAGTTCGCCGGCGCCGGTCAGCTCAAGACGGCCCGCCGCAACCACGAGGCGGTCATCCTCGCGAACGGAATGGTCATGGTCATGGGCGGCTACAACGCGGCCCAGAACGGCGGCAAGGGCGGCACCCTCCAGTCGATCGAGATCTTCAACCCCGCGCAGAACGCGTGGGGCACGATCCAGGGCTCGACCGGCAAGGACCTCCTGATCCCGCGCCAGGACGGCTCGGCGGTCGGCTACGGCGGCACGGCGCTCATCGCGGGCGGCGTGGCGCTCATGCCGGACGCGACGGGTGCGATCAAGACGTACCTCGCCCCGGGCCTCGAGATCTTCAACCCCAACACGGGCAAGTTCGCCGCGGCGACGGCTCCGGCTTCGGTCCGCTACGCGGCCAGCATGGAGCAGCTCGCCACGTCGAAGGACCTCGTCTATGTGGGTGGCGTCGGCACGGTGTCGAGCGGCCAGCCGGTCGCTCAGATCCTCCCGATCGAGCGTCTCGACTCGAAGACGGGCAAGTGGTCGACGGTCGCGCAGCTCACCGCGGGCCGCCGTTACCCCTCGACCGCCGTCAACGGTGAGACGATGCTCATCGCCGGCGGCACGAACGTCGACGCCGCGGGCAAGATCACGGCGGCGGCGGACGCGCTCCTCTTCGACGGGGCGACCAACAAGATCACGTCGACGGCGCTCGGCACGGCGCGCACCAGCTGCACGGTGACGGCGCTCAAGACGGGCTTCCTCGTCACGGGCGGCTTCAACGCGCCGGTGCAGAGCACGGTCGGTCTCGACGGCCAGACGGTCGCGACGGCCGAGCTCGTCTCGATCAGCTCGAGCACGACGACGACGCCGCCTCCGACGGGCATGACGGTCACCAAGCTCTCGATCACCTCGGGTGGCGCGGGCATGCAGGTGACGGTCACCGGCACGAACTTCAAGGACCTCACGGCCGTGACGCTCGGCGGCGTGGACACGATCAACGCGCAGTACAACGCGACGACGATCGTCTTCACGACCCCGGCTCACGCGGCGGGCGCGGTCGACCTCGTGATCAAGTCCTCGTCCATGGGCACGATCACCGAGAAGAACGCGTTCACCTACAACCTGACGCCGGTGACGCCGCCCACGCCCCCGACGACCCCGCCGACCACGCCTCCGACGACGCCGCCGACGACGCCTCCCGCGTCGACGATGACGATCACGAAGGTGACGCCGGCCACGGGCCCCGCGGGCACGAAGGTCACGATCACGGGCACGAACTTCAAGGACCTCACCAAGATCACGATCGGCGGCGTCGCGGTGGGCGCGCAGTACAACGCGACCACGATCGTGATCACGACGCCGGCGCACGCGGCGGGCAAGGTCGACATCGTCGTGACCTCGTCCACCCAGGGCACGCTGACCTCGAAGGACGCCTACACCTACACGACCGCGACGACGCCGCCGACGACGCCTCCGGCGACGACGACCATGAAGGTGACGACGGTGTCGCCGAACGTGGGCAAGGCGGGCACGAAGGTGACGATCACCGGCACGGGCTTCAAGAACCTGACCGGGATCACCATGGGCGGCGTCGCGGTGGGCGCTCAGTACAACTCGACCACGATCATCATCACCGCGCCGGCTCACGCGAACGGCAAGGTGGACATCGTGATCAAGTCGTCCAGTGAGGGGACCCTCACGCAGAAGGACGCCTTCACCTACCAGTAAACAGAGACCGCGAGGTCTCCACTCTCTCTCTCTCGTGAAGACGGCGCCCTCGATCGGAGGGCGCCGTCTTCCTTTCCGGAGAG
>CAZYLP010000072.1:0-16436 GCA_964648345.1 uncultured Planctomycetota bacterium
GGTCGCTTACGGGCGCGGCGGCGATCGTCCGACGCTCACCGACGCTCACGTCGTCCTCGGCACCGTGCGGCCGGATCGCTTTCTCGGAGGCCGCATCGCGCTCGATCGCGACGCGGCGACGCGCGCGATCGACGCCCTCGCGCGCGAGCTCGGCGTGGACCGGCTCCGCGCGGCGCGCGGGATCGTCCAGGTCGCGATCGCTCACATGGAGCGGGCGCTGCGCGTCGTCACCGTGCAGCGAGGGATCGACCCGCGCGGGTTCACGCTCGTCGCGTTCGGTGGCGCGGGGCCGCTCCACGCTCATGAGCTCGCGCAGCGCCTGGGCATGAAGCGAGCGCTCGTCCCGCGCGACCCGGGCGCGCTGTCGGCGCGTGGCATGCTCGCCGCGCCCGTCGTCCTCTTCGCGCAGAGGAGCATCCACGAGGACGCGCGCGCGCACGAGAAGCTCGAGAGCGTCGCGCGCGGCCTGCGCGCCGTGGTCGAGGCGGACCTCGCGCGCGAAGGCGTCGATGCCGGGACCGTCGAGGTCTCGGCCCTCGCGCGCTACACCGGTCAGGCGCACGAGCTCGAGCTTCCGTTCGCGCCCGGCCTCGTCGCGCGGTTCCACGAGGTCCACGAGGCGCGGAACGGCTACCGCGACGAGACCCGCCGCGTCGAGGTCGTCACGCTCAGGGCTCGAGGCTCGGGCCCGGTGACCGCGACGCCGGCCGTGCCGGCGCGCACGGTGACGGGGGACGGCGCGCGCGCCCGGTTCGGGCAGGAGCGGATCGCGTTCGCCGATGCCGAGAGCGACGCGTGGCTCGTCGATCGTGATCGCCTCGTGCCCGGAGACGTCGTCAGCGGACCGGCCGTGATCGTCGACGCGACGGCGACGACGGTCGTGCCTCCCGGGGCTCGCGCCGAGGTCGATGGCCTCTCGAACCTCGTCCTCGCTTGACCACGCGGCCGCCGCGTTCTTGTTAACTTGGGGGCCATGCTCCTCGTCCAGGAGGCGACCCAGCCGCTCGCCGTCGCCCGCGCTCGCGAGCTGATCGACGAGCTCCCGCTGGTCGAGAACCTCCTCGTGCACGCCGACCTCACGCCGCCGCTCGCCGAGCGGACCCGCGTGTTCCTTGGCTTTGCGCCGAGCGGCGACCTGAAGGCCGTCGGGACGGCGTACCTCGGGTTCGGCCGGCCCGCGCTCGCGGTCTCGACGCTCGGCGAGCGATGGGACCCCGCGATCGCCAAGTCGTTGCTCGCGAAGATGAAGGAGGGGATCGACCTCCCCGCGATCGCCATCGACGACGTGTCGCGCGTCGATGCCTACTCGTCGGTCTTCACCGTGAAGGCGCGGCACGACGAGCTCCACTACGTCCTCAGGAACCACGTGGCCCTCCCGATCGCCCCGGACGCGGCCGTCGAGCGCGTCGAGCGGTCCGACCTCGCGCGCCTCGACGCGTTCCTGCGCCGGCACGGCGCCACCGCCTGGTCCGCGGAGAGCTTCGAGACGGGCCCCTACGTCTGGGTCCGGGAGAACGACGAGGTCGTCGCGGCCGCCGGCGTCCACTTCGAGACGCCCTACGTCGGGCAGATCGCGAACGTGCTCGTCCGCGAGTCGCACCGCAAGCGCGGTCTCGGCGCCGCGGTCACGGCCGCCGTCGCGCGCCGCCTCCGCGAGCGCGACAAGGTCGTGTCGCTCTTCGTCGCCTCCGACAACGCGGCCGCGGTCCGCCTCTACGAGAGGCTCGGCTTCCGTCAGGTCCGTCGCCTCTCCTACCTCGAGCTCACATGAAAGCCATCCTCCACTCGCTGTCCAAGCTCGACGTGCTCCTCGTCTTCGTGCCGGTCGGGCTCTACCTCGACAAGGCGACGAGCGTCGACAAGTCGTGGATCTTCCTGCTCTGCGCGCTCGCGATCGTCCCGCTCGCGGGGATCATCGGCCGCGCGACCGAGCAGCTGTCCGATCGGTCCGGGCCCGCGGTCGGCGGCCTCCTCAACGCGACGTTCGGCAACGCGGCCGAGCTCATCATCGCGATCGTCGCGCTGACGAAGGGGCAGGTCGCGATCGTCCAGGCCTCGCTCACGGGGTCGATCATAGGCAACCTGCTCTTCGTCTTCGGCCTCGCCGCCTTCGTGGGCGGGTTGCGGCGGGAGAAGCAGACCCTCAACGTCACGGCCGCGGGCGTGAGCAACAGCTCGCTCCACCTCGCCGTGATCGGGACGCTCATCCCGTCCGTCCTCTTCACGGCCGCGGACGTGAAGGCGCACGACCCCGCCGTGCAGAAGCTCTCGTACGTGATCTCGGTCATCCTCCTCGCGCTGTACCTCCTCGGGCTCTTCTTCACGCTGAGGACTCACAAGCACCTCTTCGGCGAGGAGGAGGAGAGCATGGCGGCGGCCGACCTCCCGGCCAACGAGTCGCTCTCGACCCGCGAGGGGGACGAGCCCGTGTGGCCCGTCTGGGTCGCGGTCGTCGTCCTCCTGGCGTCGTCCGTGATGGTCGGCGTCGTGTCCGAGTCCCTCGTCGGCGCCGTCGAGAGCGCGGTCCACCGCTTCCACATGAACGAGGCCTTCGTCGGCGTCGTCATCCTCGCGATCGTCGGCAACGCGGCCGAGCACTCGACCGCGGTGATCATGGCCCACAAGGGCAAGATGGCCCTCGCGCACTCGATCGCGGCCGAGAGCTCGAAGCAGATCGCGCTGTTCGTCGTCCCGGTCTGCGTCCTGCTCGGAGCCGTGCTCGTGCCCGCGGGCTCGGTCCCCATGACGCTCCACTTCTCGCTCGAGGAGGTCGTCGCGGCTTACGTCTCCGTGCTCGTCATCAACCAGATCCTCGCGGATGGCGAGACGACCTGGCTCGAGGGCGCCCAGCTCCTCGGGCTCTACGCGATCCTCGGCGCGACGTTCTATTACGTGAAGACGTGACCGCGGAAAGTGGATGAGCGGCTGAGGAGGTTCGAGCGTGCGGCTCGCGACGGCGACGCGCTCACGGAGGTCCGGAGGATCCGCGAGCGGCTCAGGGCGGGCGTGCTGACCGCCGAGCGGGCCGAGCTCCTCGCGCACATCGGGCACGAGAACACCCGGGTCGCGCTCGGTCTCTCGGAGCCCAAGCCGATCGAGACGCCCGAGGAGAACCTCGCCTGGTGGCGCACCTTCGCGCGGTTCGGGCGTGAAGCGGGAGTCCGCGGCGCGCTCGCGCTCGCGCGACCGCACCTCTGCGCGAGCGTCTGGGGTCACGACCGCTTCGCCGGCGTGTCCGAGGAGGCGTGGCACGGCATCGAGGCCCTCGAGGACTGGGTCCGCGCGCCGTCCGAGGAGCGCGTCGCCGCGTTCCAGCGGGCCGTGACGGCGGCCGTGGAGGCCCCGGAGCCCGCGGGAGGAGCCGGGATCCTCGTCGCGATCTCGGGTCTCATCACCGCCACGGACTACGAGGAGGCGATCGTCCAGCTCGGTCAGGGCGCCCCCCTCTCGCGGGAGGGCTTCGAGTCGCTCCTCGCGCGCATGCGGAAGGACCTCGTCCCGTGGGCGCTCGGAGAGCCAGACCCGCTGTCTCTCCGCGAGCGCGAGGAAGGCCGGCACTTCGGAGCGGACCCCGACATCTCGCGGAGCGTGTCGTTCTCGAGCGACGGCCGTCTCGTCCTCTCGTCGAGCCGCGGGGGAGCCGTGATGGTCCGCGACGCGGTCACGGGCGCGATCGTGCGCGCCTTCGAGCGCGTGCGCGGCGAGATCTTCTCGGCCGCCTTCTCGCCCGACGCCGTCGCCGTCCTCGCCACCGGGCAGTGGGGCCCGTGCCGCCTGCTCGACGTCGCGACGGGCGCGCTCGTCCGCGAGATCCCGCAGAAGGACGCGCAGGACGTGGCGTTCGTCGATGACTCGCGCGCGCTCATCGCGGGCGACGGGCCTCGCCTCGCTCTCTGGGACGTGAACGCGGGCCGCGAGGTCCGCGTCTTCGAGGGCCACGAGCGCATGGTGACGCACGTCCTCGTGACGCCGACCGGACGCGTCGTGAGCGCGAGCTCGGACCAGACGGTGCGCGTCTGGGACCTCGAGACCGGCGCGCAGCTCGCGAGCTGGCCGCAGCCCGAGTCGATCGGGTCGGTCGTGCTCTCGCCCGACGGCCGGAGCGTGCTCGTCGGCCTGAGCTACGGGAAGATCCGGCTCCTCGACCTCGAGACGGGCGTGGACGTGAAGACGTTCCAGTCGGACCGCGGCTCGGTCTACGGCCTCTCGTTCCTCCCCGACGGCTCCGGCTTCGTCTCCGTGATCTCGTCGCGCGGCACGTGGATCGAGCAGTGGTCGCTCGCGAGCAGCGAGCCCGTGCGGACCTGGGAGTCCTTCCACGCGCTCACGTTCCACGTCGCCGTCGCGCCCGATGGCAAGCGGTTCAACACGGGCGACCGCGAGGGCGGTCTCCGCGCGTACCCTCTCTGAGTGAGGAAGTGGGGTCGCCGACGACGCCACTCTTCATGCGAGCGGTTTACTTGGACGCCTCGAGCCTCTCGCCGGTGGCGAAGAAGGTCCCGCGCGCGATGTGGTGGATCGTGCGGCGCGGGTCGTCCTTCTCGAAGCGCCACTCGCGCTCCCGGTAGACGGCGTCGTCTGCCCACGCGGCGACGACCTCGGCGATGACGAGGTCGTACTTCTCGCGGACGGCCGGCTCCTGGAGCGCGACGCACTCGAGCCAGCCGACGCAGCCCGCGATGAGAGGGGGCCTGACCTTGCTCGCCTTCTCGGGCTGCACGACGGTCCACTTGTCGAGCTCGCGGCCGCTCTTGGTGCCGACGAGGTACGTCGCGTCGAGCATCGCGACCGTCGGGAGCGACAGCACGAACTCGGCGTTCCGCTCGAGGAGCTCGCGCGTGTAGGTGCCCTGCGCGATCACGACGGCGACCTTCGGGGGCTCGAAGTCGATCGCCATGGCCCACGCGGCGGCCATGACGTTCGGCTTCAGACCGCTCGGCTCGCAGGTCGAGACGAGCGTCGTCGGGCCGTGGTTCAGCAAGCGGTAGGCGTCGCGCAGCGGGACGGGGACGCGCATGTCAGCGTGGCTCCTCGCGCGCGCTCGCCTGACGGAGCGTGAGGGCGCGGAACTTGGGGTAGTCGTCGACGACCTTGTTCAGCAGCTCGCGGTTCGCGATGTCGAACACCTGCCCCGGGTCCTCGAGGAAGGTCTCGAAGAGCGACCAGGCGCCGCGCCACGAGTGCAGGTGGACCGCGGCGCGGTAGGTCCCGATCGTCCGCGCCGTCGGCACGTGGATCGCGCGGATCACCACGTCGTAGTCGGCGTCGTCGATCGAGAGCGGGAGGTTCGCCGGCACGGCGATGACCGCGAAGAAGCTGTAGAACGCCCAGATGAACGCGTAGTTCTGGCGGCACTCGCAGCGCTCGACGGTGCCTTCGAAGCCTATGTCCGCCGCGTCGCCGCCGCCGGCCAGCACGCGCTCGAAGATGTCCGTGCGCTTGAGGGAGATCGTGAAGGCGTCCGTGCACCGCATGAGGAGGCGGTGCTGGATGTGTCCCTCCGGGGAGCCGTCGCGGAACTGCGCGACCTTCGCGGTCGCGGGTAGCCGCTCGTAGAGGTGTCCGACGCCGAGGTCCTTCGACGGAGTGCCGGCGAGGTCGTACGTGACGCATCCCGAGAGGAGGACCGAGAGGAGAGCCGGGAGCGCGGCGTGTCTCACGACGCCAGTCTCGGCTCATCCGAGGGGCGTACGCCAGCGGGCTCGACGTGGATCACCATGTCGCGCAGACCGGGGAAGACGGAGCCCAGCCGCGCCTCGACGCGGTCGACGATGTCGTGGGCCTCGGCGACGGTCAGCTTCGGGTCGACGAGCAGGATCATGTCGAGGAAGGTGTGGGTCTCCTCGCCGCGCGTCCGGATGTTCGCGGTCCCGAGGACGCCCGGGAACTCCTTCGCGACGCGCTGGACCTCGAGCGGGTCGAGGACCGCGCGGTCCGCGATGACCTTGATCCCGCCCATGAGGATCCGGTAGCCGACGCGCACGATGTAGATCCCGAGGCCGAGCGCGACGAGCGCGTCCGCGATCGGGTGGACGAACCGGGCCACGGTCAGGCCGACGAGGACCGCGATCGAGCCGAAGACGTCGCTCCACGTGTGAGCGGCGTCGGCCTCGAGGACGGGGCTCGAGAGCTCGCGCCCGCGGCGCCCTTCGTACCGCGAGAGCAGGAACCCGGTCACGATCGAAGCCGCCGCGACGGCGAACGAGATCCAGGTGATCCGGGGCGGCGTCCCCTTCGAGTCGAGGAGCCGCGCGCCCGCTTCGCGGACGATCTCGAACGCGCCGAGGAAGATGAAGAGCGAGATCCCCATCGAGGAGAGGACCTCGAACTTCCGGTGGCCGTACTGGTGCTCGCGGTCGGGCGGTTCGGCGGCGAGCGTGATGCCGACGAGGCCGATGACGCTGGCGCACGAGTCGAGGAGCGAGTGGAATCCATCCGCGACCAGGCCGAGGGTGCTCGTCGAGTAGCCCCAGCCGAGCTTCGTCGCCGCGCTCACGATGTTCGCGGCGAGAGCGACGATCAGGACGCGTTTGACCTGCGATCCACGTGCTCGCTCGTCCATTTTCAGGACGCCGATCCTACCCGGCGGAACGCGACCAGCGTCACCCCGGCGAGGATCAGCGTCGCGGCGCAGGCGGTCTCCACGACCGGCGGCCGCTCCCCGAGGACGAGGGCCGCCGAGAAGGTCGCGATCACGGGCTGGGTGCTCGTGTAGACGGCGGCGAGCGTCGCGGGCGCGCGCCTGAGCGCCCACGCGTTGAGCGCGTAGCCGACGGATGTCGGGAAGACGAGGATGAACGCGAGGTGCCAGTAAGTGCTCGCGGGGACGCTCTCCCACGCCACGGAGCGAAGGTCGCCGATGCCGGTCGGGATGTTGGCGACGGCACCGAACGTGAAGATCCAGGCGATCGCCCGGAGCGGGTCCACGCGCGTGAGGACGTCCCGCACGAGGACGAGGTAGATCGCGTACGACGACACGTTCGCGAGGAGCAGGGCGTCGCCGAGGAGCGTCGCGTCCGGGTTCGGCACCGACGGGCGGACGAGCGCGATCCACGCGGCGCCGCTGATCGCGAGGACGACCCCGAGCGCGGGCCGGAGCCGCGCCCTCTCGCGCCCGATCGCGATCGCGAGGCCGTAGGCGAGGGCGGGGGTCGCCGCGACGAGGACGCCCGCGTGCGTCGCGCTCGAGTGCGAGAGCCCTTCGAGGAAGAGCGTCTGGTTCAGGACGATCCCGAAGAACGCGTAGACCGCGAGGCGGAGGTAGTCGCTCCTCTGCGCCACCGGTGGCGCGCCCGCGACGGAAGCCAGGAGCTGGAGCGAGATCGCCCCGAACGCCGCGCGGAGCGCTCCCACGCCGAGCGCCGGGATCGGGCCGCGGGGAGGGAAGACGAGCTTCCCGAAGACCGGGAAGAGCCCGAACCCGAGCTGGGACACGGCGAGCGCGAGATGCGCGCGGAGCGGGGCCTTGGGCTCGGTCGAGGGGTCCGTCACCCTCGCTTTCTTATCACGCTGGGCCCCTCCGGACGCTCTGCGACGAACGTACGACCGCCATCCAAGGACTTAGGCGTGGTCCGCGCCTTGATCTCTCGAGCGCTTCTCGGGAGGGATCATGCGTTCGAGACTCGGCCTCCAGGCGCTCGCGGGCCTCGTCCTCGTCGTCGTCGGTGCCGGCGTCGCCTGGCCCGACGAGTCCTTCCTCGGGGGCGTGTTCAAGACCTCGGGGACCGCGTCGAACGGGAACTACACGGGGACGCTCACCGTCACTTCCGCGGGCGGTGCGAAGTTCCGGGTGAAGAGCGAGATGCGGTCGGCGCTCGGGGTCGTGACCACGTACAACGGCGAGGGCACGCTCGCGGCGGGCAAGCTCACCGTCTCGGGCAAGACGTCGTCCGGCTTCCTCGGCGCGTTCGGCGGCGGGCAGAAGGACACGTGGAACGCGGTCTTCACGATCGGCCAGGACGGCACCGTGAAGTCCGGGACCTGGAGTCTCGCGAAGGCCGGGACCCACGGGTCCGAGACGGTCACCGGGTCGAAGAAGACCCTGCCCAAGGGCAAGCTCCTCGAGCTCCCCGAGAACGCGGTCGTCGCCGTCAACCTGGACGACGACGACAAGGACGGCGGGAGCGGCGCCGACGGCGAGACGAACATCGCCGGCGACAAGGACGACGCGAACGGAGTCGCGAACGAGGACGACCTCCTCCCGTTCAAGGTCAAGCGGCCGTCGGACGCACCGGCCGGAGCGCGGCTCGTCCTCACCTTCCACGGCAAGATCGCGGTCTGGCGCTCGAAGACGAAGTCTCCGGGGACGCGCGTCAAGTCGGGCGAGTCGTTCGAGGCCAAGGACGAGATCCTCTGGCTCGAGGGCCTGGAGGCCTCGGGGGCGGGGTTCGCCGAGACGCTCTCCGCGAAGCTCCTCGAGGCGAACGGGACGGCGCTCCGTGAGGAGCAGGCGCTGGTCTCGGTCGCGCGCTCGGCCTTCCTCCTCCTCGGTCACGGGAACTCGGGGTCGTGGGCGCTCAAGAGCTGGCTCGACGGACGGAAGGTGGACGCGAGGACCAACCCGACGCTCGTCCGCGGCAAGGACCAGGCCGGCAAGGCCCAGGCGTGGGCGGTCTACATCTGGAGCACCGAGAAGGGCTCCAAGATCGCGCTCGCGACGGCCGGCTCGGTGGTCGCGTACGACGGCCACTCGAACTTCGGGCTCGGCTTCGCGTTCGAGACGCACTTCACGCGCGTGAGCCAGTTCATGAACATCGCGGACCCGCAGGTCCCGGTGAACTGGGACTACCTCCGCGAGCACCAGGACCACCCCGGGCTGCTGTTCGAGGACTCGGAGTACGGGGACGACTCATCGACGCCCGCGTTCAGCGACCCGGTGTCGATCGACCGCTACGTGAAGGGGTCGAACGACGAGTACTACACGCGCCGCTGGCCGGCGGGCGGCCACGGCGGCGGGACGCGGTACCCGCTCGTCCGGGGCAAGGACTACAAGTGGGAGGACCACCCCTACCTCCTCGACGACGACAAGACGAACGCGCGGATCGTCGTGAAGGCGGGCTCGCGCGACATGCCGGCGAAGCGCTGGAGCCGGCTGTTCCTCAACTCGTGCTACGCGGGCCCCTACTACTACGACAGCTTCGGCGGCCGCGGGACCCTCTTCTTCACGCACGACGAGGCGTCCTCGGGTCAGACCTCGAAGACGTTCATCGCTTGCAGCATCGACGGGAAGTCGAACGATGCGACCCTCGACGCGTTGAATGCGGACGAGAACATCAACGACTATCACGTCTTCGGAGAGTGAATGCGGACGCTCCTCCTCGCCCTCTTGCTCGTCGGCGGCGTCGCTCTCGCACAGGACGACGGCGTCGAGGCGCCGCCGCGCGAGCCCTCCGAGGAGATGCTGCGCCACTGCCCCGAGCTCAAGGGAGCGATCGGGCTCCGGCGCGACCAGCTCCTCGCGCTGTTCTTCGAGCTCGACCCGCACAGGATCGACGAGGCGAAGGTGCGCGCTCTCTTCGTCCTGCCGCGCGACGGAGGGCTCCTCGAGGGCTTCCTCGTCGAGAAGGGGCGCTTCCGCGCGCAGACCGGACTCCGCGCGGTCGTCGCCGGCCTCGGGTCCGCCGGGTTCGCGTGGGCGATCGACCGCTTCGAGAACGGAAAGCCCGAGTCGAGAGGGCGCGCCCTCGATGCGCTCCTCGCCGTGGAGGCGCGCGAGGCCTGGCGGCTCCTCGAGGCGCGGCTCGACGACACGAGGGCCGTCCCCGACTGGAGAGCCGCCCAGGAGGCGCCGCCGGGCTACAAGGACCTCCGGGTCTGCGACCACGCGGTCCGGCTCCTCGGCTCGAAGCTCGTCGGAGTCTCGAAGCCTCCCGAGACGCGCGTGAGCTCGCTCCTCCCGCTCGACGAGCGCGACGCGCGGATCGCGAAGGTGAAGCAGTTCCTCGCGAGCGACGCCGCCTACCGCGCCCACGTCGAGAAGGCGCGGTCGATCGCCGCCGCGCTCGACGCGAAGGACCGCGAGCGGCTCGGGTCCCTCGGCGTCAAGTGAGTTGGTAGGATCCCGGCCACTCGGTTGGGGGAGACCATGGCCAACATCGATGCGCTGCTCCGCTCGAAGCTTCGCGACATCCCGGACTTCCCCAAGCCCGGGATCGTCTTCAAGGACCTGACGCCGCTCCTCTCCGACGCGGGCGCCTGGAAGAAGGTCTGCGACGCGCTCGCCGAGCCGTTCGCCGGCAACGGGAAGATCGCGAAGGTCGTCGGGATCGAGTCGCGCGGCTTCCTCTACGGGGTCGCGCTCGCCGAGCGGCTCGGCGTCGGGTTCGTCCCGGTGCGGAAGCCCGGCAAGCTCCCCGCGAAGACGGTCCGCGAGACCTACTCGCTCGAGTACGGGCAGGACTCGCTCGAGATGCATCACGACGCGCTCACGGCCGGTCAGGAAGTGATCGTCTGCGACGACCTCCTCGCGACGGGCGGCACCGCGGCGGCGACCTGCCGGCTCGTCGAGAAGCTCGGCGCGCGCGTCCACGCGTGCGCCTTCGCGGTCGAGCTCGGGTTCCTCAAGGGCCGCGAGAAGCTCGCCGGCCGCAAGATCGTCTCCCTGGTCACGTACTAGACGCGCGGGCGCGCGCGTGGCCATGCGCTGCTTCGTGACGGGTGCGACCGGCTTCATCGGGTCGCGGGTCGTCGCTCTCCTCAAGGCGGGCGGCCACGAAGTGGACGTGCTCTCCCGCGACGAGGCTCGAGCCCGCGCGATCGGGATCCCGCCCGAGCGGATCCTCGTCGGGGATCTCTTCGCGACCGGCAAGATCCGCGACGTCCTCCGCCGGTGCGACACCGTCTTCCATCTCGCGGCGGAGATCGGCACGCAGCGCGACGCGAAGAAGCTCTGGCGCGTGGACGTCGAGGGCACCGACGCGGTCGCCGAGGCCTGCGAGGCCGCGGGCGTGAAGCGGCTCGTCTTCGCGAGCACGGCGGTCGTGGGCGACGCGAAGGGCGCCGTCCTCAAGCCCGACGAGCCGTTCCAGGCCACGACCGACTACGGCCGGGCGAAGCAGGAGGCCGAGCGGCGCCTCCTCGGCACCGACGTGCCGGTCGTCATCGCGCGGCCGAGCCACGTCTACGGCCCGGGGGGCTGGTACGGCGAGCTCGTCCGCGACTTCCGCCGCGGCTTCCCCGCGGGCTTCCTGTTCCGGCGCTATCCGGGCCGGGGCGACAACTGGTGGGACGTCGTCCACGTGGACGACGTCGCCTCGGCGATCGTGCTCCTCGGCGAGCGGGGAGAGTCGCGCCAGGCGTACCACATCGCCGACGACACGCCGATCCGCATGCGCGACTTCTTCGAGATCACCGCGCACGCGCTCGGACTGCCCAGGCCGCGCCGGGTGCCCGTCTTCATCGCGAACCTCCTCAAGGGCTCGGGCCCGATCGCCCTCGCGACTCGCTCCGCCCGGAGCGACAACTCGAAGCTCAAGGCTCTCGGCTGGCAGCCGCGCTGGCGCGACGCGAAGGACGCGATCCACGACGTCGTGCGCGAGCTGACCCGTGCTCCCGGGCGCTCGGGCGACTAAGCTCGGTCCGTGCCCCAGGAAGACGCCTTCCCTCGCTCCGAGCGCAAGGTCCCGCCCCGCAGCCGGCCCGTGGCCCCCGCGCCGCTCGACGAGCAGGTCACGGTCGTCTGCCGCTGCGGCGTCGTCATGACGCTCGCCTGGCGGACCGCGGAGCCCGTGCGCTGCTTCGGGTGCGGGCGCGTCTTCGAGGCGCCCCCGACGGCCACCGCCACGCCGCTCCGGTGGCGGCCGGACCTCGCGACGCGCCCCGAGAGTCCGGTCCTCCCGGTCGTGAAGATCGTCGCGATCGTCGCGATCCTCGCCGCCCTCCTCGCGGCGGCGGTCACTCTCCTCCTGCGCCGGTGAAGGGCTCGCCCATGTTCCAGTACCCGCCGCGGCTCGACCTCGCTCGCACCCCCACGCCGCTCGAGAGGCTCGAGCGCTTCGAGAAGGCGCGCGGGCTCCCGGGCGAGCTCTGGGTGAAGCGCGACGACCTCACGGGGGTCGGGCTCTCGGGGAACAAGGTGCGGAAGCTCGAGTTCCTCATGGCCGATGCGCGCGCGAAGGGCGCGACCGCCGTCGTCACGTGCGGCGGCGTCCAGTCGAACCACGCGCGCGCCACGGCGCTCGCCGCCGCTCAGCTCGGCATGAAGTGCACGCTCATCCTCCGGCGGGTCGACGACGCCGAGCCCGAGCTCGCCGGGAACCTCCTCCTCGACCGGCTCGCGGGTGCGCGTATCCGCTACGTCACGCGCGCGGAGTACTCCTCGCGCCGCGAGGCCCTTCTCGACGAGGAAGTGCGGCGCTTCGAGGCAGAGGGCGAGCGCGGTTACGCGATCACGGAGGGCGGCTCGGACGCCAGGGGCTCCTGGGGCTACGTGCGCGCGCTCGAGGAGCTCCTCGCGCAGGACGCGCGGTGGGACGCGATCACGTTCGCGACCGGCTCGGGCGGGACCGCGGCCGGCCTCTATCACGGGCGCACGCTCCTCGACTCGCGGGTCCCGATCGTCGGCTTCTGCGTCTGCGACGACGCCGCGTTCTTCGAGAAGAAGGTCTCGGGGATCGTCGAGAAGATGGGCTCCCGGCCCGACGGGCTCCGCTTCGACGATCGTTACAAGGGCCCGGGCTATGCGATCCCGGACGCGCCGACCGTCGAGGTGATCGCCCAGGCCGCGCGGACGACGGGGCTGCTCCTCGACCCCGTCTACACGGGCAAGGCGTTCCTCGGGACCGTCGAGGAGATGAAGAAGGGCACCTTCGGCTCCTCGCCCCGTGTTCTTTTCATCCATACGGGCGGACTCTTCGGGACTCTGGCGCAGGGAGGAGCTTTCAGGGCGGTCGTTCAAGAGAGCTGACGGGCGCGTCGATAGTTACGTGGGGTGGGATCGTGAGCGACGAGCAGCCCGGGATCCTCAAGAAGGTCTACTTCATCAAGAAGGCGAAGCCCGGCGAGGAGCTGACGACGCTCCTCAAGAACAAGTTCAAGTCGATCGATGCGATCCGCGACCTCATCGCGTGGTTCGAGGAGGGCAAGGACTTCCTCGTCACGCTCACCGACTGGACGCCGCCGGACCAGTCGAGCGGCAAGGAGCGCAAGATCTCGATCAGCCCGTGGCTCCCCCAGGGCGAGAACCACAAGAACCTGATCGATGCGATCGGCTCGATCATCTACTGGCTCGACACGGGCCGCGACTTCGACATCACGTTGACGCCGACCGACCGCTTCCGCGCCAACTTAAACTGAGCCCGGGTCACTCTGCCGCATGAGCCGCGTGCTCTCGAGGAGCGTCCGGAGCCGGGGCTGCTCGGCGCCGGCCTTGACGGGCGCGAGCGTGAGCGCGCGCTCGAGGAGCTTCACGGCGCGCCCCACGTCGCCGCGCTTGCGGCAGACGAGCGCGAGCGCCTCCCAGGCGCGCGGAGCGTCGGGCGCGAGGGCGCACGCGCGCTCGGCGTGACGCTGGGCGGCCTCGAGGTCGCCGTGGACCTCGATGAGGAAGCGAGCGAGCGCCGCGTGGCGGTCGGCGTCGTCGGGCGTGCGCGCGAGCTTCCGCTCGTAGGCGGCGAGCACGCGCCGCACGGCGAGGGCGCCGCGGAGGCGGCGGCCGGCGCTGCGCTCGACGAGCGCGAGGTTCTCGAGGGCGGCGAGGAAGGACGGCGCGACGGCGAGCGCTTCCTTGAAGGCCTCGCGCGCCCCGGGCACATCGCCGGCGGTGCGCCGGGCGACGCCGAGGTTGTTCCACGCGACGTGACAGCGCGCGTCGAGCTCGATCGCGCGGCGGTGCGCCGCGATCGCCGCGGAGAGGTCGCCGCGGCGCGCCTCGGCGCGGCCGAGGTTCGCGCCGAGTCGGGGTCGAGCTCGATCGCGCGGCGGAGCGCCTCGAAGGCCTTCTCGAGCTGGCCGGCGCGCAGCAGCGCGTCGCCGAGGTGGAGGTGCGCGCGGGCGTAGACGGGGTCGATCTCGATCGCCTTCTTCAGGTTGTGGATCGCGGCCGGGACCTCGCCCCGCTGGAGCGCGAGGAAGCCCTGCCCCGCGAAGCCGGGCGCGAAGCTCCGCGAGGCGGCCGCGACGCGCTCGAGGTCGCGGGCGGCGCGAGTCGCGTCGCCGAGGTCCCAGTAACAGTTCGCGCGGTTGTTGAGGACCTGGACGAGGACCTCGCGGCGCGCGAGGTTCCCGAGGTAGAGGCCGCTGTCCACGTGCCGTTCGCCGAGCTGCCAGCGCTCGACGTAGTAGCCGTCGGGGAAGCTCGTCCCCTTGCAGGTCGTCTCGATGTTGACGCGCATGCCCTTGCCGTCGTCCCAGCGCACGAAGAAGTGGCCGGGGAGGGCGACGCCGAAGAGCGGCAGGCCCGCGCGCGCGCCGAGCGCGAGGTAGAGCACCGAGAGGCCGAGGCAGTGCCCGCGCCGCCGGGCGAGGACCGAGTCGAGGTGGAGGTCGCCGAGGCGGCGGACCGGGTCCGGCGCGGCCTCGGTCGTGAAGCGCTTCTCCTCGAACAGGAAGGCGTTCGTGGCGGCGAGCCGGGCGAACGAGGCGGGCTCGACGCGGGCGAGCCGCGCGCGGAGCTCGGCGGCCAGCGCGTCCACCTTCTCGAGGGCGCGCGCGATGTCGAGCCTGGGGTCGTCCTCGCGCGCGATGAGGAGCGCGCCGCGCGCGACGTCGATCTCGGCCTCGGGCGCGTCGAGCATGCGCTCGATCGAGACGATCCCGATCTCGCGGAGCGCGGCGAGCTCGTGGCGCGGTCGCAGCCAGCGCCGGAGGAGGAGACCGAGCCGCTCGACGTCCTCGCCCGCGTGGAACGCGCGCGCGAGCTCCCTGAAGCTGAGAAGCCCGGGCTCGTCCCACTCGGGGGGCGACGGCCCGGGCGTCTCTCTCACGCGCGGTGCTCCCTTACTTCGGGGGCTGCTCGCCCGGAGGCGGGGTCTTCGGGCCCCTCTGGTGGTCGAGAGGGTCGCCCTTCTTGATCCCGTCCTTGGGGAGCTCGATGTTGTCGTGCGTGTGGTCCACGACGCCGAGGACACGGTCCTTGTTGACGTTCCACCACGCCTTCCAGCGGTAGGGCTGCGGCGGGACGTCGTGAGCGTCGGTGAGCCACTCGAGCGAGCGCACGAAGATGTTCGCCACCGAGAACTCCTTCTCGACCTCGTAGGCGTGGAGGAGCGGCTCGATCGCGAGCTTGAAGTCCTTGTCCGAGTTCCGGAGGAGGCCGATCGCGAGGCCGGCGTGGTGCCGGATGCCGAGGGCGCGCGAGCCCTTCACCGTCTTCAGGGCCTCGCAGAGCGTCTCGCGCGACTTCTGGCCGCCGAGGTCGCCGAGGATGAGGAGCGAGCGGAAGACGACCCCGTCGCGAGCGGCGTAGACCTCGCGCTCCTTCTCCTTGGCCTTGGGGTTCTCCGGGACGGCCATCTCCTTCTTGTAGTTGTCGATGATCGGCTGGATCGCGGAGTCACCCATGGTGACGAGCGCGACCCGCGCCGTCTCGGAGACCTTGAACATGTTGTTCGCGAGCCCCTCGATGAGGTCGGGGATCGCGTTCGTCGCGTTGAGCTCTCCCAGCGCGATCGCGGCCTCGCCGCGGACCGCGAGCGGCGCGCCCGCGTTCTTGTAGACGTCGAGGAGCGGCTGGACGGCGGCCGGATCCTTGATCTTGCGGAGGATCCTGGCCGCCGCGACGCGCGCCTCCGTCGAGCTCTCGGTCGCCTGGAGGCAGGAGACGAGGCCGGGGACGGCCGACTTGCCGCGCCGAGGGAGCTCGTTCTCGGACACCGTGCGGTCCGTGTCGCTCCCCGAGAGCCCCTTCACGAGCTCGTCCACCGACTTGTCGGTGATGCTGTCCTTGACCTTGAGCTCCTGGGCGCGCGCGAGCGGCGCCGTCCCCAAGGTGATCGCGAGAGCCAAAAGGACCGGAGTCCTCATCCTGGGTCCGTCCCCCTTCGGGCCGAAGGTAGCAGAGCGCCTCTCGAACGAGCAAGGCCACCTGCTGGGACGCCGCTCCGTGTCGTGGTCCAGCACACCGTCGTCAAAGAATCGGCCCCCAACGGTTTGACAGCGGTTTTCGACGCGTCCATGCTTCGCTGTCCAATGGGAGCGGTCACGGGGTCCAGGACCAACACCGGTCGAGGAGGCGCTCCTCGCTCGGGGAAGCTCCTCGTCGAGGCCGAGGTCGGCCGGGGCGCCGCCAGCGTCGTCCACGCCGCGCGCCTCGCGGACGCGGACGGGAGTCCGTCTCCGGGCCGTCTCGCGGTCAAGGTCTACGAGCCCGGGCTCCGGGTCGTCTCCCCCGACGCCGCTCGCTTCGAGACGGCGATCGACCCCAGGATCGCGCGGGTCCGGCGCGCCGACGAGGTGGGTGACCTCCCCCGCGAGCGGCTGCACCGGGTGAGCGACCTCGT
>CAZYLP010000073.1:0-16334 GCA_964648345.1 uncultured Planctomycetota bacterium
GGCGGCCCACGCCGCGGGGATCGTGCACCGGGACCTGAAGCCCGAGAACGTGCTCTACGACGAGCAGGGCGCGGCCTTCGTCGCGGACCTCGGGATCGCGAAGCGCTTCGGGCCGAGCGACCGCTCCGCGCCGAGCATCGCGCTCTCGAAGACGGGCGATGTCCTCGGGACGTTCGGCTACATGTCGCCCGATCAGTTCGAGGACGCGAAGTCCGCCGGCCCGCGCGCCGACGTCTACGCGTGGGGAGCCGTGATCTGGGAGTGCCTCGCGGGCCGGGCGGCCTTCGCGGCCCCGACGCTCGTCGAGATCGCGGTCGCGCAGACCGAGGGCCGCGTCGAGCCGCTCGCGAAGGTGCGACCCGAGACGCCGCGCGCCTTCGCGGCGCTCGTCGAGAAGACGCTCCGATCGAACGAGGGGCCGGGGGACGGCGGAGCGCTCCTCGCGGCGGTGGAGCGGAGCGTGGGGCACGGCCGCGGGCGCATCGGCGCGATCGTCGCCGCGCTCCTCCTCCTCGCCCTCGTCGTCGTCGCTGCCGCCGTCGGAGGGCACGGCGGAGCGGCGGGCGGCACGCCGGCGAGCGCCGGGACCGCGAGCGCGCCCCCGGCGGCGGTCGGCTCCGCGCTCCCCGCGCGCTGCCGCGCGTTCGAGCGCTCGCGTCTCCTGCGGCTCGCGGGCTTCCACGGCACGCGTTCGCTCGTCCACCTGCGCCCGGTCGCGGCGGTCGCCTTCGCGGCGGACGGGCCCCTCGCCGCCTCGGCGTCGCACGACGGCACGGTCCGGCTCTGGGACACCGAGCGGCGGACGCCGACGCGCACGCTCGTGGCGGGGGCGCCACTCATGGCCCTCGCGTTCCTCCCCGGCGACCGCTTCGTTACGTGCGATATCGGAGGCACGCTCCGCTTCTGGGATGCGCGGAAGGGCGAGGGAGGACGCTCGCTCGAGGCGGTCGGGGTCAACTCGCGCGCGCTCGCGACGTCGAGCGACGGGCGCCGCGTGCTCGCGGGGTTCGACGACGGCCACTCGCGGCTCTGGGATGCGGACTCGGGCGCTCTCCTCCGCAAGATCGCGGGCCACGAGAAGGCGATCCGCGCCGTCGCGCTCTCGCCGGACGGGCTCCGCGCGCTCACGGCGAGCGAGGACGACACGGCCCGGATCTGGGACCTCTCCGAGGGGCAGGAGATCTTCCGGCTGCCGGGTCACGAGGGCCGCGTCAACGCGGGGGCGTTCCTCCCGTCATCAGGAGACGGCGGCACGCGGGTCCTCACCGGCGGCGAGAGCGCCTTCCTCAGGATCTCCGACGCGGCGACGGGCGCGGAGGTCGCGCGGCTCCCCGGCGTGACGAGCCACGTCATCTCGCTCGCGGTCTCCCGCGACGGGACGCGCGCGGTGTCGGGCGGCATGGACGGGAAGGTCCAGCTCTGGGACCTGAAGGAGCGGCGCCTCGTCCGGACCGCCGTGGGCCACCGGGCGTTCGTCATGTCGGTCGCGATCTCGCCCGACGGCCACCGGGCGCTCTCGGGCGGCGAGGACGAAGCCGTCCGACTCTGGGACGTGGCGACCGGCGCGCCGCTCCCCTTCGTGGAGCAGGACGACGACGGCTCCCGTTACGCGGGCCACCGCGCTCCGATCAGGGCGATCGCCGTCTCGTCCGACGGGACGCGCGCGGTCACCGCGGGCCTCGACTCGCGGGCGCTCCTCTGGGACCCGGCGGGCCCGACGCTCCTCGGCCCACTCGAGGGGCACACGAACCTCGTCATGAGCGCGGACATCTCGCCCGACGGTCGCTCGGCGATCACGGGGAGCTACGACGAGACCGCGCGCATCTGGGACCTCGCCACGCGCCAGGGCCGCGTCCTTCCGGGCAAGGGCTCGCGCGTGAACGCCGTGCTCTTCGCGGCGGACGGACGCGCCGTCGTCGCGGGCGACGACGCGCTCGTGAGGATCGTGGACACCGGGACGCTCGCGGTCGTCCACGAGATGCGCGGTCACGTGGGCGGCGTCCTCTCGCTCGCGCGCGTGCCCGGGAGCCGCCTCATCGTCTCGGGCGGCGGCGACCACACCGTGCGGACGTGGGACCCCGTCACCGGCGTCGAGCTCGAGGCGCGCCGCCTCGCGACGCCGGCGCCCGTGACCGCGGTCGCGTGCGGCGCGGACGGGCGCGTGTTCGCCGCGGGCCCCACGTCCCCGGGCGGCGACGTGACCGCGTTCGGCGCGGATGGCCTCGACCGGCGCGTCCTCGCCTCGCGGAGCGAGCTGCCGCCGATCGCCGTCCTCTCCTCGAAGCTCCTCCTCTGCGGCGACGGACGCGAGCTGGCGCTCTTCGACCTCGACGCGTGGAAGGTCGCGGACCGCCTCGACCTCGCGGAGGCGCACGCCGACATCACGGCGCTCGCCGCCGGGCCGCGCCGCGAGTGGTTCCTCGCCGGAGACTCGAGGGGCGAGCTCCTCCGCTTCGAGGTGATCGCGAAGTGACGCTGGGTGTGGCGGCGCCGCGGATCCCGCCAATGATGCGAGGCGGGAGGACTGACATGCATCGTTATCCGCAGGAGGTCTTGCTGCGCGACGGTCGCCGCGTGCTCCTCCGGCCCTTCGAGGCCAAGGACGTGGCCGAGCTTCACGCGATGTTCCTGAGGCTCCCGGAGCGCGACCGCCGCTTCGCCTGGGAGCGGATCGAGGACCGCGCCGTCGTCGAGGAGTGGGCCCGGCGGCTCGACTACTCGAAGACGTTCCCGCTCCTCGCGATCGACGAGGGCCGGATCGTCGCCGACGCGACGCTCCACTTCCGCCGCACGGGGCCGCTCCGCCTCGTCGGACGCGTCCGCTGGCTCATCGACCCCGAGTACCGGCACCAGGGACTCGGGACGACCATGATCAAGCAGTTCGTCGAGATCGCGCGCGAGAACGACCTGCGCCGCCTCACCTGCATGGTCATCTCGCAGCTCGAGGAGCACGCCCAGGAGGTGCTCCGGAGCCTCGGCTTCCAGCCGTACGTGATCCCGGGCTACGGCACCGATCCGGACGGCGGCCAGCACGACATGACCATGCTGGTGCTGCCGCTCTGAGCGAGCGTCTCGGCGCTCAGTCCCTGGCGTCGGTCAGGAAGACGAGCTCGAGGAGGGCGCCGCCGATCTCGGACGGGACCCCGTCGGGGACCGACCCGGCCGCGCCGCCGCTCGCGACGCGGTCGAGGAGGGCTCCGACGTCGCTCCACGGAGCGGGCCGGTCCTTGAGCCCGGCGATCGCGGCCTTCGCGGCCTCGGAGAGCGGGCGCGCGCCCTCGCGGAAGTAGTGCATCGAGTAGTACATGCGCGAGACCGCCGCGTCGATCCTCGCGTCCTTCGTGGCGACGGCCGCCTCCCACGCGGCGGCCATGGCGCTCTCGCCCTTCTTCTTCTCGCCCGCCGCGAAGAGGCGCTGGGCGCGCTCGGCGTCGGCGAGAGGGTCGCCCTTCGCCCTCGGCACCGGCGGCGCCGCTTCGCGCGGCGGGAGGACCCACTTCGCCGCGACGAGGAGCGCGACCCCGGCGATGAAGCCGCCGACGAGGATCGGAGCGCCCTGCTCCGCGCCCTGGATCCCGAGCGCGAGGAGGCCGTAGATGAAGCTGACGAGGATGGTCAGGAGTCCGAGGGCGACCATCGCCGCCCCGAGGAACGCGCGCATGGCGGGATTCTAGCGGGCGGACCGAACCGCGCTGCGTCTCGCGTGTCTCCGGTCCGGGGAGGGACTCCTCCATGACCGCAGGGGAGGCGCCCGCGAAGCCGCTCGACCGCGGGCTCGTCGCGGGTTGCGCCGTCGTCGCGCTCGCTCTCGTCGTCGCGGGGGCCGCGCTCTACGACCTCGATGACCGGCTCACGCACCGGCTCGGCGACGTCGTCCTCGCCGACCCGACGGCGGAGCTCGTCGCGCGCCACGGTCTCCGTCCGATCGTGAGGACGGTCGCGGCCGGCGACGACTCCGCGGCGCCGATGACGTTCGAGGAGCCGGTGGGGCCGATCGTCGTCCACGCCGGTCCCGCCGCCGCGAAGCTCGGGCTCGGCCCGATCGCGGAGGGCGACTGGTTCTCCTTCGTGGGCGGCGCGCATCCGCGGACGGCCGCCGAGCTCAAGCGCGTGCTCGCGGCGAAGCTCCGGCGCAACGCGAGCGTGCGCGAGGTGTCGTGCGCGCTCGTCCGGCGCGCGCCCGCGCCGACGCCCGAGACGAGCGCGAGCGCGACGGCCGCGCTCGACATGCGCGCGCTCGGCGGAGCGCCGTGGCGTCCGCTCGGTGTCGCGCTGCTCGTCGAGGCTCCCTTCCTGCTGCTCGCGGCGTGGGTGGCCTACCGCTCGCAGTCGAGGAGACCGGCGCTCGCGCTCACGCTCGGCGCGGTCGCGGGGATCGCGCTCCTCGCCCAGCTCGTGGCGCTCGTGATGCTCGCCGAGGCGCTCGTCTGATCGCGAACCGCTAGAGGGGGCGTCCCGACCAGACGTCGATCCGCTGCTTCGGTCTCTCGCGCACGACGACGAGCGAGAACCCCTCCCGCGACCACATGACCGGCGCTCCTTCGTGATGGCGGCGTGGACAGCCGCGCGGACCGAACAGGTCGAAGCCCTCCGGTCCGCTCGCGCGGACGACGAAGTCGGCGTGCGGATGCCACGCCAGCCCGGGTTCCTGGGTGGCTTCGGTCCTGGCGGGGCTCGCGAGGGGGCCGAGCTCGGGTGAGCTCTCGAGCTTGCCCGTGGCCAGGTTCACCTCGAAGCGGACGACCGTGTCGCCGACCAGCGTGCGCACGCCGCGGCCGTCGCGAGCGACCGACGGCGGCGGCGTCCGCGAAGGCGCCCTGAAGAGCTCGAGCGTCCATTCACCCCGCAGGGCCTTGAGCTTGACGCCCGTCGAGCGGTCGGCGACGACTCCGTGTCCGAGGAGACTGAGGACCTCGCCGTCCCTCGCTTCGAGGAGCGTGGGGAATCCGCCCGCGAGGGGGACGAGGTCGTAGAGTCCGACGCTGTTCGGGGCGATGAGATACCCCGAGTGCCAGTCGATCGTCGGTTGGCCGTAGACCCGTCGCTCGAGGAGCCGATCGAGCCCGGGCCACGAGTGCACGGACGCGATCCGCCCGTCCCAGGAGAGCAGCCTGTCGCCGCGGGGCGAGGCGGCGAGGAGACGCGTCGCCTTGTGCGCGACGACCGACACGCCCGAAGGCTCGATGCACGTGAGCCGCTTCTGGCCCGCGTCGAGGGCGAAGATGCGCTTGCTCGCGGAGACGAGGCCGCCCTCGGAGTGATCGCCGTCGGCCCGGTGAGTCTGCGCCCCCGAGACGAGGTCCGTCACCACGAGCCCCTTCGTGCCCGCCCAGGCGAGGAGCGGCTCGGCGACCGTCAGGAGCCGCACGCCTTCGACGTCGAAGGTCCTCCGGCGCTCCAGCCCGGCGACCTCCTCGCGCCATAGCTCCGCGGCGAGGGCCACGGTCGCCGGCAGCTCTTCGCGTGGGACGCGATCGTAGTCGAGACGCTCGAGAGCTTGCCGGCCACGCGCCGCGCGAGCGAGCGCGCGGACGAGCTGGAGCATGACCCGCGGGTCGTCCGGGTTCTCGCGAGAGGCTCGCTCGAGGTCACGGATCGCCTCGTCGGTCATCGCTCACTCCGCGAGGTAGGGGGCGAGCACGCCTCTCGCGCGGGCTGCTTCGCGGATCTTCTTCTCGACCGCCGCGTCGTCGGCGATGCGCGCGGCGAGGAGTGCGCTCGCCACGGCGGTGCTCGATTGCGGGCTCAGGAGGAGGTCGATCCGCCGCGACTCGAGCGCGATCCCGCGAGCCGCCACGCTCTTTCGCGTCTCGGCGTAGCGCTCGTGTCCGGCGATCTCGAGGAACGTGCACTCCTCCGTCCCCATGATCCACGCGCGGTCCTTGGCGAGCCTGGCGACGTGGTCGGCGGCCACCTTCACGTCCTCGAGCGCGGCCAACTGGTCGCGGACGTCGGGGTACCGGTCCCGGTAGAGCCAAAGGAGCCGGCCGCCGGAGAGGTCGGGGCACTGCTCCGTCCACGCGCGGTAGCGCTCGTCGGTTCGGGCCCGGTCCCGCGAGGCCCGCTCGAGGCGGCACCACGCCGCCGTGTTGCGCGTCGTCCCGCAGTCGTGCGCGGCCAGCCCCTCCTCGGCGATCGCGACCGCTCGGTCGAGGTCGTGGTGCTTCGGGGCGAGGATGCGTGCGCCCGAGATCAGGTGGGCGAACCGCGAGAGCGCCGCCCCCGTCGTCGGGCCGTGCCCTGCCTTGCGGATGGCCGGGAGCTCCCGCTCGAGCGTCGTGAGTGACTCCTCGTAGCCCTTCGCCTTCGCGGGGTTCTTCTCGCCGCGCTGCTCCTTGAGCTCGGCGGCGATCGCCTCGGCGCGGACGATGCCTGCGGTCTCGAGGTCCTCGCGCAGACGTCTTAGCGCCGCGAGGTCGTTCGTGCTCCGGTAGAACTCGGCTTCGTACTCGTAGGAGTCCTCTCCGTCGGGTGCGATGACCTTCAGCCGTCGCGCGACCTCGAGGCCGCGTCGGAGCTCGGGCTGGACCTTGATCTTCTCCGCCCGCTCGGCGGACGGGAGCCGTGGCTCGACGAGGTCGAACCAATCGTATCCGGGGCGGTCGCGGAAGACGTTCGTGTTCACGGCGTCGCCGGTGAGCGCGTAGCAACCGACGCTCTTGAGGAGCAGGAGGTAGTTCCTGAGCGCGATCGCGTCTTCCTTACCCCGAGTCACCGCCTCCCGGGCGAGGCGAAGAGCCTCCTTGAGGTCGTTCGGGTCTCCCGAGGCCGAGTACACCGTCGAGTAGGCCATCGACGTGTTGTGGAGGGAGGTGGAGTCCTCGGTGTTCCGTGCGAAGAAGGCTGCGGCGCGCCGAAGGTGCGCGATCGCGCCCGTGTAGTCGCCGCGCCGGAGGCTCTGGTAGCCTCGAGCCTGGGCCAGCGCGTTCTGGACGAAGTCGCTCCGTCCGGCGCGCTCGAGCCACGCGATGGAGTCGTCGATGTCCGTGGGCTCGAGGCCGCGCATGCACGCCGCGTTCTCGCGCTCGAGTCCGTCGGGGAGCTTGGCGTGAGCGGCCTCGAAGACCCGTCGTGCGGCCTCCCCGAGCTCGAACTCGCGGTAGATCATCCCGATGGCCAGGAGCACGCGCGGCTCTCCAGCACTCTCCAGACGGTCGAAGATAGCCTGACCCTCCTGTCGCTTCCCGAGCCAGAAGAGGACCTGCCCGAGCTGGACCTCCTGCGTCGGATCGTGCGAGCCGACGCTGCGAAGGGCGACGAGGATCTTCTCCGCCTTCCCGAAGCGATCGTCGCGCGCCGGCCCGCGGACCATGGCGCGCCCGAGTCCGATATCCACCATCGCGAGCTCGAAGGCGGCCACGTGAACGTGAGCGCGCGCGCGCGACTCCGCCAGGTCGCGGTTGAGCGCGGGGTCGGCAGCCACCTCGCGCTTCATCCAGGCGACGACCTCCTCGTTCGCGCGCTCGCGTGGCATGGCGTTGAGACGCTTGATGAACCCCTGATCGGCCTTGCCCGTCCGGAGCGAGTCGTAGAGCTGCTCCTGGAGGAGCCTTGCCCCGGTTTGGTACGACGCGACGGCCTTCGCGTACGCGGCAAGGTTCTCGTTCACGTAAGGTTCGAGGGTGCTCGCGGCCTCCTCGAGCCGGCCTGAGCGGGAGAGCGCGACCCCGAGGAGCGTCACCGTCCCCGGCGTTCGTAGGACGCCTATGGCTTCGCCGAGCGCGATCGCGCGCCCGAGCTCTCCGACCTCGATCAGATGCTGCATGGCGCGAGCGCAGGCTTCGGGGTCGTCGGGCGACAGCTCCGACGCGCGGATGGCCCACGTGCGCGCCGGACCGATCGGGTACCGGACCGGATCCTGCTCGTTGAGCTGGCCGTGCAGCTTCGCGAGCCGGCGAGCCACGCCGATCCTGTGCCAGGTAGCCGCCGGCTCGGCGAGCCCGGCCGGCTCGGCGATCCCCTCGACCGCGGCGGCCCGCTTCGCGAGATCGGTCACGTCGTCCGAGGCGAGGAGCTCGCGCAGGATCGCCGGGCCTCCTCCGAGGAACGGGAGGAGGTCGCGGCCGCTCGCCTGGCCCTTCCAGGCCGACTCCGCCCGCGCGAGGAGGACCGGCATCGCCTCGTCACCCTTGGCGACCTTCAGGTAAGCGAGCGCGTCTTGGGCCCAGGTCGCGTGGCGCTTCGCGAGGAGCCGCTCACGGAGCTTCGAGAAGATCTCGGCGGGGCAGGTCTCGCGATCGGCCGCGTGCCACGTCGGCACGGCAGCGAGGAAGGACGCCTCGTCGGTCGCCCCGGCGATCCGGCGCGAGAGCGCGAGGCTCCTCTCCTTGAATGCGCGGCAAGCGTTGCGACCCCAGTCGAGGAGGGCCACCGAGGCCGTCTGCTCGCAGCGCCCCTCGAGGAGGGCGAGGATCGCGGGCGTGAACACCGTTTCGTCGCCCCACGCGCGGATGTGGGGTCCCGTCTCGGTCGCGAAGTGCGCGGCGTCGTCCGGTGTCTTGATGCGATCGAGCACATCCGTCAGGAGCCGCGTCGCGAGGTCGTGGGCGCGCAGGCGGCTCGAATCGACCTGACTTCTCAGGACCGGTGTGAGCTCGCGGGCCGCGATGTCGAAGGCACGCGAGTCGAGGGCTCGCTCGATCGCCGAGAACGAGCGTCGCTCGATCGCGAAGGTGGAGCCCTCGTAGGTCGCCGTGAGGAAGAGCCCCAGCGGGATCAAAACGACGGCGGCGAACATGACGCGCTTGTAGATGCTCGCGGCGCGACTCAGCGGGACTCGGCCGAAGAAGCGCCAGCCACGAGCCTCTCGAGAGACGAGGAAGCTCGCCAGCGGGACGATCGGTACGAAGAGCATGCAGAGATACGTCGTCGCGACGTAGGTGCCGTCGGGCGCCGCGGACCGGTGGCCGTAGAGCGTCACGCCGACGCCGTTCACCGTGAAGAGCGAGGGAGGGCCGCCGAGGGGACCGATGAGTCGCCGCGGCTCGGCCAGGATCTCGTCGATCTGCTCCCGGAGCTCGGGGTCGGCCGTCTTGCGTTTCTTGGCGAGCATGCGTCGCGCCTTGTCGACCTTGCCCGCGTCCCGCGCCGCGAACGCGTCCTTGAGCTCGTCTCCGACGCGGACGGAGGTCCTCGCGGTGGCGACCTTCTGCTTCAGCACCTCGGAGCACGCGATACGGCTCGCTCGTTCGAGGAGCGCGAGCGTTCGCTCCTTGGGGGCGTCGACCCACGAGCTCACGATCGCGAGACGGAGGAGCGCGAGCGTCGCCTGGTCGCATGCCGAGCGCGTCGGGGCGTAGTCGAACGCGCGAAGTCGTTCCGCGTCGATCGTGAGTGCGTCGACGGGCGTGGCCGCCGCGTCGGCGGCGGCTCTCGCGCGCGCGACCTGCGCCGCCTGCATCCCCTGTCCGAGCTCGAGATCGTCGAGCCCGGCGACGATCTCTCCAGCTCGCGCGAGGAGTCTCTCGGATGCCGGCCCGACGAGTCTCTCCTGGGCGCGGGTACGTTCCGGTGCCTCGAGACGCCGTGCCAGGAGATCGAGGTGGAGCCGGGCGACGGCGACGTCGCCGCGGGCGAGCGCTTCGCCGCCGAGCCCCACGTTCACTTCCATGAGGTCGGCCGGGAGTCCGGTCAGGACCTCATCGACGCGTGCCGGGTCCACGCCCTCCGAGATCGAGTCGCGGAGGGCCGGATCCGCGACGAGGTTCTTCCACGCATCGAGCGCCGAGTCCCATGCCCCGGCGTCGGCCGACGCAGCGCCGTCAGGCGTGACGATGAGCGCTTCGTGCGCGGCGGCGCACCGTCCACGCGCGTCCTCGCCGGGAGCGAAGAGTCGCTCCCGGACGCGGGCGTTCGCGTCGCGGATCCGGTCGAGCGCGGCTTGCGCGTCCGGGGTCGCAGCGTCGCGTGCCCGCTCCTCGCACGCCGCGAGCGAAGCGCCGCCATCGAGGCCCAGAACGCGGTACGCGTTCGTGCGATAGCGATGCATGGGGCCCTCCCAGGAGGACGTTAGCTCAGGGACCCATCGACTCGCGATGGGTGTCGGAGGGTCGACTGTGGTACCCTCCCTCCCCCCGGGGGGCCAGGTGCGGAGCGGGTTCGGGACGGCGTTGCTTGCGGCCGTGCTCCTCGCGGGCTGCGTCGTTCGCCGGCCGGTGGCTCAGCCCCTCAGCGAGGCGCGCTACTTCTACGCCGAGGAGGCGCTCGCCAAGGCCAACGATCGGGTCGCCGGGAAGATCCTCGACAAGCTCCCGAAGGCCGGCCGCATCGTCGTCGCTCTCCCGCCGACCGGCGGCGAGCGGCAGGGCCGGCTCGTCCGCTCGATCCTCTTCGCGGGTCTCTCGAAGGGGCGCGACATCCGGCTCGTCCCGCACGCGAGCGCGTACGCCCCGGAGAACGCGTCGTGGCCCGTCGTCGAGGTCGTGACGCTCGCGGCCGGGCCGGAGCTCCCGGCCGATCCTCCGCCGCGCGAGAACCGCTCCTGCTCGATCTTCCACGTCGCCGTGCTCGTGCGCGTCCATCAGAAGGGCCAGCTCCTCTGGTCGGAGATCCTCCGCGCGAAGGAGCGGGAGCTCCCGCTCGTGATCCCGCTCGAGCTCGAGGAGGACTCGTGAGCCTCCGCGCCTCGCTCCTCTTCGCGCTCGTCGTCGCCGCCGGCTGCGCCGTGCCGCGCGGGCCGGTCATCCAGCCGACGGGCAGCTCGTCGCGCGGAGCGTACGACAACGAGGTCATGTGCTCGGCTCTCGCCGAGGCGTGCGCCGACGTCGTGAGCCACGTCCTCGCGAGCGGCCTCGTCACGAGCGGCACGGCCCTCGTCGGCACGTTCGCCGTCGGCCCCGCGTCCGAGGGGGCGTGGACCCTCATGGCCGCGAGCGACGCGGCGGACGCGTTCCGCAGGAAGGGGCGCGCGGTGCGGCTCGTCGACAAGGACGTGGCGGCCAGCTGCTCCGGCATGGTCGTCGTCCTCAAGACGACCTACGTCGCCGTGGACGCGGAGGAGACGCGGATCCCGCTCTCGAAGTGGTCGCTCCTCTCGCACGCCGACGTGAACGCCCTCCTCGCCGCGACGGTCGCCTCCGTGGCCCTGGCGACGAGGTTCGCCGAGGACCTCGGCACGAGGCGCGGCGGCTGCGCCTCCGTCACCGCGTACGTCATCGACAACGACACGAAGAGGACGCTCCTCGTCCTCACGGGCACCGACGCGCGGGGGCGACGGCGATGAGGGGGCGCGCGCTCGTCTCCATCGTCGCGCTCTCCGCGCTCACGGCCTGCGGGTCGCGCGGCACCTGGGAGCCTCAGTCCGAGGCCGCCGCTCGCTACGGGAGCTGGACCGACGAGTCGCTCCTGCTCGAGTCGATGCAGCGCGCGGTCGGCGAGCTCGTCGAGGCTCACCCGCCCGCGAACGTGAAGGCGGTCGCGATCCGGATGCCTCGCGATCCCGACGGATACGCCGCCGCGGCGCTCCTCGCGGACGCCTACGAGAAGGGCGGCGCCGCCGTGGCCTGGATCCCGTTCGACGCCGCGAAGGCCCCGAACATGGCCGAGATCTGGGAGGTCGCGACGACGATCCGGGGCGCCGTCACGACGTACGAGGGCGGGGAGCCGGCGTACCGCCGCCTCGGCCACGTCGAGGTCCGGATCTCGTCGATCGACTCGCGCGACGCTCGTCTCCTCTGGAATGCGAAGGGCAACGGGAAGGCCTACTGCGCCGTGAACGTGCGCTTCCCGGGCCGGAAAGTGATCCCCGATGATGCGAAGTGAGAGCCGCCTCGGTCTCCTCGTCTGCATCGTCTTGCTCGCGACGCTCGCTCCGGGCTGCAGCAGCCCCCCGCTCGTCGATCCGCCGGGTGCCCAGACGGACCTCGGGTTCGACGCGTTCCACCGGGCGAACGCGCTCGAGAACGCGATCGCGAACCTGACCTCCGACCTGCCGGCCGAGCGCATCGCGATCGTGCCCGGGTCGGCGGACCCGACCGACTCGACGCTCGTGTGGATCGTTCGCGGAGCGCTCGCGGCCCGCGGCACGGACGGGATCGTCTATCCGGTCGGGAGCACGCCGACGGAGACCACCAAGCGGCTCGTCGTCTGGTCCGTCGTCTTCGGCGGCGAGGAGTACCGGAGCTTCGTCTTCCCTCCGGGCGAGTGGATGGGCCGGATCGCGTTCATCCTGGGCTACGTGGACCCGACCGGGTTCGCGAAGATCCCGTTCGAGGTCGTCTACTGGATCCAGGTGAACGCCTGGGCCACGCGGCAGCTCGTCGAGTCCTCCTACGAGGCGCGCGGCGCGCGCGCCTTCCTGAGGGCGGAGCTGTGGGACACGAAGACGGGGAAGCTCGAGTGGTCGAGGGAGGCCAATGGCAAGAGCGGCCGCAAGAACGATCTCTAGAGCGGGGCTCCTCCTCGCCGCCCTCGCCAGCACCGGATGCGGCGCGGTCTTCGCGATCCCGTCCCCCCGCGTACCGCTCGCGGCGGTCGCGTCCGTCCTCGCGAACGACACCGTCTCGACCGAGTTCAGCGCCCCGGGGATCGCGACGCGCGCCCAGGGTGCCTACCTCACCGCGTGCCTCGAGCTCGAAGCGGCGAAGGCCGTGATCCCGAAGCTCCCGCCGGGCGAGGTCGGCGTCGTGCTCGTCGACGCCATGCCCGAGGACGTGAAGCTCTCCCGCGCCTTCGCGAACGAGCTCGCGCAGCTCGGCCGCGAGGTGGTGCGCCTCAGGCCCACGGACCTCGGCGGCAAGTCGCTGCCCCCGAGCATCGTCTGGATCCTGCCCCGGGCGGGCGGGCTCGAGTCCACCGACGGCGACCACATGGCCTACCGCGCCTCCGTGCGCGTCCTCGCGCTCGACGGGAAGACGCGTCAGCCCATCTTCGCCCGGACGATCGGAAAGGAGGGGAGCCGTGATCGGGTGTCGGATGTCCTCGGTCTGCTCACGACGTTCGCGGAGCAGAACTAGCGCCCTCCGCGCGGCGCTCGTCGTCGCGACGTTCGTCGTCGCGGGCTGCGCGCACGACGGCTCCGTGGTCCTCCCGGCCCCGGGCGGCGCCGTGCCGCTCTCGATCGACGGCGAGCTCAGGATGAAGGGCCTCGACGAGATCACGCCCCGCTGCGTGAGCGTCGTGCGCGATCTGGGCGGCATCCACCCGGGAGCGCGGCTCGCGCTCCTCGTCCCCGGAGGCGACGCCGACGCGGCCGCGACGTCGCTGACACTGGCCTCCGGCCTGAGAGAGGCGGGCTACCTCGTGCGCCGGACGCACCGGCGCAAGCTCGAGGCGGGTGAGACGCTCGTCGAGGTCTTCCCGATCTCCGACGGCGCCGCGCAGCGCGACGACGGGACCGTGCGTGCGTGGCGGGTCCACGTGGACGTGCGTCTGTTCGTGAAGAGCGACGAGCCCGCGTTCATCTCGGATCGGCTCCGCTTCGAGGCGTCGGCGCCGCTCCCGCGGAACCGGTAGTCGCCCCCGGAAGAGCGCCCTGTTCGGGGGCGGGCGCCCGTCGGCCGACGCAAGTCCTCGTCGGCCGAGGCCCGCGCGATTGGATCCGGCCGTGCACGGCGTCTCCCCGCAGGGGAGGCGAAGGGGATGCGCGCAGCGCTCGTCGTGATCACGTTGGCCGTGACCGGGTGTACCTGGGAAGGCCGGGGTAACCAGATGCCGCACGCGGGCTCGCCACGGCGGCAGGACTTCGGCTGGTCGAACACGCAGTACGCCGGCCTGACGAGGGGTGAGCTCGGCGGGCGCATCGAGAACTCGATGCAGCCCGCGCACTACGGAGCGCCGGTCGCCCAGCGCACGCTCGAGGACCGTCTCGTCGCGTCCGGCCGCCTCGCGATCACGGACTGCCAGGTGAACGGCGGCTTCCTCTTCGGGTGGTTCCACTCGAGCACGGAGGGGTGGCGCGCCCCGAGCTCGCTCGCGCTCCGGATCCGGCGCGAGGGTCCGGTCCTCCGCGCGTACCTCGAGCTCGGGACGAAGAGCCGGTTCGCGTGCGGCGCGAACGTCAACGTCCCGGGGACGACGACGCCGCTCGACCTCCAGGCGGACGGGAGCGTGCACACGTGGCGTCTCGAGTACGACCCGGCGGCCGCCGGCAACCTCGGGGCGATCTCGCTCACGTTCGATGGTGCGACCTGCACGACCGATCTGCCGCCGGGACACAAGGCGGACGGCGCGACCTTCGATCGGTTCGGCCTCCTCAACTTCCAGATCCTGAGCGGGAGCACGGACGTCTACTTCGGGGACCTCGACGTGGACGGAGCCCGGTACGACCTCTCGACGGACCCGAGCTGGCCGGGGCTCGGAAACCGCGTCTCCTTCACCGAGACCGACCTCCGTCCCTACCAGAACTTCGGGTTCCGTACGAGCGCCTACGCGTCCGGATCGCCGGGCGAGGTCGGGGGGGTCGTGTTCCGCGTGGACGAGCCGGCCACCTTCTTCGCGGCCACGGTCGGTAACCTCACGGTCGATCGCGAGCTCCACGCGACGGGGAAGATCGCGATCCCCCGCGCCGCGACCGATGGGGACGTCTACGTCGGCTGGTTCTCCTCGCAACGCTCGGGGGTCGGCGCGATGGCGGCGAGTCACGGCTTCATCGGCTTCCAGATCGGCGGCTCGAGCCGCGGGGGGATCCAGGCGCTCGTCCGCGTCGAGCGCGACGACGGAGGGCGCCTGGTGACCGACACCGGCGACGGCTTCACGCTCCTCCCGGGTCCCGGCATGCGCGACGCCTTCCGCCTGGCCTACGGGCCCACGGCCGCGGGCGGCAACGGGCGGCTCGAGCTCACGCTCGGCGCGAGGACGATCGGGATCGACCTGCGGCCGGGCGACCGCGCGGCGATCGCGGGCCTCGACCGGTTCGGGATCCTCGCCGCCGACGGGGCCGACGGGAACTACGTCGAGCTGTTCCTCGCCGACCTGAGCTTCACGACGGCGAACCCCTGAAGGCAACTGCACCCGGCAGGATTCGAACCTGCACGCTGGGGTTCGAAGCCCCATATCCTATCCGTTAGATGACGGGTGCCTTCGTCGCGGCCCTCAGAGGCCGAGGGCCTTGTTCTCGAGGTCCCGGATTGTATCCCTGAGCTCGGCGGCGCGCTCGAAGTCGAGGCGCGCCGCCGCGTCGAGCATCTCCTGCCGGAGCTGACCGAGCTGCTCCTCGAGAGCTCCGCCCTCGAGGGCCTTCGCGCGCTTCTCCTTCGCGGAGAGCTCCTCGAGGTCGAGGTAGTCCTGCGCGTAGATGTCGTTGAGCGACTCCTGCAGGCGCTTCTGGATCGTCTTCGGCGTGATCTTGTGCTTCTTGTTGTACTCGGCCTGGATCTCGCGCCGGCGCTTCGTCTCGTCGAGAGCGGCCTTGATGCTCTTCGTGATCGTGTCGGCGTAGAAGATCACGCGGCCTTCCACGTTTCGCGCCGCGCGGCCGCAGGTCTGGATGAGGGCCGTCTCGTTGCGGAGGAAGCCTTCCTTGTCGGCGTCGAGGACGCCCACGAGCGTGACCTCGGGGAGGTCGAGGCCCTCGCGGAGGAGGTTGATGCCGATGAGGCAGTCGAACTGGCCCTCGCGGAGCGCCTTGATGATGTCGGCGCGCTCGATCGTGTCGATGTCCGAGTGCATGTATTTGCACTTGATCCCGGCATCCAGGTAGTACTCCGAGAGGTCCTCGGCCATGCGCTTCGTGAGCGTCGTGACGAGGACGCGCTCGTTCTTCGCGGCGCGCTTCTCGACCTCGGCCTTGAGGTCGTGGACCTGGTCCTTCGTCGGGCGGATCTCGATCTCGGGGTCCATGAGGCCCGTCGGACGGACGATCTGCTGGACGATCCGGTCCTTGCTGCGGCCGCGCTCGTAGGCCGACGGCGTCGCGGAGACGAAGATGATCGGGCGCTTGTACTTCTCGAACTCGTCGAAGCGGAGCGGCCGGTTGTCGAGCGCGCTCGGGAGGCGGAAGCCGTAATCGACGAGCACTTCCTTGCGGGAGCGGTCGCCGCGATACATGCCGTTCAGCTGCGGGACCGTCGCGTGCGACTCGTCGAGGATGATGAGCGAGTCGTCGGGGAAGTAGTCGAGGAGCGTCGGCGCGGGCGCGCCGGGGACGCCGCCGCGGAGGTGCCGCGAGTAGTTCTCGATCCCCGAGCAGGCGCCGACCTCCTTCAAGAGCTCGAGGTCGTAGCGGCAGCGCTGCTCGAGGCGCTGCGCCTCGACGAGCTTGCGCGCGTTCCTGAGCTCGCGGAGCCGGTCCTCGAGCTCCTCCGCGATCGTGACGAGCGCCTTCTCGAGCATGTCCTTCGGCGTCACGTAGTGGCTCTTCGGGTAGATGTCGGCCTGCTCGAGCTCGCCCAGAATCT
>CAZYLP010000074.1:0-16276 GCA_964648345.1 uncultured Planctomycetota bacterium
CCCGGGCCAGACGTGCTGGCAGGACGTCGCGCCCGGGAGAAACGCACCATGGACGTCGATCGCCCCGAGGAGCTGTGCGAGGATCTCGTCCGCGAGAGGTCGATGGAGGCGCTCGAGCGCCTGACCGGCTCGAAGGCGGACCGCGTGCTCACGTCCCTCATCGACGCCGCGGGCCAGATCCTCGAGGCGGACTCGCCGCAGGACGAGGACGACACGATCCTCGAGGAGATCCAGGCGCACCTCGTCACGTGCGCCGAGCTCGGCCCGCTCGTCGATGCCATCGAGTCCGGGAAGCCGACGATCAAGGAGTTCGTCCTCGGCTGCCTCGGCGAGATCGGCGACGCGGCCGCGGCCGAGCCCATGATCAAGTGCCTCGAGGACCCGGACCAGGGCGTCCGCGAGGCCGCCGCCGAGCACCTCTCGCTGCTCACGGACAACGACTTCGGCATCGACCCGATCGCCTGGCGGAACTGGCTCGAGGCGCAGGACGGCCTCGCCAAGCTCCGCGAGGAGGAGGAGCGGGAGGAGTCGAAGCAGAGGGCGAAGGCGAAGGCGAAGGTCCTCGACGTCAAGATCGACGAGGACGAGGACGGCGAAGGGCGCTCGAGCCGCGACTCCGACGACGAATCGGATGACGACGACGACCGCCCGCGCGGCCGCCGCGACTCGGACGACGACGACTCGGACGACGACGACGACCGCCGCTCGCGCCGGGATGACGACGACGACTGATCCGCGGGGGCGGCGCTAGAGCTTCTTCAGGATCGCCGGGATCAGGAAGAGCGCCGTGCGCCCCGCGTTCGTCATCGTGGTGGCGGTCGCCTTCTGGGGGTCGGTGTCGAGCTCCTCGAAGTCGCCCATCCGGTTGAGGACGCCGGTCACGTAGATGAACGGCGAGCCGTAGGAGAGGGTCCGCGTCCTCAGGCGGAGGAGACCCATGACCGTGTCGACCGAGCCCACGTCCTCCGAGTGGAACTTGGACTCGAACGCCTTCACGGTCTCCGGGTCGGCCCAGATGTAGTCGTCGTTGTCGGTGACGTTCACCGTGCTCAGCGCGACGAGGCCCTCGCGCGAGACGAGCCGCGGCGTCCCGGCCGTCACGGGCGGCTTCCCGAAGTCGGGCTCGACGTCGTCGCGGACCGAGTCGATGTCCTCGAGGAGCTTCGACGCGAGGCCCGAGTAGAGCCGGTCGAGGTTGTCGTGCCACGGGTCGTCGGGCGCCGAGGGCACGAGCGTCGGGTCGTGGATGAAGACCTGGTGCCCGACCGCGACGGAGCCGTTGTTCGGGACGTCCTTCGTGCCCGCGGCGGAGCCGTAGCCGATGACGGCCTTCGGCTTCCGCGGCTTCGTGACGTCGCCGCCCTCGCCCGCGAAGGCGTGCTCGAGGACGTTCCACTTGGCGACGCTCAGCTTCCCGACGAGGGGCGCGGCGCGCGTGAGGTCCTCGATGCACCAGACCTCGACCTCCCAGCGCTCGCAGCGGAAGCGCGCGCGCGGACGGCGCGCGGCGTAGCCCGTCGCTCCGACGGGATGGTCGATGAGCTCGATCGTCGCCGTCGTGATGTCGATGGGCCGCGACGAGGACTTCGTGAGCGTCGCGAGGAGGTGCTTCACCTCCCACTGGCGGTTCGCGACGATGAGGACGAGTCCGGGCCCGGGGCGACGGAGCCGCTCGACGGCCACGTCCCAGCCGTTCCACGGCTGCTCGAGGACGCCGCGGAGGACGTCGATGCTCCGGAGCGAGTAGCTCGCGTCGAGGCTGTACGGGTTCGAGCTCGAGCTCCCCGGCGTGATCGTGAAGGAGACCTTGAGCGACTCGCCCGAGATCCGTCCGGTCCCCGCGCGCGTCTCGGTCGCGCCCGATGCGTAGCGGACCGTCTGCTTGACCGACCAGGTCGTCGCGCTCGTCCGCGCGATCGTGCACTCCCCACGGAAGAAGCCGCGCGAGTAGTGCTTGCCGTCGAGCGTGAAGGAGCCCGCGAGGTTCGACGCGACGGACGCGCTCCACTCCTCGGCGGCGGCGCGGACGCCGAGCGAGACGGCGAGGAGCGAGGCGGCGAGGAGGGCTCTCCGGTTCATTTCGGCTGGCTCCTGCAACTCGTGCCGTGCACGCCCCTTGCCCCCGGAAGCGCTTGACGCTCCGTCGCCGCGGTCGTCCGTGGACCGCCGGTCTTCCGGATCCTGTGATTCGGAGCGCCCGGCGGTGTCGGATCCAGCCGGGAGGGAAACATGACCGCACCCGGACCCGTGACGCTGCGCGCCGTGCCCTTGCACCCCCGGCTCGCCGCGGGTGCTCCCCGCGCGACGACTCACGTCCTCGTCCGCACGCGGGCATCGACCGAGAGGACCGGACCCCGCCCGCGGCTCACGGTCGTCCTCGTGATCGACGTCTCGGGCTCCATGGAGGGCGAGCCGCTCGCGCAGGTGATCCGCTCCGCGCAGTCGCTCGCCGACATCCTCTCCGACACGGACTCGCTCGGCGTCGTCGCCTTCGAGAACGAGGCGCGGACCGTGATCGAGCCGCGGCCCCTCGACGCGACGGCGCGTGCCGCGGTCAAGCTCGCCGTCGCGGGCCTCACCGCCGGCGGCGGCACGAACATGAGCGCGGGCATCTCGCGCGGCGCGCTCCTCCTCCCGCCGCGCGCGCCGGACGAGCGGCAGCTCCTCCTCCTCCTCACCGACGGCCAGGCGAACGTGGGCGTCTTCTCGAAGGACGGGCTCCGCCGCGAGGTCGCGCTCGTCCGGGGCCGCGAGGTCGCGTGCTCGATGCTCGGCTACGGGCCCGCGCACAACGAGGACCTCCTGGTGGACCTCGCGAACGCGGGCGGCGGCCGCTACGCGTTCGTCTCCGACCCGCTCCTCGCGCGCTCGACCTTCGTGCGCGCGCTCGGCTCGCAGCTCGACGTGGTCGCCGAGGACGTGCGCGTCCTCGCGACGCCCGACGCGGGCGTCGAGATCGTCCGCGTCCTCGGCGACCCGCCCACGTCGTTCGGCGCGAACGGCCTCTCGATCAAGCTCCAGGACCCGATCGCCGGCGAGGAGGCGAGCCTCGTCCTCGAGCTCGCCATCGAGACGCCCCCGCTGGAGGGAGGGCGCGAGCGGCCGCACGTGCTCCTCGAGCTCACGCTCGCGGGCAAGGTCGTCGGGACCGGCGAACGCTTCGAGTCGGGCGCGCTCGCGACCGTGACCCTGTCCACGGTGACGGGCACGCCGGAGCCGGAGGCGGCCTCGCTCGTCGCGATCGCGCTCGCCGATGAGCTCCGCGAGCAAGCGCGCGGCCACGGCGACCGGCGCGACTTCGGCGGGGCCGTCGAGGTCCTCGGCCGGGCGATCCGGATCCTCGAGGCGGCGCCGCCGAGCGCGGCGGTGAAGGACGCGATCGAGGCGCTGAGGGACGACGTCGCGGCCTTCGAGAGCGTGCCGAGCGCCGCGGAGTACGAGACCTACAAGAAGGCGCAGCGCCAGGAGTTCGACTTCAGCGCCGGGTCGAAGCCGTTCACGAACCGCGTCGCTCTCACGGAGGGGACCGTGGTCCTCACCCAGCGCATCCACGCGGACGTGCCCGAGGCGCGCCTGGTCGTCGTCGCCGACGCCGAGGGCGTGCCGGCCGGCCTCCGCTTCCAGCTCGGCCACGAGGTCACGATCGGACGCAGCCCCGACGCCGAGATCCCGATCCCCGCGGGCTCCATCTCCCGCCGTCACGCCCGCGTCGTCTACGACGACGACGGCTTCTGGCTCTTCGACCTCGGGAGCAGCAACGCGACGATCGTGAACGGCCGGCGCGTCCAGCGTCACCGCCTCGGCCACGGCGACGTCGTCGCGCTCGGCGCGGTCAAGCTCCGCTTCGAGCTCAAACCGTAACGAGACGTACGCTCGGACGTTTCAAGACCGTAACGGTTCGTCCGCCTGCGCCGGCGCAAGTCCGCGTCGCGCGGGGTTGGACCCGTGCGTGCCTGGGAGAACCTGCCTGTACTCGCGAAAGGAGTCCCGGTGCCCTAGCCCCAGGAGGGACCCATGCACTCCCCTTCCGTACTTCCGCTCACCGAGCGGCAGCTCGGCGACGCGCCGACGCTCGACCGGATCCTCGTCCCGCTGGACGGATCGCCCTTCGCCGAGCGAATCCTCAAGATCGTCGCGAGGACCTGCGCGCGCCCGCAGGAGACCGAGATCACGCTCCTCGCGGTCATGCAGTCCGAGACGCGCACGCCCGGCCCGGTCCGCGGCTCGTGCGACTACCTCGAGGGACAGAGGCGGCTCCTCTCGCGCCTCGGCGCGACGGTGCGTTACGACGTCGCGTTCGGCGACCCGGCCGCCCGGATCCTCGAGTTCGCGTCGAGCTACCGGCCCGCGCTCATCGCGATGGCGACCCACGGCCGCGGCTGGCTCGCGCGCCTGCGGTCCGGGAGCGTGACCGAGGAGGTCGTGCGGCACTCGCCCTGCCCCGTGCTCTCGTGGAACCCGCTCACGGAGGACCCGAGCTGGGAGGCGGGCGGGCCGGAGCCGCGGCGGATCCTCGTCGCGCTCGACGGCACGGAGGACCCGGGCGAGCTCCTCCCGCTCGCGCGCGACCTCGCGCGCTCTCACCGCGCGAGCGTGACGCTCCTCCACGTCATCCAGCCGATCGCCATCGCCGCGCCCATGGGCCCCGTCGTCAACTTCGTCGCGCCGGGCGGCGCGATCGCGCTCCTCGCGCCGTACCGCCACTGGATGGAGACGGCCGGCGTCATCGCGCGCGTCGCGTGGACGATCGGAGCGGCCGCGCCGTCGGTCCTCGAGACGGCGCGCGCCGAGCGCCCCGACCTCGTGATCCTCGGGACGCGTCACCGCTCGGCGATCGGGCGGTGGCTCCACGGCTCGGTCGCGGCCGCGATCCTGCGCGAGTGCCCGTGCCCCGTGATCACGAAGCCCCTCGTGGGCACGCTCGACGAGAGCGAGAGCGAACACGAATAGCTGGTAGCTGGGGAGGAGGAGACAAGAAGATGGCCCGCTGTGCCGCGTGCGGCTCGGAGAACGCGAGCCGCTGGTACTTCTACCGGACCGACGACGGCCTCATCGCCACGTGCAGCCGGTCCTGCAGGGACGCGTACCTCGCGGGCGAGACGGCCCCCGACGAGGCCGTGACCGCGAAGTTCGAGCTCGTGAAGCCCGAGGAGGAGACGAGCTAGGCTCAGTGCCGCGTGGGGACGAGGTACGGGTTCTTCGCCGCATCGAGGCGGCGCAGGAACCCGCGCACGAGCCGGCTCTCCTCGTCGTCCTCGAGCTCGACGCCCAGGCCCTCGCGCGCGACCGCCCTCTCGGTGCCGCGCGCGTGGCGCTTCTCGAGGCGCTCGAGGCACGCGTCGCGCCAGCGGTCGAAGCTCCCGTCCGGCACGACGTGGCGGGCGAGCGCCGACGCGAAGCCCGGGTCGCCCGCGTCGCGCGTGCGGAAGGCGTCGGTCGCCGTCGCGAGCGCGAGGGCGATCGGACCGCGCACGGGGCCCTCGTCGTCGTCGACGACGTCGTCGCGCAGCTCTCCGAAGCCCGGGTCCACGAGCGCGGCCCAGCGCGCCTCGAGGTACTGCCACGGCCGCGGGTCCTGGTAGAGGCGGTCGAACCGGGCGAGCACCCACTCGGCGCACGCGAGCGTGAAGGCGATCTTCGCGCGCGGCGAGAGGCGGACGGCGCGCCGCGCGACGACGGGGTCGCTGTTCTCGACGACGCGGTAGGGGTTCGAGTCGTCCCAGTCGTGGGTGACCGGGAGCGCGGCCACGCGCTCCGCGGGGATCCATCCGGCCGTCTTCATGACGTGGGGTAACCCCGCTCGTAGGTGCGCCAGGCGTCCGCGAGCGCGGCGAGCTTGAGGCGCACCCGCTCGTGGACGTCGTCCGGGCTCACGTTCGCGAGCACGGCGAGCACGTCGTCGATCGTGCGCGTCGCCCGGACCTGGAACTGCCCCGCCTCGACGGCCGCGAGCACGTCGTGCCGCAGCATGAGGTCGCCGAGGTTGGAAGCCGGGACGAGGACGCCCTGGCGGCCCGTGAGGCCGCGCGCCCGGCATGCGTCGTAGAAGCCTTCGACCTTCTCGTTCACGTCCCCGATCGCCTGCACGTCGCCCATCTGGTTCAGCGAGCCCGTGACCGCCCAGGACTGGTCGAGCGGTACGTTCGCGAGGGCGGAGAGTATCGCGACGACCTCCGCCACGCTCGCCGAGTCGCCGTCGATCGGGGAGTACGACTGCTCGAAGCACACGCTCGCCGTCAGGCAGAGCGGCCTGTCCTGGGACCAGCGCCCGCGCAGGAAGCCGGCCATGATCTGGATGCCCTTGTGGTGCGTGTCGCCCGAGAGGTGGGCCTCGCGCTCGATGTCGATCACGCCCGCCCGGCCGACGGACACGCTCGCGGTCACGCGGCTCGGCCGCGCGAAGACGTGGTCGCCCGTGTCGTAGACCGCGAGCGCGTTCACCTGCCCGGTCCGGGAGCCGCTCGTGTCCACGAGGACGACGCCCTCGTCGAGGAGCTCCTGCGTCTTCCGCTCGGCGATGTCGTGGCGGGCGCGCCGCGCGATGAGGGCCGCGTGGACGTGCTCGGCCTTGATCGACCGCGCCCGGCCCCCTCGGCGCGCATGCTCCTCGGCCTCGCGCACGACGTCGAGGAGCTCGCCCAGCCTCACCGCGAGGCGGTCGCGCCGGCCGGCGAGCCGCGCCGCGTGCTCGAGGAGCCGCGCGAGCGCCGAGGCGTCGGGCGGGAGGAGCTCGGCGCGGCGCGCGAGGCGCGCGAGCGTCGTCGCGAGGGCCAGCCGCGACTCGTCGCCGTTGGGGACCGAGTCGTCCACCTCGACCTTGACCTTGAACACGGAGCGGAAGTCGTCGTCGTGGTCGTGGAGCTGGTGGAAGCTCTCGTCGTCGCCCACGAGCACGACCTTGAGCGCGATCTTGACGCCGCTCGGACGCACGGGGCCCGCGGGCTGGTGGGACTGCGGCTCGAAGCGCTGGACCTCGACGCGGCCGCGGACGAGCGCCTTCTTGAGCGCGCGCCACGCGGCGTTGTCCTGGAGGAGCTCGCGCGCGTCGAGGACGAGGACGCCGCCGTCCGCGGCGAGGAGGGACCCCGCACGGATCCGCAGGTGCTCGGGGCCCTGCGGGTCGCCGGCCTCGAGCGTCCCCATGAGGTTCGAGTACGTCGGCACCTCCTCGAAGATCACGGGCGGCGCGGGCCGCGCGCTCGCGTCCACGACGAGGTTCGCGCGGTACTCCGCGAAGGAGTCGCCCTGCGGCCGGTCCCGCCGGTCGCCGTCGGCCTGGTCCCACCGGGGCGGCCCCTGGTCGCGCTCGTCGGGCACGGGGTCGTCGGGGTGCCGCTCGAGGAAGACGTGGAGGCGCTCGCCGATCCGCTCGATGAGCTGGTCCGTCCAGACGCGCACGGCCTGCGTCGGGTAGCGCTCGGCGAGGTCGCGCACCGGGCCGAGCGCGGCGAGGCGCGCCGTGCGCTCGTCGAGCCTCTTGAGCGCGGCGCTCCCCTTGCGCGCGATCTCCCGCGCGCGCGCGGCGACCGTCTCGAGCTCCTCCTCGACCTCGGACATGCGCCCGAGCTTCCGGGCGAGGGCGCGCGTCCGCTCGATGTCTCCGCGCGCAATCCGCTTCTCGACCTGCTTCCGCGTGAGCCACCGGCGTCCGGGGCCATCCACCGGCCGCAGCTCGAGCATGAGCTCGGGCGTCGCGAAGCCGTCGCCCACCTGGCCGATCGAGAGGTCCTCGTCGCGGATCCGGTCGGAGAAGTCGTCGAAGAGCCGCCGCGCGCGGCGGTCGGTCGTCCGCTTGAGGTGGTCGCGGCGGTCTCTGAACTCGTCGTCCTCGAACGCGGTCACGAGCGCGTTCCTGAGGACGAGGATGAGCTCGTCCACCTCGCGCTTGAACGGCTTCCCGCGGCCGCGCGGGAGCGTGACGAGGCGAGGACGGTCGGGGCGGTCGAAGTCGGCGACGTACAGCCGGTCGCGCGGCTCGGGGAAGCCGGCCCACTCGAACCGCGGCGCGGCGCGGCCCTTCGGGGCGCGCTCGTCGCGGCGCCTCTCATCGCCGAACGCCTCGCGGAGCGCCGCCCGGACGAGCGACTCGCGGCCCGACCCCGGGTAGCCGCAGACGAAGATGTTGAACCCCGGTCCGTCCTGGAGGAGTCCGGTCCGGATCGCGGCGAGCGCGCGCTCCTGGCCGACGAGCTCGTCCACCTTCACCGGGAGCCGCGGCGCGCGGCGGCCCGCGGGGGCCTCCGCGTCCGCCTTCGCGGCGCGGACCGCCGCTCCGAGCGGATGCGGGTCGCAGCGCCAGCGGAGCTCCGCCGGAGTCAGGACGCGCGCCGTCTCGACGGCGCGATCGCGCGGGGGGGCGTGCCGGGTGTGCTTTTTCACGCAGAGTCCTCGTGCTTCATGCGCTCGACGATCGCCGCGGGCACCTGCTCGAGGATGTCCGTGGCGATGAGGAGCGGCGCCCCTAGCCTGGCCGCGGCGAGGTCGCCCGCGCGACCGTGGAGATGAACCCCGAGCCGCGCCGCGTCCCAGGGCGAGAGACCCGCCGCGAGGAGCGCCGCGACCACCCCCGAGAGGACGTCGCCCGAGCCCGCCGTCGCCATTCCGGGGTTGCCGGTGTCGTTCGTGAAGACCGCGCCCTTCTTGCCGACGAGCGTGTTCTTCCCCTTCACGACGAGCGTGATCCGCGGCGCGCGGTCGAGCGCATCGCGGAGCATGTCGTCCCGCGTGGACCCCTTCGCGAGCCCGAGCCGCGCGAGCTCGCCCAGGTGAGGGGTGAGGACGAGGTCGCCCTTCGCGTCGTCGAGCGCCTCGATGCGGTCCTCGAACGCGAACAGCCCGTCCGCATCGAGGACGACCTTCTTCTCGAGCGAAGCGACGAGACGCTCGACCACGTGGCGCGTCTCGCGCTCGCGGCCGTGGCCCGTGCCGCTGCCGAGCGCGTCGAAGCGCTCGGCGAGCGCGGCGATCGGCTCGAAGGCCGCGTGCGCGAGGCCGCCCATCCCCGTCGCGGGGAAGCCGCGGACCATGACGCACGTGTGCTTCGTCGCGAGGACGGGGGCCACGCTCTCCGGGCAAGCCGTGACGACGACGCCCGCGCCGGCGCGGAGCGCGGCCTTCGCGGCGAGGTACGCCGCGCCCGACATGCCGGGCGCGCCCGCGACGACGAGGACGGAGCCGACCTCCCACTTGTGAGTGTCGGGGTCGCGCCGCGGGAAGCTCGGGAGCGCGGCCTTCATTTGGTCGGCGCCGCTCGGTGCTGGAAGACGGCGCGGTTGATGAGCGATGCCGCGTAGCCCGCGCCGAAGCCGTTGTCGATGTTCACGCAGAGGACGCCCGACGCGCACGAGTTGAGCATGGCGAGGAGCGCGGCGAGACCGCCGAACGAGGCGCCGTAGCCGACGCTCGTCGGGACCGCGATGACGGGCCGGTCCACGAGGCCGCCGACGACGCTCGGGAGCGCGCCCTCCATGCCGGCGCAGACGATGAGGACGTTCGCCTGCTGCACGGTCTCGGCGTGGCGGAGGAGGCGGTGGATCCCCGCGACGCCCACGTCGTAGAGGGCGTCCACCTTGTTGCCGAGGCTCTGGGCCGTGACGCGCGCCTCCTCCGCGACGAAGGCGTCCGAGGTGCCCGCGGCGACGACGAGGATCTTCCCGGCCGGCGGCTCGGGGCGAGGCTGCCGCTCCACGACCACGCACCGCGCGCGCTCCTCGTGGACGAGGTCCGGCGCGACGCCGCGAAGCGCGGTCACGTGCTCCTCGCTCACCCGCGTCGCGAGGAGGTTGTGTCCGTGCGCGAGGATCTCGCTCGCGATCCGCGCCATGTCCTCGGGCGTCTTGCCGAGGCCGAAGATGACCTCGGGCGCGCCGCAGCGGATCGCGCGGTGGTGGTCCACCTTCGCGAACGGACCGTCCGTGAAGGGGACCGCGCGCAGCTTGAGCGCCGCCTGCTCGACGGAGACCTTCCCCGACTTCACCTCCTCGAGGAGCCTCTCGACGTGGTTGTCGCCGGTACCGTGCTCGTGCTTCATGACCCCACCGCGGAGCGCGCGCTCGCCTCGACCGCGAGGGGCGTCGCCGCCCCCCTGGCGAGATAGGCGCCCCCGAGAGCGGCGATCATCGCCGCGTTGTCCGTGCAGTAAGCGAACGCCGGGACGACGATCTCGAGTCCGGCGGCGCGCCCGCGCTGCTGCACGAGCGCGCGGAGCCGCTTGTTGGCCGCGACGCCGCCGCCGATCGCGAGGGCCGGCACTCCCTCGTCGACCGCGGCGCGGACCGCCTTCTCGGCGAGCACCTCGCAGGCCGCCTCCTGGTAGCTCGCGGACACGTCCTCGACCTTGATCCCCGGGAGGAGCGGAGCCTCGCGCGGCGCGTTCCGCCCGCGCGTGTGGTAGAGGACCGCCGTCTTGATCCCCGAGAACGAGAAGTCGTAGGGGCGCCCGCTGATCGAGACGCGCTTGAACTCGACCGAGTTCGGGTCGCCCGTCTTCGCGGACTTCTCGACCGACGGGCCGCCCGGATACGGGAGCCCGAGGAGCGCGGCGACCTTGTCGAACGCCTCGCCCGCCGCGTCGTCCACGGTGCGGCCGAGCCGGCGGATCGCGCCGGGGCCGTCGTAGCGGTAGATCGCCGTGTGCCCGCCGCTCACGAGGAGGCACACGAACGGCGGGTGGAGCGCCCAGGTGTGGTCGGGGCTCGTGGGCTCGCGGAGCATCGCGGAGAAGACGTGCGCCTCGAGGTGATCGACGGTGATGAGCGGGAGCTTCCGCCCGACGGCGAACGCCTGCGCGAAGCCGAGGCCGACCATGAGGCAGTTGACGAGGCCCGGCCGCGTCGTGACCGCGACGGCGTCCACGTCGCCCGGGCCGAGGCCGGCCTTCTCGAAGGCCTCCTTCGCGACGAGGCCGATCGCCTCCGCGTGGAGGCGCGCCGCGATGTCGGGCACCACGCCGCCGAAGGGCGCGTGCTTCGCCACCTGCGACGCGACGATGTTCGAGAGGACGCGCGCGGTCCCCTCGCCCGTCTCGACGATGGCGACGGCCGTCTCGTCGCACGAGGTCTCGACGCCCAGTACCCTCACGGTCAACCGCCTCCCGGAGAGCGCGGCTCCTTCTTCGGCGCCCCGAGCGTGTTCACGGTCGCGACGTCGGAGGGGAGCGTCTGCGAGCCCTTCTGCGGCTGGGCGAGCTTCGACTCGTTGCGGATCACCTTGAGGACGTGGTCGAGCGCGGCCTCGATCTGCGGGTCGCGGATGAGCTTCGAGCGATCGAGCGGCGCGTGGAGCGGGTCGCGCTTCGCCTTGAGCTCGTCGAGGTCCAGGTCGTACTCCTGGCGGATGAGCTCCTGGCGGGCCTTCGCCTCGACCGGCACCGCGATGTCCGGGACGAGGCCCCACTCGTCCTTCTCGGTCATGCCCTCGAGGCGGTGGATCCGGCGCCCCGACGGCGTGCAGTAGTGGTGGGTCGTGAGCTTGAGCTTCGCCTTGCCGTCGTCGATCGGGAAGATCGACTGGACGCTCCCCTTGCCGAACGAGCGCGCACCGACGAGCGAGGCGCGGCCGTTGTCGCGGAGCGCGCCGGCGAGGACCTCGCTCGCGCTCGCGCTCCCGCCGTCGAGGAGGATCGCGGTCGGGACGCGGATCACGGGCGCGTCGCGCGGCGGATCGGCGACCGTCTTCGACTCGTTCTTGCCGCCGCGGCTCCGCGTGATGACGACGACCGAGCCCTTGTCGAGGAACCGCGCGGCGATGTCCGTCGCCTTCTGGAGGAAGCCGCCCGGGTTGCCCCGGAGGTCGATGACCAGGCCGGAGAGAGCGCCTGACGACGAGAGGTGCGCGATCGCGCGGTCGAACTCGTCGAGCGTGGGCTCCTGGAAGCCGGTGATCCTGAGGTGCCCGATCTTCTCCGGGGCCGGGATGAGCCGCACGCCCTTCACGCTCTGCATCTTGATCACGGCGCGCGTGATCCGGAGCTTGACCGGCGCCGGGCGGCGCGGGTTCTCGACGAGGAGCTCGATCGACGTCCCGACGAGGCCGCGGAGCTTCTTCGTCGCCTCGTCCTTCGAGGCGAACTCGTACTTCGCGCCGTCGATCTCGAGGACGCGGTCGCCCGGGAGGACGCCCGCCTCCCACGCCGGCGTGCCCTCCATGGGGGCGCTCACGACGACGTGGCCCCGGTCGAGGTCGATGAGGATGCCGAGGCCGCCGAACTCGCCGTTCGTCTCCTCGTCGAAGCGGTCCTTCTTCTCCGGCGGGATGAACTCGGAGTACGGGTCGAGCTGCGACGCCATGCCCTCGACGGCGCCGTAGCGCATCCGCTCGCGGCGCTCGGCCGTCGGCTCCTCGACCCACTCGTCCGCGATGAGGTCGCGGACCCGGGCGATCGTGGGCAGCTCGTCCTCGACGGACTCGGGCAGCTTCCGCAGCGTCCCCTGGTGGAGGAAGGCGACCACCACCACCGAGAGCGCGAAGGCGACGATCCAGCCCGCGTTGACCCGCTTCACGCCGCCATTCTATGTCATATTGGCGCGCCTCGCAGCCCGCACCCACGGAGAACCCATGAGGCACGTCGCGGCCCTCTCGCTCCTCGCCTTCTCGGTCGTCGCGACGGCGGACATCGCTCGCGCGGACGAGCTGGATGACCTGAAGAAGCAGCACGCCGAGATGGCCCAGGAGCAGCAAGCGTTCTGGTCCTTCCTCGACCGGGTCGCCGCCGAGGAGCGTGACCTCATCGCGTTCATGGGCAAGGCGCGCGAGGCGGAGGAGAACGCGGCGCGGGCGCCCGGCGACAAGAAGCTCCGCGAGGAGGCGGATGCCCTCTCGGGCGAGATGAAGCGCCGGTCGGAGGAGCGGGACAAGAAGATCCCCGAGTACAACAAGCGCCACCAGGCGCACATGGCGAAGGTCCGCGGCCTGTTCCAGAAGGTTGACCAGCTCTCGAAGAAGGAGTCGCCGACCGACGGGGCCAAGATCCTGAGGCTCAAGATCCTCACCGAGCAGGGAGCGGTCGGCGAGGTCCGCGAGGACGCCGAGACGCTCTTCCAGAAGCACCCGGACGATCCGGACGTCCGCTTCGCCTGGGGCGAGTGCAACATGGTCGTCCCGGCGCGCGGCCCGGGCGTCCCGCCGAACTTCGAGCGGGCGCTCGCGGTCCTCGAGCCGCTCGCGAAGGCGCAGTCGACCAACGCCGACGTCCAGCTCCTCTACGGCGTCGCGGCGAGCGCCATGGACAGGAACGCCGAGGCCAAGGCCGCGCTCGACGGCGTCGCCAACGTCGCGAGCCTCGCCCCGACCGTGCGCATCATGATCGGCAACCCGCAGGACCCCGCCGAGGCGTTCCACACCTGGCGCGACTCGGCGACCGCGCTCGCGAAGGACCCCGAGGACTGGAAGGCGCGGAAGAAGCGCGCGCAGCTCCTCTACTTCGTGAACGCGGACGAGCGCGCCGTCCACGATGCGACGCTCGCCCTCAAGGGCGCGCCCGACGACGCGGTGCTGAAGAAGCTCCTCGTCGGCTCCTACACGCGCATGCGGAAGTGGGAGGACGCGAAGCCCCTCTACGAGTCGCTCGGCGCCGAGATGGAGAAGGACGACGAGCTCCGCGCCCAGTACGCGGTCTTCCTCCACAACACCGGCAAGTCGGACGAGGCCGTCGCCCAGCTCGCGAAGGTGAAGGACCTGAGCGCGGTCCCCGCGGGGCTCCTCCAGATCCTCCGCGGGATGCTCGCCGAGATCACGAAGAAGACGCCCGACGACCCGCGCCTCCTCGCCTTCCGCATGAAGTCGGCGGCGGACAACGGCGCCTTCACGACGATCTGGGACGCCATCGAGGACCTGTTCGCGAAGCACCCGGACGACGCGACGCTCCGCTTCATCTTCGCGGAGACGTGCATGTGCGTCCCCGTCCCGCAGCAGGACCCGCGCGAGCGCCGCGGCCCGCCGATCGAGCCGCGCCGCCCGCGCTTCGAGAAGGCCTACGAGCTCCTCGAGCCGCTCGTGAAGGCGGAGCCCGGCAACAAGGACTACCTCCTCCTCCACGGCGTCGCCGCGTGCGCGCTCGGCAAGGACGGCGAGGCGAAGCGCGACCTCGACGCCGTCGGGGCCGTCGAGAGCTGCCGCCCCGCGGTGCGCATGCTCCTCGGGAGCGCGCGCGACCCGGGCCAGCAGTTCCGCCGCTGGCACGACATCGCGAGCGGTCTCGCGGAGAAGCCGGGCGACCCCGACCTCCTCAAGAAGCGCGCCGAGCTCCTCACGCTCGTCGAGGCTTACCCGCTCGCGATCCGCGACGCCGAGGTGGCGCTCAAGGCGAAGCCCGACGACAAGATGATCCGCGCGACGCTCGGCCGCGCCTTCATGGCGGTCAACCACTTCGAGAAGGCCCTCGTCGCCTTCGGCGAGGACCCGATCGAGGAGGCGGCGCCGGCGCGCATCGCGTGCCTCTTCTTCACGAACCGCCTCGCCGACTTCAAGGCCGCGCTCGAGAAGACGAAGGACAAGACCGCCGTCCTCCGCCCGCTCGGCGGCGCGGGCCAGATGTTCTTCTCGCAGCCCGGCAAGCTCGACGAGCTCATCGGGAAGTGGGCCGAGGAGGAGAAGGCGCGCGCCGCGGACGCGAAGCGCGACGACAACCCGCGCGTCCAGCTCGAGACCGACCGCGGGACCATCGTCCTCGAGCTCTTCGAGGACACCGCGCCGAACACCGTCGCGAACTTCGTCTGGCTCGTCGAGAACGGGTTCTACGACGGGATCAAGTTCCACCGGATCATCGCGGCGTTCATGGCCCAGGGCGGCGACCCGACGGGCACCGGCTCGGGCGGCTGCGGCTACGACATCAAGGACGAGCTCAAGGGGAACACGCGCTTCCACTGGCGCGGCACCCTCTCGATGGCCAAGACGAGCGCGCCCGACTCGGGGAACAGCCAGTTCTTCATGAACTACGTGCCCACGCCTCACCTCAACGAGAGGCACACGGTCTTCGGCCGCATCCTCGAGGGACAGGAGGTCGCGGACGCCCTCGTCGTCGGCGACGCGATCAAGAAGGGCACGGTCCTCCGCAAGCGTGCGCACGAGTACAAGCCCGAGACCATCCCCGCGCCGGGCCGCACGCCGTGGAAGCCGGGCGACAAGAAGTAGCCCGCCTCCCCTCGCCAACCCCCTGTCCGGTTGCGAGACACACCCCCTTGTGTCTAGGCTCTACACCGGGTGTACAACACAAGGGGAAAAGCGTGAGCGAAGATCGTCAGCTGCCGTGCGCGGATTGTGGACAGAGCTTCACGTTCACCGCGCAGGAGCAGGAGTTTTACGCCGAACGGGGATTCCAGGAGCCGAAGCGCTGCAAGCCGTGCCGCGAGCAGCGCAAGAGCCGCGGCCCGGGGGGCGGTGGGGGACGCGGAGGCCCGCGCGGCGGCGGCGACCGGATGGGCGCGGGCCGCGGGCGCGGCCCGCGCGGAGGCGGCGGCGGAGGGATGAGGGACCGGGGTCCTCGTCAGCTCTTCCCGGCCACCTGCGCGGAGTGCGGCGTCCAGACCGAGGTGCCCTTCGAGCCGAAGGGCGACCGGCCGGTCTACTGCCGCGACTGCTTCAAGGCGGCCCGCGGGTAGCGACTAGACCCCGACCAGATCGGGGAACGTCCGGGCGACCTCGTCCCAGGTGTAGGCGACGGTACGCCCGGCGGCGAACTCGGCCTCGAGCCGCGACCAGGCGGCGCGCAGGGAAGGGTCCTCCTTCGCCCGCGCGCGCCCGGTTCGCTGCTGGACGAGGAAGGCGAGGCCGCCGAGACCGCTCTCCTTCGTGAGGAGGACGTCGAGCCGGCGGCCGAGCAGCTTCTCGGTGTCGCAGAAGGTGTACGTCCGGCGGTCCTTCCTGAGCGCATCGGCGTGGATCCCCGCGCGGGTCGTGTGCGCGTCGCGGCCGAAGAGAGGATGCTTCGCGGCGATCGGCTCGCCCTTCTCCTCGTAGAAGCGGACGAGGTCGTTCACGGCCCCGAGGTCCGGCGCGATCCGCGCGTCGAGACCCATGAGGTGGAAGAGGACGATCTCGAGCGGCGCGTTGCCCGTGCGCTCGCCCTTCCCGAGGAGGCAGCCGTTCACGGACGCGCAGCCCGCGAAGACGGCCGCGAGCGCATTCGCGACGACGAGCCCGAGGTCGTTGTGCGGATGGATCTCGAGGCGCGCGCCCGCGACGCCCGCCTCCTCGATCACCGCGCGCACGAGCCTCGGGATCGAGCGGGGGAGCGGCGCCTCCGCGAAGGGGAGGCCGACCCCGAGCGTGTCGCAGAGCC
>CAZYLP010000075.1:0-16200 GCA_964648345.1 uncultured Planctomycetota bacterium
GCCCAGGGCAAGTTCTCGCTCGAGCCCGTGCCGCCCGGAGTCGTCTTCGAGATCCAGGCCGAAGCGAAGGGCTTCGCGCGGAAGAAGGTCGGGATCTCGAGCGACGAGGCGGTGGACGTGGTCCTCCAGCGCGCCGCGATCCTCGTCGTCTGTGTCGTGCCCCCCGCCGAGGAGATCGAGATCGAGGGCGCGGAGGGCGACCGGCGCCTCCTCCAGTGGGGCGGCGTCGTGGACGACCTCGCGGCCGGGACGACCTGGGTCGTCGCGAAGACTCCCGGCCGCGCCCCGGCCTCCCGCCGCGTCGAGCTCAAGGAGGGCGAGACGACCCGCGTCGACATCGACCTCAAGGCGGGCTCGACCGTCGAGGGCACGTGCACGTCGGACGACGGCGCCCCCGTCGCGGGCGCCTCCGTGGTCGCGACCGACCCGGCGTCGGGTCCGATCGGCGCGACCTCGTTCGCGACCAGCGACGCCGACGGACGCTTCAAGCTCGCCGATCTTCCGCCCGGAAAGCTCCACGTCGTCGCCGTCGCCTCCGGGTATCTCGAGGCCGAGGCCGAGCTCGCCGAGGGGACGAAGACCCTGCCTCTCGTCCTCGGCCGCACCTACGGCCTCGAGGTCCAGATCACGATCCCCACGCCCAAGCCGAAGCCGCACGACGAGGACCACCACTCGCACGCGCAGCACGGAGCGATCCTCGTGAAGATCGAGGCGGAGGCCGGCACGGAGCCCTCGCAGCTGCGCGTCCTCACCGCCGAGGGCACGACCGGCTCCGCGGTCTTCGACCGCCTCCGCGCCCAGCCCTACGTCGTGACCGTCGCGTCGCCCGGCCTCGCCCCGGCGAAGGTCGAGGCGGACCCGCGGAACCAGAAGACCGTCGCCGTCACGCTCGAGCCCGGCGCCGAGTGCACGGGCGTCGTCGTGGACAACGAGGGGAAGCCGCTCCACGGAGCCGCGATCTGCCGCGGGCGCGATCCGAACGAGGACCTCATGCAGGAGGGCTCCTTCGCGACGCTCCTCGCCATGACCGAGGAGAAGGGCGACTTCCACTGCGACATCGCGCCCGACGGGGAAGACGTGACGGTGACACACCCCGACTTCGCGCCGCTCTTCACGCGCTTGAAACCCGGCAAGGACACCAAGCTCGCCCTCGCCCCAGGCTCGAGGATCGTCGGCCGCGCCCTGACGAAGGAGGGCGCCCCGCAGCCGGGCGTGGGCGTCGCCCTCGATGGGCCCGTCCAGAAGCGCGGCGAGACCGGGCCCGACGGGACGTTCCAGTTCAAGGGGTTGCTCGCGGGCACCTACCACGTGAAGCGGCACGACTCGGCGCCCGAGTCGCCGGGGGTCGAAGTGACCGTCGGGAACCGGGGCGAGAGCTCGGTGGATCTGCGAGCGCCCTGACATCGTCTCGGTGTCGGCGATGGCCGAGAACGAGAACGAGAACGAGAACGAGAACGAGAACGAGAACGAGGGCTCAAGACCGAGGCATGGCTTGACGATAGAGACCCAGGAGGCTCCCATGGGTTTCTTCATCACGCGCAAGACCACGTTCGCCGCGCTGTCGCCCATGCAGGACTTCCTCGAGGCGCCGCGCGATCCCTTCAGCCAGCCGCAGAAGTGGCTCAAGCTCCCCTGCGGCTCGGCCGAGGCGAGCGACACGCGCGAGCGCCGGATCTTCGGGCCGCGGGACGTCGTGCTCGAGGTCCTCGACCTCGCGTAACCCTCGCAGCTACCATCGCGGACGATGGCTCCCGAGCAGCCGCTGCTCGTCGTCCGCGGCATGCCAGCCCATGCCGTCCATAGCGCCCGTTTGAAGGGCCTGCTCGCCGGCGGCGCGCTCGTCGTCGGGACGTTCGTCGCCGGAACGCTCCTCCTCCCCGGCCAGAAGCAGGAACGCGTGCCGATGCCCCTCGTCCTCGTCGTGTGCTTCTTCGGGGGCTACGTGGTCGAGCGCTTCCTCCGCGGTGCCCAGGGGAGCGTCGCGTTCTACGAGGCGCGGATCGTCATCTCCAAGCAGGCGACGAAGGGCCTCTCGGGGAACCTCGTCGAGCACACCGAGCAGCTGCTCTGGAGCGAGGTGAAGGGCTTCAGGGACGACAGCGCCGACTACGTGACGCTCGTGGCCACGGCCGGAGAGGCGTCGTTCCTCAAGGTGCCGACGCTGACCGAGGAGGATCGGGTCGCGGTGCTCCAGCTCCTCGACAGCCGGGGGATTCCGCGCGTCGATTAGTTCGGCTACTCGCGAGGCCGTTCGGCTTCTTGGTCTGGGGCGGAGCGGACGGAGTCTCCGGATTGTCCGTCCTGGGCTGCAACAATCTGCCCGCCCCACGCCGCGGAGTGTCACGACCCCGTACGTGGCCGGTCTAAGTGCTTCTTCGAGAGTCGTTCACGACGACCGTGAACTCCGGGCGAGGGCTGCGCCGTCTCGACCTCGGCTCACGACCGTGATAGAAAAAGCCCCTCGCTCAGAGACAGGAGATCGCGTCCCGTGCTCGAACTCTTCAAGGAGTTGAAGGCCTACTTCGACATCACCAAGGCGGAGCCGCGCCACGTGGCGATGGGCGCCGCGCTCGCGGCCTTCCTCGGGTTCGTGCCCTTGAAGTGCGGGCTCGTCGGGCTCGTCCTCCTCATCATCGGCATGACGAAGGCGAACGGGACGATCGCCGTGGTCCTCGGCGCGCTCCTCAAGCCCGTCTCGATGTACGCGCTCGACGAGACGTCCGTGAAGATCGGCCGCTCGATCTGCGAGTCCGACTTCGCGAAGAGCCACGCGAACATCTGGAACGCGCCCGGCATCGCCCTCCTCGGCCTCGAGAAGTACCACGTCATGGGCGGGGCGATCCTCGGCTCCATGGCCGCGGTCCTCTTCTTCATCGTCTTCCTCTCGCTCCAGAAGACGATCCGCCGCCTCCGCGAGGCCGCCATCGCGAAGGCGACCGAGATCAAGCGGAAGAAGGCCTACGAGAAGGCGCTCGCCGAGGGAGCGCCGCCCGAGGCGGCGGCGACCATGGCGGACGAGGCGATCGCCCCGAAGCCCGCGAAGGCGCCCGGCATCTTCGGCAAGCTCCTCGGAGCGATCAACACGTTCCGCAAGATCCCGCTCAAGAAGTGGATCTTCCTCGCGATCGTCGTCGCGGTCTTCGAGTTCGTCATCGCGAAGCCCATGATGCGCTCCATCCTCAAGGAGCACTTCCCCGACAGCCTCGCGAAGGCGCTCGGCATGGTGGACGTGGACGGGAACGTCGTCCAGCGCGGCAAGGTGGACTTCGAGGACGCGACGTTCGACTTCTCGCTGATCCGCGGGCGCTTCTTCCTGAAGAAGCTCGAGATCACGAACCCGAAGAACCCGAAGGAGAACCTCCTCACGGCCGAGGAGCTCGAGGGCAAGGTGAGCTTCGCGGCTCTCCTCCGCCGGCAGTTCCTCGTCGAGCGGATCGCCGTCAAGAACCCGGCGCTCGCGGTCGCGCGCGAGTCGGACGGCTCGCTCGGCATCGAGCCGAAGCCGCCCGCCGGCACTCCGCCGCCGCCCGCCGCGGGCACCGACTGGTCCTCGAAGGCGAAGTCGTACCTCGAGCGCGCCAAGAAGGAGTACGACGAGCGCCAGAAGAAGAAGGCGGAGGTGAAGAAGGACGGCAAGGGCGAGACGAAGCCCGCCGAGCCGGCCAAGAAGCCCGCCTCGTTCGCGCAGATGATCGACCGCGCCCAGGAGGGCCTCCCGGGCGAGAACGAGGACCTCCTCGCGTCGCGCTGGGTCGTGAAGGAGGTCGTCCTCTCCGGCTTCGCGGTCAACCTCCAGGACCCGCAGAACACGGCGCCGAGCTTCGCGTTCAACAGCGGCCAGGTCCTCGAGGTCGCCCAGAACCGCATCGAGAACGGCAAGGCGACCGTCTACGACCTCGTGGGCACGCTCGTGGACACCGCGAAGAAGACGCAGGGCAACATCAAGCTCAAGTTCACGCAGGACCCGCCCGACAAGGCGGACCCCTCGAAGCCCGTCGGCTGGACGCTCCACGCCGAGCTCGGCGAGGTGGACCTCCACGAGACGGACGGCCTCTTCGCCGAGGCGATCCCGCTCTCGTTCGAGAAGGGCAAGGCGACCCTCGTGATCGACGCCACGGGCCACGGCCTCGATGGCGACCTCGACGCGAAGCCGAAGATCTCGTTCAAGGAGATCATCGCGAAGGCCCGCCGCACGAACGAGAAGATCGCGGGCTTCGACTCGGTCAAGGTCGCCGAGGAGGTGACCAACTGCGGGGAGTTCGAGCTCAACGACATCAGGATCACGGGCTCGGTGCTCGCGCCCAAGGTCGAGCTTGGAGACACGATCAAGAACCTCGTCGTCGAGGGCGGCAAGGCCTACGCCAAGAAGAAGGCGACCGAGCTCGGGACCAAGGCCGTGGACAAGGCGACCGAGAAGGCCACCGAGGAGCTCAACAAGAAGGTCCCGGGCGCGGGCGAGAAGGTGGACGACGTGAAGAAGAAGCTGGGAGAGCTCAAGAACCCGTTCGGCAAGTGAGCGGAGATCGCCCCTTCCGCGACTGCACGCCCGGGCTTACGCTCTCTCGGTAACGAGGTGCGCGCGTGGCCCGGGTCAAGCTCTCCAAGATCTCGAGTCAGTCCTTCGAGCACGAGGCCGACCGGAAAGCCCTCGAGGCGCTGAGGAAGACGGTCGGCTTCGACCGGCTCATCAAGGCCCTCGCGAGCATCACGACCGACAAGCTCTTCGGGGTGATCTCGAAGTCGAACTACTTGAAGGTCGGCCCGAAGCAGGTGCCGTCTCTCCACAAGCTCTACCTCGAGGTCTGCGACACCCTCGACATGGAGCCGCCGCCCTTCTACCTCACGAACTCCGCGCACATGAACGCCTTCACGGCGGGCGCCCAGGAGCCGATCCTCGTCGTCACGTCCGCGCTCGTGGACGGCATGACGGACAAGGAGATCCAGGCCGTGCTCGGACATGAGCTCGGGCACTGGATGGCAGGGCACGTCCTCTACCGGATGGTCGCGGAGCACATAAAGGAGATCCTCGTCCTCCTCGGCGACCTCGCCTACGGGCTCGGGCCGCTCCTCCGCCTCGGGATCGTGCCCACGCTCATGTACTGGTACCGGTGCGCCGAGCTGACCGCCGACCGCGCCGGGCTCCTCGCCGTCCAGGACCTCGACACGGTCCTCTCCGTGGAGATGAAGCTCGCCTCGGGCGCGGCCGGCCGCTTCTCGAAGGAGCTCCAGATCTCGGCCTTCATGGAGCAGGCGAAGGAAGTCGCGATCGACGAGGACACCTGGTCGAACATCTACCGCTCGCTCATCGAGATGAACCTCACTCACCCGTGGCCCGTCGTGCGGGCGCGCGAGATCGAGAAGTGGGTGAAGTCGGGCGAGTACGGCCGGATCATCGAGGGCGACTACATCCGCCGCGCCAAGGCGACCGTCGCCGACGGCCCGCACCCGAACAAGGAGGCGGACGGCGGGATCGCCGCGGCCGCCGCCGAGATCGCGATCGGCGCGGCGCTCTCGCGCGCCTACGGCGTCCACGTCGCGCCGCGGATCCCGGAGCACGCGCTCCACCTCGCGCTCGGCGCCTACGTCGAGCCCCTCGGCCCCGACGAGCGCGTCATGGCGCTCTACGACGACACGTTCTCGGGCACCGGCGACCGCGGCGTCGTCCTCACGAGCGAGCGCGTCTTCGCGAGCGGCGCGCCGAAGAAGGGCGCGCGCTACTCGGAGATCCAGAAGGTCGAGGACCTCCCGAGCGGCCTCCTCTCGCGGCCGGGGCTCCAGGTGGACGCCCTCGAGGTCCGGTTCCACACTCGCGACGTCCGCGACGCCTTCAAAGGTGCGATCCTTGGAGCCATGGAGGTCCACCGGCCGCGATGAGACGAGCGGCAGCGAGGCGCGCTGCATGAATCTGCACCCGGGCGCGCGCACCGCGCTCGTGCTGCTCGGTCTCGCCGGGATCGCGGCGTGCGCGACGCAGATGCGCGTCGGCGCCGATCCGCCGAAGGCGAAGGAGCGGCGGCGCCCTCAGGCGGCGGACGCCGCGCTCGGTGACGCCGCCGCGACACGGCCGGGCGCGGGCAAGCGACCGAACCTGCTCGTCAAGGAGCGGAGCCCTTACCTCCGCGAGCACGCGTTCGACCCCGTGGACTGGCGGCCCTGGGGCGCCGCCGCCTTCGCGGAGGCGAAGAAGCGCGACGTGCCGCTCTTCGTCTCTTCGGGCTACTCCACGTGTCACTGGTGCCACGTCATGCACCGCGAGTCCTTCGAGGACGAGGAGTGCGCGGCGAAGCTCAACGCCCACTTCGTCTGCGTGAAGGTGGACCGGGAAGAGCTCCCCGACGTGGACGACTCCCTGATCCGGATCGCGGAGGCCTTCCAGGGCTCGGCGGGCTGGCCCTGCACGGTGTTCTTCTTGCCGGACGGCCGCCCCTTCTACGCGGGCACTTACTGGCCGAAGAACGCGCTCGTGGAGATCCTCGGGAACGTCTCCTCCATGTGGGCGGATGCCGAGAAACGGAAGAGCATGGCCGACGACGCGAAGTCGGTCCTCGACCACCTCGCGAAGCACGGAGCCGACACGGGCGAGCGCGCGAAGCTCGAGCGCAAGATCCTCCACGGAGGAGTCCGCGCGTTCGCGGAGATCTTCGACAAGGCCGAGGGCGGCTTCAGGAAGGCGCCCAAGTTCCCCTGCGCGCCCGAGCTCTCGTTCCTCCTCGCGCACTCGCACTCGGACGTGAGCCGGCAGATGGCGGTCTTCACGCTCGGGAAGATCGTCGCGGGCGGGATCCACGATCACCTGGGCGGCGGGTTCCACCGCTACGCGACGGACGAGAAGTGGGGCGTCCCCCACTTCGAGAAGACGCTCTACGACCAGGCGCTCCTCGTGGACGCGCTCGTGGACGCCTACGCCGTCACGAACGAGAAGGTCTTCGCGGACGCGGTCCGCTCGACGTGCGAGTACGTCCTCCGGGACCTGAGGCTCCCGTCGGGTGGCTTCGCGTCCGCCGAGGACGCCGACAGCTCGGGCGCCGAGGGGCTCTTCTACACGTGGACGCGCGGCGAGGTCGAGGTGGCGCTCGAGCCTTCGCTCGCGAAGTTCGCGTGCGCTCGCTTCGGCATCGAGCCCGCGGGCAAGGGCCCCGTGGACGGCCGCTCCGTGCTCCACCTCGCGAAGCCGATCGCCGAGGCCGCCGGCCCCGGAGCGGACGGACCCGCCCTCGAGCGCGCCGCGGTCGCCGCGCTCTCCTCGGCGCGCGCGACCCGCGTCCGGCCGCCGCGCGACGGCAAGGTCCTCGCCGGCTGGAACGGCCTCATGATCGCGGCGCTCGCGCGCGCGTCGGTCGCCCTCGACGAGCCGCGCTGGCTCGCCGCCGCGAAGGACGCGGCGCGGCTCGTCTCGACGAAGCTCTTCTCGAAGGACGGGCGCCTCCTCCGCCGCATCATGGACGGCGAGGCGCGCTTCCCGGGGGCGCTCGAGGACCACGGCTACCTCGCGCGCGCGTACGTCGAGCTCTACCAGGCCTCGCTCGACCCCGGGTGGCTCGAGCGCGCCCAGGCGCTCCTCGCGAAGGCGAAGGCTCTCTACTGGGACGGCTCGCGCTTCGTCTCGCGGGCCAAGGACGCGGAGTCCCTCGCGACGAGCGCGGGCGAGTCGATCTACGAGGGGGCGACGCCGTCGCCGGCCGCGCTCCTCGCGATCGCCGACATCCGGATCGCCGTGCTCACCGGTAAAGATCCCGAGCTCGCGAGGAAGCAGCTCGAGACGGTCTCGGCTTCGCTCGAGAAGCACCCGGTCGCCGCGCCGACCTCGCTCGCCGCGCTCGACCTCCTCCTCGCGGAGCCCGTCGAGATCGTGATCTCCGGCCGGCCGGGGCCCGCGACGGACGCCCTCGTCCGCGCGGCTCGCACGCGCCGCGCGGCGAACACGGTCATCGCGCTCGTGGACGGCACCGAACGGACGGCGAAGCTCCTCGGCGAGGTCGCGAAGGGCCGCGAACCGGCCGACGCTCCGCGCGCGTTCGTCTGCGTCGGCAAGACGTGCCACCTCCCCGTCTCGGACCCCGAGGCGCTCACGGCGCTGCTCGCCAAGCTCGCTCGATGAGACGAGCGGCAGCGAGGCGCTGTGCCCGATGAACGCCTTCGAGGGGACGCTCGTCTGCGCGCTCTTCATGGTCGTGCCCGCGGTCTTCGCCGCCGCGCTCATGTACGCGATGAAGCCGCGGCTCGGCAGCAAGGCGTACAAGGACCTTCGCGAGCTCGTCCGCGACGTGGGCCAGATCACCGGCCTCCACGCCGAGGGCGACTGGTTCCCGAGCCTCGAGCGCATAGCCTTCCACGGTCAGATCGCGGACGCTCGGGACGCCGCGGTCACCTTCCAGACCGAGTCGATCGGCAGCTCGACCTACACCAACGTCCGCTTCTCCGTCGCCTGCGACGAGGCGCCGCACCTCGTCGTGTCCGAGGAGACGATCTTCACGAAGATCGGCAAGGTCCTCGGGACGACCGACGAGATCGAGGTCGGCGACGCCCGGTTCGACGGCCGCTTCCTCCTCCAGACGACCGCGCGGGTCAAGGCATCGAAGGTCCTCCGCGTGAGCGACGTGCGAAGGGCGATCTGGAGGATCTTCGACTTCGGGGCCCTCACGCTCCGCTTCGAGGGGAGGGAGATCGCCGTCGTCGCCCGCTCGAGCGCGGTCGAGCCCACGAACTACCGCCCGATCCTCGAGCGGATCTCGGCGACGCTCGACCGGAAGACGCTCGCGGTCCGAGTCCTCGGCGGCGAGCGCCGCGCGAGCGTGGACGCGAAGGGCCGCACGCGCTGTCCTTACTGCCGCGAGAACCTGACGGGCGAGGAGCCGAACCTGGTCGCGTGCGAGAAGTGCAAGTCGGTCGTCCACGACGAGTGCTGGAAGGAGCACGACGGCTGCCCCCTCGCCGGCTGCGAGGGCGGCTTCATCGAGCGGCCCTCCTCGCGGCTGAGGAGCTGACGTGGAGGGCGCCGCCTTCGTGATCGGGGTGCTCGCGCTCGGCCCGTTCTTGTACATGCTCCTCTGGCTCGGCAAGGAGCTCCGGCGCGAGCGCGGGGAGAGCGCGAGCGCGCCCGAGCTCGTCGAGGACGTGGCGGAGCTCACGGGTCTCCGCCGCGCGAGCGGCGCCGTGGGTCCCGGACGGGGCGCCCGGCACGGCTTCCACGGTCACTTCGTGCGGCGCGAGGCGTTCCTCCACTTCGTCCCGGAGCGTGTCGGCAAGACGACCGAGCTCCACGTCCACATCTCGATGGTCGCCGACGAGACGCCGCGCCTCGTCGTCACGGAGGAGACCGCGACCCACCGCTTCCGGAAGCTCCTCGGCATGACGCACACGATCACGATCGGCGATGCGGAGTTCGACCGCCGGTTCCGCATCGAGGGCGAAGGAACCGTGAGGGCGTCCCAGGTCCTCCGGTCGAACGTCCGCCGGCTGATCTGGGAGCTCTTCGACCTTGGCGCGGAGCGCGTCTCGTTCGAGCGCGGCTGGATCACGGCGTCCGGCACGACCCGGGCGATCGTGCCGTCCTGCTACCGCGCGATCCTCGAGACGCTCGTCGGTCTCTCGGCGTCGCTCGACCGCTGCCCCATCAAGGTGAAGGTCCTCGGCGGCGAGCGCCGCGCCCACGTGGACGAGAGCGGCAAGACGCGCTGCCCCTATTGCCACGACCACCTGACCGGAGAAGAGCCCGACCTCGTCGCGTGCGAGAGGTGCCTGTCGGTCGTCCACGACGAGTGCTGGCTCGAGCACGGGGGATGCCCGCTCCTCGGCTGCGAGGGCCGCTCGGTCGAGAGAGCACGCCCCGTGGAGAGAGGCTGACGTGCGCGACGAACAGCAGGCGATGCTCCTGGTCGGCTTCATGATCCTGGTGTTCGGGGCCACCGCGCTCGTGGCCTGGCTCGTCAACGCCGTGCAACCGCGGATCGGGAGCGAGCGCTACGGCAACATGCGCGCGCTCGTCCAGGAGCTGGCCAGGATCACGGGCCTCGCGCCGGACGCGGACTTCTTCCCGAACCTCTCGGCGGTGAAGCTCTACGGCCAGGTCGCGGGCAAGAACGCCTGCGTGCGGTTCGACACCGTGAACGTCGCCGACCTGCCGGTGGAACGCGTCCTGTTCTTCGTCGTCGCCACGGACGCCCCGGACCTCGTCGTCACCGAGGAGACGTTCGGGACCAAGCTCGAGAAGATGATCTACACGAAGAACGACCACGAGATCGGCGACGCCGAGTTCGACGCCCGCTTCTTCCTCAAGACGAAGAACCCGGCGAAGGCATCGCGTCTCCTCCGCGGCACCGCGCGGGCGGCGATCACCCGGATCTTCGACTGCGGCGCCGGGGAGCTCCGCTTCGAGGACCGAGACATCGTCGTCATCGCCCCGACGAAGGCGATCGAGGCCCGCGACTACGGGAAGGTCCTCGAGGCGCTCGCCAAGCTCTCGTCGCTCCTCGACTCCCAGCCGCTCAAGGTGAGCGTCCTCGGCGGCGTCCGCCGCGGTCACGTGGACGAGAAGGGGAAGATCCGCTGCCCGTATTGCCGCGAGAACATCACCGGCGACGAGCCGGACCTCGTCGCGTGCGAGAAGTGCAAGTCGGTCGTCCACGACGAGTGCTGGCACGAGCACGACGGCTGCCCGCTCCTCGGCTGCGAGGGCGGCGCCGTCGAGCGGCCGCGAAGCCGGGAGCGGGCCTGACGTGGAGCTCCGGCTCGGGACGAGGCGGTACGTGGCGCTCTTCGAGCTCGCGGACCACGTGGCGTCGGTGACGCACCTCGCGCCCAACCGGAGACGGGGCCGTCTCCCGCTGCACCTCGACAAGCTCCGCCTCCGCGGTCCTCTCGCGAGCGGACGCCGAGCCCAGGTCGCGTTCTCCCCGGAGGGCCGGGAGCCCTCCGTCCTCCTCGACGTCGAGGTCGAAGGCGCGCTCGTCGTCCGCATCACCGCGGAGACGCTCGGCACGAAGCTCAAGAAGAAGCTCGGCCTCGTCCGCGAGGTCGAGATCGGCAACCGCGAGTTCGACGCGCGGTTCCTCGTCGAGGCGTCGAACCGCCTCGAGGTCGCGGAGGCGCTTCGCCGGCCGGTCCGCCGGGAGATCGGACGCCTGTTCGACCTGGGCGTGGACGAGGTCCGCCTCGAGGCCGGGCGCCTGACCGCGCGCGCCGCGCAGCTCCGTGTCGCGCCCGTGGACTACCCCGACGTCCTCCTGAGGCTCGACCACATCGCGCGGCTCCTCGACCGGAAGTCGCTCCGGGTGAACGTGCTCGAGGGCGACCGTGTGGCCGCCGTGGACGAGCACGGCACGACTCGGTGTCCGTACTGCCACGAAGACGTACGCGGCGACGAGCTCGACCTGGTCGCCTGCAAGAAGTGCGCGACGACCGTCCACGACGAGTGCTGGAAGGAGAACGCCGGCTGCCCGACCCTCGGCTGCGGCGGCCGCCTCGCGGAGCGGCCGCGCGCGAGGAAGCGGCCTCAGGCCTCGAGGAAGCGGCGGAAGACCTCGTAGGCCGAGACGGTCGCCGCGACGCTGCACCGCTCGTCCTTCTGGTGCGCCTGCGCGGTCCACCCCGGCCCGAAGTTGACGGCGTCGATCCCGCGCGCGCCGAGGCGCGCCACGTCGGTCCACGCCTGCTTCGGCGCGACCTTCGCCTTCGAGAGGGCGAGGAACCGCTCGAGGTGCTCGTTCTTCTTCGGCACGACGCCCGCCATGGAGCGGTCGGTGATCTCGATGTCGGCTCGCCCCGCGACCTTCGCGCGGAGCTCGCTCTCCGCCTGCTCGAGCGTCTTCCCCGGCGCGAAGCGGACGTTCACGTTGAGCTCGAACGCGTTCGGGACGACGTTGCGACCTGTGCCGCCCTTCGCGAGCGTGACGGTCGTCACCTCACGGTAGACGAGCCCCGGCGCGACCTCGACGTCCTTCGGAGTGTTCGCGTGGAGCGCGGTGAGGAACTCACCCGCCTTCGTGATCGCGTTCTCTCCATGCCACGGCCGCGCCGAGTGCGCGGAGCGGCCGCGGAAGGTCACCTTCGCGTGGAGCCCGCCGAGGCAGCCGAGGTGCACCTCGCCGTCCGTGGGCTCGAGGCAGAACGCGAGCGAGACCTGCTTCAGCCACGGGCACGCATCGAGCACCGGCTCTAGGCCGTTCGCCGCGTCGGGGCCTTCCTCCTTGTCGTAGAAGACGAGGACGAGGTCGTAGCGCGAAGGCGCGTCCACGAGCGCGAGCATGACGGCGAGGCCCGCCTTCATGTCGCTTGCTCCGAGGCCGAAGAGGATGTCCCCTTCGAGCCTGGGCGGCCACGCGTTCCCGACGTCGGGCACGGTGTCGAGGTGCCCGAAGAGCGCGATCGTCGGCCGCGTCCCGCTCGGGCGTCCGGCGACGACCGAGTCGCCGATCCGCTCGACGGGGAGCTTCGTCTTCCTGAGGCGCGCCTCGACGTGGTCGGCGAGGGCCTTCTCGTTGCCGTACTCGGACTTGATCCCGCAGAGCGCGAGGAGGTCCTGCGTCAGCTCCGCCGTCTTGGACATGACGACGAAGCTAGCAAACGAACGGCTCCCCGGTCACTTCGGCCAGTCGGCCTCGATGCCTTCGCGCGCGAGCTCGAGCTTGAGCTCGACGAGGAAACGCGCGTTCCACGGCGCCTCGCGGTCCTTCCGGACCTGGACGTTCGGGTCGAGCGGGATCACGTTCCTCACCCGCTCGAGGCGCGTCTCGATCGCGACGAGCTCGTCCTTGCCGACGAGGATGAGCGAGTAGATCCGCGACTGCTCCATGAAGGGGTTCGAGTAGTCGCCCTGGTTGTTCTTCCGCTGGACCGCGTCGCCCGTCTCGATGGCGATGAGCGAGCAGATCGCGGCCTCCGCGGCGACGACCGCCGTCCTCACCTTCACGGTCGTCGCCTGGAAGCGCGCCATGCTCACGCGCTGCACCCAGCCCTCGACCTCGACGAAGACCGCGAAGAGGACCGCCGCGAGGAGCGCGAGCGGGCGCCGCCACCGCCGCTTCGCGCGGATCTTCGCGGGCGGGAGGACGGGGAGGAGCGGCTCGCCGAGCGCCGTGCGCACCGAGTCGAGGTCCACCGCGTCGAGGCCGGAGAGGAGGATCTTCCGCTCCTCGAGCGCGATCGCCGGCTCCGTGCCGACGAGCTGGAGCCCGCGCATCCGCTCCCGCGCGAGGTCTCCTCGAAGCTTCGTCGAGAACAACCCGCCGAGCACGAGGACGCGGCGGTTCGTCGCGACGTAGAGGCGGCTCCTGAAGGCCGTGAAGCGGAGCGCCTCGATGATCGCGACCAGGGCCAGCGCCGGGACCATGACGGGCACGGGCACCGTGAGGTTCTGGACGTCGAACGAGAGCTGGACGCCCGCGAACGCAGGGAGCGCGGCGAGGAGGAGGAGTGCGCCGTAAGCGATCACCATGCGTCCCGTGAGCGGCGGCCAGCCGAGCGGGTGGCGCTCGAAGCGGACGACCTCGCCGGGCTGGAGGACCTTCGCGACGGGTCCGCTCGGCGCGCTCGGCTCGGGCGCGCCCGAGAGCGCTTCGAGGAAGGCCGCGACGGAGGGATACCGCGCCGCGGGGTCGCGATCGATCGCGCGCGCGCAGACGCGGTCGAGGAGCGGGTCCACCCCCGCGCGGACCGCGCTCGGCCTCGAGCGCTCGCCCGACAGCACGGTCTGCATGGTCTCGATCGCGCCCTTCGCGGCCTCGAGACGGAGCGGCGGCGCGAGCGCGAGGAGGCCGTGGAGGATCGCTCCGAGCGCGAAGACGTCGTCGCTCTCGGACGCCTTCGCGCTCTGCCCGACGCCTGGCGACGCCCACGCGAGCTCGAGGAGCGGCTCGACGTCGAGCCCCTTCACGTGCCGGTCCGTCTCGGGGCGAGTCGCCGCGAGCCGGGCGGCCAGACCGAACCAGCCGATGCGTCCGCCCGGCTCGTGGACCACGTCGGTCGCGATGAGCGGCAGCCGGTCGAGCCCGCTCGCGCGGACGTGCGCGAGCCCGCTCGCGAGGGCGCGGATGATCCGCTCGACCTCGGCTCGCTCGAAAGGAGCATCGAGCCGATCGACGAGCCGCGGCCCCACGAGCTTGGCCACCCGCCACGTGTGCGTCTCGGTCTTGCCGACCTCGGCGGCGGAGAACACGTGCTCGTGCGCGGCTCGCGCCAGGTGGGCGGCATCCTGGTCCTCCGCGCCCTGGGAGAGCGCCTCGACGGCGAGCTCGGCCTCGATGCCGAGGGTCTCGTGGACGGCGCGGACGGCGCCCTCGACCGACTTCACGACCCACGGGCCGAGCTTCGCGCCGGGCTGGACGAGGGGATCGCTCACTTCGGCGCCTCCGGCCAGGTCGCCTCGATGCCGGCGGCGTCGAGCTCCTTCTTGAGGTCTTCGAGGACGGCCCTGGCGAAGTCCGGGTCTCCCTCCCACGTGACGACCAGGACGGGGTCCTCGGGGACGAGCGCGAACCCGTACGAGAGACGGGTTCGCACGACGGCCCATCGCGGTAGGCGCCTGACCTCGATCTCGTGCTCCGTGTACCGGTCGAACGTGTGCCAGACGTTCTGCTCGCCGGTTCCTGCCTCGGGGTGCTCGTTCGTCGCCAAGTAACGAGACGTGAACGCCCTGAGCGTGAGACCCACCGCCGCTCGAATCTTCATCGCCCGCGCGGCGAAGCTCGCTCGCGCGCGCTGCTGGAGGACCGCGTCGATCTCGGCTCCCGCGGAGACGAGCACGGCCAGAGTCGCCGCGAGGAGGCGCGAGCGTCTCCGGACGAAGCCGGCCGCGACGGGCGGCTGCGTCGGGACCGCGAGTGCGTTCGCGATCGACTCGAGGTCGAGCGCATCGAAGCCGGGGAGCGGCCACGAGCCGGAGCTCAGACCGAGCGTCGGCACCTCGTAGAGGAGCCGCGCTTCCTTCACGTGTCCCGCGGGAACCGTGCGCCGGAGCTTCGACCGCAGGATCCCCGCGACGACGAGGACGCGCTCGCTCGTCACCGCGAGGAACTGGCTGCGGAACGAGGCCATGCGATAGACCTCGATCACCGCGACGAGGGCCGCGACGACGGCCGTCTCCGGGATGCGGACGTCGACGCTTCCGGCGCGGATGTGGAACTCCGCGCCCGTGCAGAGCACGAAGCCGCTGCCGACCGCGACGAGCAGCGCATAGAGAGCGACGCTCCCCGCCGTGAGCGGAGGCCACCCGCGCGCGTGGGCCTCGAAGCGCACGGTCTCGCCGGGCTCGAGGAACCGCTCGACGGCGCTCACTTGCTCGCCTCCGGCCACGACACCGCGATCCCGGCGTCGGCGAACGCGCCCTTCAAGTGGGCGAGGAGGATGGCGGTCTCCTTCGAGATCTCGCCCTCGGCGGTGACGACGACGGGCGGGACGCCGGTGAGCGAGTAGCGTCCTCCGCCGCGGATCCCGAGCCGCAGGACCTTCGGCGGCTCCGAGCCCCGGGCCACGAGGATCGCGACGCTGGTCGAGAACCGCCCCCAGGACTCGCCGGCGCGAATGACGGGGGGCGAGTCCGACGTCCGGTACCCCCGCGAGTCGAGCTCGCCGCGCGCGGCCCGCGACGTGGCGGCGAGCACCACCGGCAGCTTGTTGACGACGGACCGGGTGCCCTCCGCTCCACGATGGGCGAGCCGGCCCTCCACCTCGACGAGGACGAGGGGCACGCAGACGAGCGCGATCGAGACCCGGCGCTGTCGCCGCTCGCGCGCGGAGAGCGGGACCGGCTCGAGCAACGGGACGCCGAGCGTTGCCGCCATCCCTTCGAGGTCCACGGAGTCGAGACCGGGGAGTGTGACGACGTGCCCCTCCGCGAAGGCGAGCGTCGCCTCTCCCGCGATGACCTGGGCGGCACGGACGGTCTCCACGGCGAAGGCGTAGCTCTCGACGATGGTCCGCTTCGTGACGCCGGAGAAGCAGACGATCCGGCGCGTCGTCACGACGTAGCGACGGCTCCGGAAGGACACGAAGCGGTAGCCCATGACGAGCAGGAGAAGAGCGATCACGGGCAGGAGGGCCGGGACCTCGACGCTCCTGGTGCCGACCGCGATGCTCCACGACGGATAGCCCAGCCCCCGGACGAGGAGCGAGGTGAGGACGAGGATGCCCGTGACGAGCCACGCCGCTCCGCGCGTGAAGGGCGGCAGGCCCCACGCGCGCGCCTCGAAGCGCACGTCCTCGCCG
>CAZYLP010000076.1:0-6510 GCA_964648345.1 uncultured Planctomycetota bacterium
GAGCGCGAGGAGCCGCGAGTTGAGGAGCGCGAGGAGGAGCTCCGTCGAGAACGGCCCGCTCCTCACCGCGAGCGCGCTGTTCCGGAAGTAGGCCCAGGGCTCGTGGCGCGCCGCGATCGGCCGGTTCGCCGTCTGGCGCACGACGATCGTCGCGTCGCGGTAACGCTCCTCGGCCTTCACGCTGGCGTAGAGGGGCGGCTCGAGCGAAGGCTCCCGCGCGACGAAGAGGCGCGGCGCCGCGAGCTCGAAGGCGTTCACGTCTTTCCCCTCGCGGCACGGCACGAAGCCGCGCCGCGGCCGAGCAGAGAGGATCTCCTTCGCGGCGTTCCCGGTGTGGACTCCCGGATCCGAGAGGAGCTCGCGCGGGAAGCGCGGGTACCGCGCGAGCCGCTCGAGCGCGCGGAGCGCCCACCGCGGGAGCTCGGGTCCGCACTCGATACGGCTCCCGTGTCCCCGAGCGACCCCTCCCCGATCCCCCGGGCGAGCTTGCGAGTCGAGGGGTCGCTCCCACACGACCGTCGCCGCCGGCTCGCAGACGCCCTCGAAGACGCCCTCGCCCAGGTCGCGGACCTCGAGGAGACGTCCGCGCTCGCTGACGAGCGCGCGGAGCGGCGCGTAGCGGTCGAGCTCGAGGACCTGGCGCGGGAGCACGAACCCGAGCCGGCCGCCGGGTCTCACGAGCTCGAAGGCGCGCTCGATGAATGGCCCCTGGAGCGACGGCCAGCCCCTGAAGCTCGCGAAGCGCGCGCGCAGCTTCGCGCGTCGCGCGGCCGGGAGACGGACGGACTCTCGCCCCGAAAAACTGACCCACGGAGGGTTTGCGAGCACCGCGTCGAACGCTCCGGAGCCTTCGAAGAGGGCGTCCCGCTCGACGATCCGGCCGCGTGTTCCGTGAGAGCGGAGGTTCGCGCGCGTCTCGCGGACCGAGGCGGCGACGGCGTCCCAGCCCTCGAGCTCCCCGCGCGCGCCCAGCTCCTGTGCGGCCGCGAGGAGGAGCGCGCCGCCTCCGCACGCGGGGTCGAGCACGCGGATGCGTTCGCCCTCGAACCCCTCGAACGTCCTCCGCGCGAGCGCTCGCGCGACCGGCGCGGGCGTGAAGACGCGGCCGAGGATGCGTGGGGACTGGACTTGCACACGCTAAGTCTACGACGTTGCTATCCCAAAGCGAAACAGCGTAGGATTGCGCCCCACTCCCCGGGCCGCGACAGGGGAAAGGGGTGATCCGTGGCGAAGAAGAAGGGCAAGCCCATGGGCAAGAAGCCCGCGAAGCCTGCCAAGAAGGGCGCGAGCAAGCCGGCGGCGAAGAAGGCTCCGGCGAAGAAGCCGGCTCCGGCGAAGAAGCCGGCCAAGGCCGCCAAGTCGGACTCGGCGCTCCCCGAGGGGTCGCCCTGGATCATCCCCTACCTCGCGGTGAAGGACGCCGGCGCGGCGCTCAAGTTCTACAAGGACGCGTTCGGCTTCAAGGAGCGCATGTCGATGCCCGGCCCCGACGGCCGGATCATGCACGCCGAGGTCTCGCACGAGGGTCAGCTCCTCATGTTCGGCCCCGCCGACCCGATGCAGGGGAGCAAGACGCCGACGGAGCTCGGCGGCTCGCCCGTGAGCATCATGTGCTACGTGCGCAACGTGGACAAGTTCTACGAGAAGGCCGTGTCGAGCGGCGCCAAGTCGGTCCTCCCGCCCGAGGACAAGTTCTACGGCGACCGCATGTGCGTGATCACCGACCCGGACGGCCACAAGTGGTGCTTCGCGCAGCATCTCCGCGACGTCTCGATGGAGGAGATGGAGAAGGCCATGGCCGACTTCGCGACGGGCGGCGCGGGCGACGGCGACGAGGGCGACGACGCCGAGGCGGAGCACACCCACTCCCACGAGCACGAGGCGGGGGCGTCGCACAAGCACTCCCACGAGCACGAGCACGGCGGGAAGCGTCACTCGCACGAGCACGAGCACTCCCACGAGGCCCACGGGCACTCGCACGAGGGCGGCTCGGGGCACTCGCACGAGCACACGCACGATCACGACCACAGCCACAACGGCCACGACCACGGCCACGACCACGGACACGATCACAGCCACGGTCACGACCACGGCCACGATCACAGCCACGGCGAGCACGGCCACTCGCACTGATCACTCGTTCTCGTTCTCGTTCTCGTTCTCGGTCCCTCCGAGAACGAGAACGACGCCGAGAGCATCGACGAACGAGACGCTCACCGATGCAGCGTCGCGCTGAATCCGCTCTCTGCACTCCCCGTGATCAGCGCCGAGCACAGCCGCTTCCCCGGCCCCGCGTTCACGTAGAGCGTGCCCTCCCGCTCGAGCACGCCCCGCGCTTCGTGGACGTGGCCGCAGAGGACGAGCTTCGGGCGTAGACGCGCGACGGCCGCCGCGGCGGCGCGGCTGCCGGCGCGGATCCCGATCGTCGTGCGGTCGAGCGTCCCGCGCGGCGGGCAGTGGACGACGAGGACATCTCCGGGCTCCGCGAGGCGCAGGCCTTCCTGGATCGTGTCCTCCGAGACCTGGTACGGACCGCCGAAGATGTGAGGCGTCGCGCCGCCCATGCCGGCGAAGCCGAGCCCCTCGAGCTCGATCCTCACGCCGTGGATCGAGAGGGCGCCCGCCTTCGCGAAGTCGGCGTGGACGGACGGTGGGTCGAGGTTCCCGGGGACCGCGAGCACCGGCAGGCCGCGGAAGCCGGCGACGAGCTCCTCTATGAAGCCCGCGGGCTTCCCCTTGTGCGAGATGTCGCCCGCGAGGACGACCAGGTCGGCCCCCTGAAGCAGCGCGCGCGCAGGCAACTCGGAGAGTGCCGCGCCCGCGCCGTGTATGTCGCTCGCGAGGAAGATTCTCAACGAGAATCGGCCCTCACGAGCGAGGTGGTCCGGGTCTCAGGTCGCTAACGTCCCGCTGCGACCGCGTCGACCCCCATGCCCTGGCCCGTGAGCATCATGGGCGCGGTCACGGTCTTCATCGGGACATCGGTGACCGAGAGACCGAAGAGGAGGTTGGCGCCGAGCACGTGCGTGCCGCTCGCCGAGACGCTCACACCGATGATTCCGATGCCGGGCAGGTTCATGCCCTGGAGCGCCGACTGCGTGAGGCCAGCGTAGCCGAGGAACGCCGAGAGGAGGCCGTTCAGGATCTGGCCGATCGGCTGCGGGCCGATGCCCGAGAGGAGGCCGCCGACGCCCGTCGCCGTGCCGCCGCTGCTCCCGAGGAAGCCCGAGAGGAAGCTCGTGAGGAAGCCGCCGATGCCCGAGCCGCCGCTGGTCGCGGGGAGCGAGACGCCGAGCTGCTGGAAGATGCCCGCGAGCGAGATCCCGGCCGGGATCGTGTTGACCGGCAGGTCCGTCGCCGTGTCGATCACCGTGATGTCGCCGCCGAGGAAGTTCGCGACGTAGACCTTGTCGCCCAGCGGGCTGGAGGTCACGTCGACCGGCACCTGACCCGCCGCGAAGTGCGTGAGGACGTTGCCCGTCTTCTCGTCGAGGACGTAGATCTCGTTCGAGATCGCGCAGGCGACGTAGCCCTTGCCGTTGGCGCACGCGACGCCGAGAGGCAGCGTGCCGACCGGCGTGTAGCCGATGACCTTGTCGTCGCTCGCCGAGATCACCGTCACGTTGCTCGTGACCGTGTTCGTGACGAAGCACGTCTTGTTGGACGTGGCGACGCGCGCCTGGCCGAGGGCCGCGAGCGGCTGCGCGAGGAAGTTCTGGAGGCTCGTCGTGATCGCCGAGAGGATGCCGGTCGTCCCGCCGAGCGAGAGGTTGAGGTTGAGCGAGAAGATCGACTTGTGCGGCTTCTTGCCGACGAGGTCGTAGGACGTGACGTTGATCAGGTTCGCCGAGAACGCCTTCGAGCCGTTCGGCATGACCGCGACGCCCGTCGGGCGGCAGAGCGGCTTGACGACGCCGTCGACCGTGTTGCCGATGAGCGGGAGGTTCGTGATCCCCGCGCCCGTGCAGTCCATCTCGTAGGAGACGGTGTTCGTGAGGAGGTCGACGACCGAGATCTTCTGGTTCATCCCGGCGACGTAGGCGTAGGTGCCGTTGACCGCGACGGCCGTCGGCGCCCCGCTGAGCGGGATCGAGGCCTTCTGCGTGCCCTTGGCGTAGTCGAAGACGGCGAGCTCCTGGAGGAGCGCGCTCGCGACGATCGCGTCCAGGTTCCCGGTGACCGGAGTCGTCGGGGTGACGACCGGCGCGGGCGGGTTGGTGATCGGCGTGTTGCCCGACGTTACGGGCGCCGGCTTGTTGGACGTGACGGGCGCCGTCGACGTCCCGCCGGACTTGCTGCTGCGACCGCCACCACCGCCACCGCAGCCGACGATGCTGGCGACGGTGAGAAGTGCGATCCCCGCGGGGAGAAGCTTCGTCCTGTTGAGCACGCGGTTTCCTCTCTCGTCCTACTCGTCCGGGTCACAGTCTCTCAGACCCAACCCCTGATCTGTGCCCGGATTTTGGGCGCGAAGCTACCCTCTCCCTGTATCGATGGCAAACAAATTCTTACAAAACGTTGGCCGGCGGACGTTTGTCGCGTCCGGGCGTGGTCGTTGCGATTCGACGTGTCAACGCCGCTTCACGGTGAGCGGATGGTTCCCGATTCCGGACAGTTGTTGCATCGAAGACTCGGTCCTCTACAATGCCGCGCCGTTTTGCGCTGCGCTGAGTTGAAGGAACCATCCCATGTCCAAGACTTGTGAGATCTGCGAGAAGAAGACCACCTTCGGGAACACGATCTCCCGTCGTGGCCTCGCGAAGTACCTCGGTGGCGTCGGCGTCAAGAAGACCGGCGTCTCGCGCCGCCGCTTCCAGGCGAACATCCAGCTCGTCCGCGTCGAGATCGACGGCGAGACCCGTCGCGCCAAGGTCTGCACCCGCTGCATCAAGAGCGGCAAGGTGACGAAGCCGCGCCGCCGCGACATCCCGGACAAGATCCGCGCCGAGATGAAGGCACGCGAGGAAGCCCGCCGCCCCGAGAACCGCCGCAAGGCGCGGATCGCGGCCCGCGAGGCCCGCGCCGCCGCGGCCAAGGCGAAGCAGAAGAAGGGCGGAAAGAAGCCGTAGCCGTCTTCTCGGATGAAAGACGACGAGTGGAACGAAGGCCCGGGCTTCTCGCCCGGGCCTTCTCGCGTTGAAGGGAACCCGTCATGTCCACGATCGACAGGTCCGAGGTCGCGCGGATCGCCCACCTCTCGCGGCTCGAGCTCGACGACGCCGCGCTCGATGCGATGACGAGCCACATGAAGAACATGCTCGACTTCGTCGCGTCCCTCGAGCGGCACGACACGAAGAACGTCTCCGCGCGCCTCCACGGCGGGGAGCACGCGGACAAGCCGCCGCTCCGCGCGGACGAGCCGCGCCCTTCGCTGACGCCGGACGAGGCGCTCGCGATGGCTCCTCAGAAGGGGCCCGAGGGCTTCAAGGTCCCGGGCGTCGTCGACCGCGAGGAGGGCTGAGCATGCTCTGGTCCTCCGCTCACGAGATCGCCTCCAGGGTGCGCTCCAGGGAGGTGAAGGCCGCCGAGGTCGTGGACGCCCACCTCGCTCACATCGAGAAGACCGAGCCGAAGCTCCACGCGTTCATCGAGGTCATCGCCGCCGAGGCACGTACCCAGGCTCGCGCGGTCGATGAGAAGGTCGCGCGCGGCGAGGATCCCGGCCCGCTCGCCGGCGTCCCCCTCGCGCTCAAGGACAACATGTGCACGAAGGGCCTGCCGACGACGGCGGGCTCGAAGATGCTCGAAGGGTACCGGCCGCCCTACGACGCGACGGTCGTCGAGAAGCTCCGCACGGCCGGCGCCGTCTTCGTGGGCAAGGCGAACCTCGACGAGTTCGCCATGGGCTCCTCGACGGAGAACTCCGCGTACGGGCCCACGAGGAACCCGTGGGACACGACGCGCGTCCCGGGTGGCTCATCGGGTGGCTCCGCGGCCGCGGTCGCGGCCGGCCAGGCGGTGCTCGCGCTCGGCTCGGACACCGGCGGCTCGATCCGGCAGCCCGCCGCTCTCTGCGGCATCGTGGGCCACAAGCCGACGTACGGCCTCGTCTCGCGGTACGGGCTCATCGCCTTCGCCTCCTCGCTCGATCAGATCGGACCGTTCGGGCGCGACTGCCGCGACGCGGCTCTCCTCCTCGATGCGATCCAGGGGAAGGACGAGCGCGACTCGACGTCGGTGGACCGGCGCGTGGACCTCTCGCTCGCGAAGAAGGACGGCCTTCCGTTGAAGGGACTGACGCTCGCGCTCCCGCGCGAGTACGTCGAGCTCACGACCGACCCCGACACGCGCGCCGCGCTCGACGAGGCGAAGGCGCGCTTCGAGTCGCTCGGCGCGAAGGTGAAGGATGTCCGCCTCCGGTGCGCCGACGCGGCGATCGCGACCTACTACCTCGTCGCGACCGCCGAGGCGTCCTCGAACCTCGCGCGCTACGACGGCGTGCACTACGGGCGGCGGGCGGAGGGCGTGAAATCCACGCTCGACCTCTACATGAAGTCGCGCGGCGAGGGC
>CAZYLP010000076.1:6520-16197 GCA_964648345.1 uncultured Planctomycetota bacterium
CACGAAGCGCCCCGAGTCGCTCGAGACCCTCTACGCGCGCTCGCGGACCGAGGGCTTCGGCAAGGAGGTCCAGCGCCGGATCATGCTCGGCACCTTCGTCCTCTCCGCCGGGCACTACGACGCCTACTACACGAAGGCGCAGCGCTGCCGCTCGCTGATCCGGGACGACCTGCTCCGCGCGCTCGAGGGCTGCGACGCGATCATGGGCCCGACCTCGCCGGTGCCTGCCTTCAAGATCGGCGAGAAGTCGTCGGACCCGCTCACCATGTATGCGGCGGACATCTTCACGATCGCGGCGCCTCTCGCGGGCACGCCCGGCGTCTCGATCCCGTGCGGCTTCTCGAAGTCGGGGCTCCCGATCGGGCTCCAGCTCGTCGGGCGCATGTGGGACGACGGGAAGCTCCTCGCGATCGGCCGCTCCTTCGAGCTCGCCTCGACCTCCGCGCCAAGGCGCCCGGTGCTCCATTGAGTCATGACGATTTCGAGCTCGTCTGCGGCCTCGAGGTCCACGCCCAGCTCAACACGAAGACGAAGCTCTTCTGCGGCTGCGAGGTCGGCTTCGGCGGCGAGCCGAACTCCCGCACGTGCCCGGTCTGCCTCGGGCTCCCGGGCTCGCTCCCGGTCGTGAACGCGGAGGCCTTCCGGAAGATCCTCAAGGTCGCGCTCGCGATCGGCGCCGAGATCGCGCCCTCGATGGACTTCGACCGGAAGAACTACTACTACCCGGACCTCCCGAAGAACTATCAGATCTCGCAGAACTACCTGAACATCGGGACCGGCGGCCGGCTCCTCCTCATCAGCACGGGGAAGACGATCCGCTTCCACAACATCCATCTCGAGGAGGACGCCGGGAAGAACGCGCACCCCGAGGGCGGCACGCGCGACGCGACGTACGTCGACCTCAACCGCGCGGGGACGCCCCTCGCCGAGATCGTCACCGAGCCGGACTTCCGCTCGACCGACGAGATCATGGACTACATGAAGACGCTCACCCAGCTCCTCCTCGCGCTCGATGCCTCCAACTGCGAGATGGAGAAGGGGAACCTCCGCTTCGAGGCCTCGGTCTCGGTGCGGAAGAAGGGCGACACGCGGCTCTACAAGCGCGTCGAGATCAAGAACCTCAACTCCTACGCCTTCGTCGTGAACGCCGTCGCCTACGAGTTCGAGCGCCAGGTCGGAGTCGTGAAGTCGGGCGGAGCGGTCGCGCAGGAGACCCGTCTCTGGAACGTGGACGCGGGCCGGACCGAGTTCATGCGGAGCAAGGAGAACGCCCCGGACTACCGCTACTTCCCCGACCCCGACCTGACTCCGTTCGCGATCACTCCCGCGATGCGCGAAGCGGCGCAGCGCGAGCTCCCGGAGCTCCCGGGCGAGAAGGCGAAGCGGCTCCAGTCGCTCGGAGTGCCGAAGAAGATCGCGACGGAGACCTTCCAGACGAAGCCCTGGCTCGCCGTCTACTTCGACGAGCTGGTGAAGCTCGGCATGCCGGCGCTCGAGGCCGCGAACTTCTGCGACAACCAGATCGCGACGGTCGTGAACGACCGCGGCGGCTACGACGCGTGGGCGAAGAACCCGGTGCCCCCCGCGCGCGTCGCCGAGCTCCACGAGGTCGTCGCGAAGGGCGAGACGACGAAGGACATCGCGTTCAAGCAGGTCTGGCCCAAGATCCACGTCGAGGGCCTCTCGGCCCGCGAGGCGATCAAGAAGTACGGGCTCGTCGGAATTTCTCCGGACGACGTCAGGAAGGCGTGCCAGGATGTCGTCTCCGCGAGCACGAACGCGAAGATCGTGGAGGACATCATCTCGGGCAAGAAGGTGAGCGCGAAGGGAGCCCTCGTCGGCCAGGTCATGAAGCGCACGCAGGGGAAGGCGGCGCCCGACCTGGTCAACAAGCTCCTGGATGAGCTCCTCGAGGCCAAGAAGAAGGGCTGAGCAGCATGGCCGACGCTCCGCAGGCACAGCCGCCGCAACCGGGTCCGCAGCCCCAGCCGCAGCCGGCCTCCCAGCCGCAGCCGGCCTCCCAGCCGTCGCACGCGCCCGAGGCCGAGCCGTTCGAGGTCCGCGAGCGGTGGAACCCGTTCCGGACGCCCTTCGCGTACCTCGTCCTCTTCCTCCAGCTCGGGATCTTCGCCCTCGCGGCCTACAAGAACGTCTACGACGACGGCGGCAGCTGGGACCGCTACGACGTCTGGCTGCTCAAGCACCACTGGATCCTCCGCGACCCCGCGAAGGTGTGGACGCAGCCGTGGCGGCTCCTCACGGGTCTCGTCATCGAGACCATGTGGCTCCAGGTCTTGATGAACGTGATGATCTGGTGGAACGCGGGCCCGCAGCTCGAGAAGATCTACAAGACGCACCGGCTCGTCTTCCTCTACGTCGTCGGCGGCCTCGGCTGCTACTTCGCGTGCGACCTCCTCAACTGGGTCGCGCCGACCGTCTTCACGACCTCGCAGGGCCGCTCGACGGCGCGCCACGCGATCCTCGCGTGCTCGGGCTCCGTGATCGGGCTCCTCCTCGTCGTCGAGGGCCTCGTCGCGACGCTCAAGTCGAAGATGCTCTGGTCGCAGGTCGGCTTCATCGCGCTCGCGTTCCTCTTCTCGCACGGCCTCGCGCGCGGCGGCGCCGCGGTCGGCCTCGACGTCGTCGGCATGCTCGTCGACATCACGGGCGGTGCGATCTTCGGCTTCGCCCTGGGTCTCACGCTCATGCCCGGCGGGAAGAAGGTCGTCGGCTGGCTCTTCTGCGCGCTCCTCCTGGTCCTCGTCGGCCTCGAGGGGCTCGCGGAGGCAGGCCGCTACTACTTCTCCGACGCGAAGGCGTTCTCCGGCCAGAAGAACACGACCGACGGCTCGAAGGGCGGGAGCCTCTCCGGCACCGACCCGCGCCGCGTGCCCGAGGAGGCGGCGACGCCCAAGCCCGCGCTCCCCGACGACGAGAAGGACCCGCCCGACATCGCGCGGAAGCGGAAGAAGGCGACCGAGCTCCTCAAGGCTTACGGTCCGATCCCGTCACCCTCCGGGGACCCCGACGACCAGCGCGCGGCGCGGGTCGTGAGGAAGGAGCTCGTCGACTTCGAGGAGCGCTTCAGCGGGAGCTCGACCGGGAGCGCGAACCTCGAGGTCGAGATCTGCGAGCTCGAGATGGTCATCGGCGACCTCGTGAGCGCCGAGCGGCGCGCGCTCGGCGGGATCGACATCCTCGGCGACAAGCTCACGCCGACGAAGGCGCGCGGCTCGATCCGGGCGAAGCGGATCGCGCGCCTCTACGGCGTGCTCGCGGTCTGCTACCTCAAGAAGGACGAGCCGATCGCGGCCGAGTCCTCGCTCAAGAACGCCGAGGAGTGGGACCCGGCGCTGCTCGAGATCCACTTCTACCGGGGTCGCCTCGCCGCGCGCGGGTCGCCCGAGCGGAAGAAGCACCTCGAGCTCTACCTCCAGGGTGTGGGGCCGGAAGCTCCCCCCTGGCAGAAGGAACGCGCCGCGGAGGCGAAGTCGCTGCTCGGCGACGATTAGAGGGGTTCGGGGGCGAAGCCCCCGAGAGATTTGCTATCCTCTCCCTCCCATCTCCTTCGGGGGGAGGCACTCAGAGTGGGCAACGAACGCCGCCGCGACTACATGGTGAACCAGCGCGTGCACGCGCTCTACATGATCACGTGGATCACGTCGCTGCTCCTCGTCGCGGCCGCCGGCGGGACGGGCTACTCGCTCTACAAGCTCGCGCCGCAGACGCACGTGGACCCGATCCTGGGCGTGAATCCGTTCGCGCTCGTCGGTGTTCTCGTGTTCGTGATCGTGGCCTCGGCGCTCACCCTCGGCGTCTACGTGATCATGCACACGCACCGCATGCTCGGGAGCGCGTACCACATCGGCATGCACCTCAACAAACTCAACGCGGGCGAGAAGGTGAACCCGATCACCCTCCGCGACGGCGACTACTTCACGGAGATCGCCGACGAGATCAATCGCCTCGAGCAGCGGAACCCGAACCTCACGGTCGGGAATGCAGGGGGCGGAGCGTCGCCTGCCGCACCGGCGAACCCGCCAGCACCACCGGCGTAAGTGATGGGGCAGATGGCACCTTGCGCATTGCGTCAGCCCAACTGAGACGCATCCTGACGCCTATAGGCGACGCATCAACGTAGACGCAGTCGGTCGTTACGAGACTTACCTGCCAACCGAAGTTGGCACCATGTATGCAAATCCTTGGGGCGGCTGAAACCAACGGCCATCGGTGCAGGGAGGGGAGAGCTTGAAGAACATCGCGAAGGGCGTGCTGGGCGCGGTGTTCCTCCTCTCCGGAGTCGCCGTCGCCGCGACCGTCCTCAAGCTCGACAACGAGCAGCTGAGCCGGCGAGCCGAGGTCATCGTCCACGGCCGCTGCACGAAGGCCACTCCTCGCCCCGGTCCGAACGCCCGGATCTCCGTCGTCACCGACTACGAGATCCAGGTGACCGAGTTCCTGAAGGGCGGAGGCGAGGCCGCGAAGGTCTTCTCCTTCACCGCCCTCGGCGGCAAGCTCGAGGACGGGAGCGGCTTCACGATCTCGGGCTCGCCCACCTACGCGGTGAACGACGAGCTGATCCTGTTCCTCGACGCCGTGCACCCCGCGACGGGATGCCGCACCGCGATCGGGCTCGGACAGGGCAAGTTCCTCGTGCAGCCCGAGCCGAACACCAGCAAGAAGCACCTCGTCCGCGACCTCGGCGGTCTCCGTCTCGTCGACAAGGACGGACACGTCGTCGGGATCCAGGCGGCGGACGGCCCGAAGGTGTACCTCGAGCCGTTCCTCAAGGAGATCAAGGGCTACGTCGCTTCACAAGCGGCGGCCGCGCAAAGCGGCGGGAAGAAGTAGCAGTCATGCATCCCGTGAACTGCCACTACGGCCGGCGCATCTCGAAGCGGTTCACCGTCCTCTCGGCGGTGTTCACCGGAGTCTTCGCGCTCGTGTGCGGCTCGGTCTCGACGTTCGCGTTCGTCCGCCTCCAGAACGGGGTCCTCGGCCTCTACTGGGCGAACGGGACGCGGAGCGCGATCTTCTACACGATCTCGACCGCCCGGCCTTGCCCCGGCGCGCCGGACGGCAGCGCCGACGCCGCGGTCCGCCTCGCGTTCGACAAGTGGCAGAGCGTCGGCTCGACGAGCGTCCGCTTCCAGGAGGACCAGCGGCCCACCGAGCGGTCGCGCACCGACTGGCAGAACTCGGGGATCCACCTCGTCTGGTTCGACCCGGACGACGCGTCGGGCATGTTCTCGCAGAACTCCGGCCTCGTCGCGGTGACGCCGGTCAACTTCGCGGGCGACGGCTCGATCCTCGACGCCGACATCATCTTCAACGCGAAGGACCACAGCTTCTCGACGACTCAGAGGGCCGGGACCTTCGACGTTCAGAACATCGCGACCCACGAGGTCGGCCACTTCCTCGGCCTCGACCACTCGGCGATCGTCGGCGCGACGATGAACCCCTTCGCGATCCAGGGCGACATCCGCCTCCGCTCGCTCGACAAGGACGACTTCGCCGGCGTCTCGACGGTCTACCCGCACCCGAGCTTCGGCCTCGGCTCGATCTCGGGGCGCCTCGTCCGCGCGGACGGCTCGGGGATCTCGGGCGCGCACGTGGTCGCCGAGAACGCGCGCGGCGAGCCCGCCTCGAGCTGCCTCACGCAGTCGAACGGCAACTTCCAGATCCTCGGCCTCGAGCAGAACCGCTACACGGTCTACGCCGAGCCCATGGACGGCCCGGTCGTCGGCCAGAACCTCTCGCTCGGCACGAGCGGCCTCAGGATCCAGACCGACTTCGGCACGACCTTCCTCGGCGGCGCGAGCAACCCGACGGGAGTCAACGTGAGCCCCGGCCTCGACACGGCGGTCGGGAACATCACGGCGCGCGCGAGCGTCGGCATGACGATCCAGGGCTCGCAGCCCCCGACGGTCCTCTCGGGCGACACCGTCACGATCAACGCCTGGGGCTCGGGCTTCGAGGCCCAGGACCGCCCGATCATCACGGGCGACGGCTTCCAGATCACCCGCGTCGCGGTCGGCGCCTCGTCCATGACGATCACGGTCCGCGTGGACGCGGGCATGTCGCCGACGCTCCGCTCGATCCGCGTCGTGCGGCCCTCGACGGGTGACGCGCGCGTCCTCTCGGGCAGCCTCGAGGTGCGCCTCCCCGCGCCGGCTCTCTCGAACGTGCTGCCGGCGAAGGCCTCGCCCGGCACGTCGCTCACGCTCCACGGCGCGAACCTGAGGATCTCGGGGGTCGTCATCGCGGGCGCGGAGATGGTGAAGAGCCCCTCCGCGACCGGCGACACGGTGATCTTCCCGTGCCCGAACCTCCCGAACGGCGTCTACGACGTGACGTTCCAGAACGAGGACGGCCAGATGGCCGCCCTCACGAAGGCGCTCACGGTCGAGGGCTCCTCCGCGACCGCGGCGACCGCCGGGACGAGCGGGACCTCGGGCACGACCGGGACCACGGGCACGAACGGGACCTCGGGCGGCAACCAGCAGGTGCAGTCGTCCTCCGCGCAGAACGCGACCTTCTCGAGCGGCTTCACGGGCGGCGGCGGTGGCGGCGGCGGCGGCGGTGGCGGCGGCTGCGAGGTCGACCACGGCTCTAGCCCTCGCTCGCCCGCGGGCTTGCTGCCGCTCATGGTCGTCGCGCTGTTCCTCGCGAGACGTCGAGCGGCCACGACCGTCTGATCTCGCGGGGAGTGGGGGCGGTGGCAGTGAGCCACCCGCCTTGCAGATCAACGCAGCTCGTCGCGAGGTCTACTTCAAGCTCGTCTATTACGGCCCGGGTCTCTCCGGGAAGACGACCAACATCCAGGTGATCCACAAGAAGGCCCCCGCCGACCGGAAGGGCCCTCTCACCGCGATCGCCACCGAGGGCGACCGGACCCTCTTCTTCGACTACATGCCGCTCGAGCTCGGGCCCGTGAACGGGCTCAGGGCCAAGATGCAGCTCTACAGCGTACCCGGTCAGAAGTTCTACGACGCCACCCGGAAGCTCGTCCTCCAGGGCGTGGACGGCGTCTGCTTCGTCGCGGACTCGCAGCCCGACAAGATGCCGGAGAACGTCGAGGCCCTCGAGAATCTCGCCTTCCACTTGAAGCAGCAGGGGCGCTCGATCGAGGAGATCCCGCTCGTCCTCCAGTGGAACAAGCGCGATCTTCCGGATGCCATGCCCGTCGAGGACATGGAGCTCAAGCTCAACAAGTGGGGTGCACCGAGCTTCGAGGCGGTCGCGGTCTCGGGCGAGGGAGTCTTCGCGACTCTCAAGAAGCTGGCGTCGCTCGTGCTCGAGCGGCTCGCCAAGCAGGGCGCTCAGGTCGAAGAGAAGGTCGCAGAGCCGGCGCCCGCTCCTCCTCCTCCACGTACTCCGACTCCGACTCCGGCTCCGAGGCCGAGAGTCGAGAAGAAGGTCGAGCCGGCTCCTCTTCCTCCGCCTCCTCCTCCGAAGGTCGAGCCGAAGAAGTCCCTCCTGAAGAGGATCGTCTCTTTCCTGTTCCGACCGTTGTGACGCAGAGACGCAGAGGCGCAGAGGACGCAGAGGAGTGGTCAACAACTCCTCTGCGTCCTCTGCGTCTCCGCGCCTCTGCGATGAACACGATCGGATCGCTCCTTCACGCCATGCGAAGAAGCAACTCCTCGATGTCCTGCTTCATGCTCTTCGAGTGGTATCTCCTCATGTGCCCTGGCAGCACCCACTCGAAGTCGTAGGCGAGCAGCTTCTCGAGCGACCTCACCTGCTCCTTCCACGAGTACCAGCAGACGGACCGCCCCATGCCGAGCCGGCCCTGCTCGTCCGCCCACAGGTGATCGCCCGTGAAGAGGAACTTGTTCCTGTAGAGGAGACACATGCTGCCGCGCGTGTGGCCGGGGACCGGGATCGCGAGGAGATCGTCGGCGAGAGCGACCGGCTCGGTGCCCTGGATCGGACGCTCGACGCCCCAATGATCCTCGGAGGAGTGGATGACGCGCGGGGCTGAGAAGCGTTCGTGGAGCTTCGCGTGGTCCGCCACGTCGTCCTGGTGAGTCAGGAAGATGAGCGAGAGGCCGCCGAGCTCCTCGAAGCGCTTCATGAGCGGCGCGACCGCGCGCGGTGAGTCCACGAGGACGTTGCCCTGACCGCGCTTCACGAAGTAGCTCGAGGCACCGAAGCTCGACTCCGAGGTGAAGCCGTTGAAGAACACGTCCTCGGCCACGAGCTCCGGGAAGCGAGCCACGGCCGGCTTCGCGTCCTGGTGACTGCGAGTGCCGATCGAGGCCGTCGGGCACGAGACGAGGGCCATGAGCGCGCGGACGCGCTCCTCCTCGGTCACGGGCTGGGCGTGGACGAAGCTGTGGGCCCCCGCGTCCTCGAACGTGGCGGGCGCGATCTGGCGGCAGGCGTCGCAGTCGATGCACGTCGCGTCCACGAAGAAGTCGCCCGCGACGTTCTCCGCCACGCTCCGCGAAGTCTGCGCCATGCGTCACCTCGTGAAAGCCAGTTCCTCGTAGAGCCGCTCGTAGGCCGCCACCATCTTCTCGACCGAGAACACCTCCGCGCGAGCCCGAGCGCGAGAGGCGAGGTCCGCGCGACGAGCCGGGTCGTCGAGCAGCCCCGCGACCGCGCGCGCGAGCGCGTCCGGGTCCTCGGTCGGGACGAGGAGGCCGGCGTCTCCGAGCACCTCCGGCAGCGAGTCAACGTCCGAGACGACGGACGGCTTTCCGCACGCGAGCGCCTCGACGAGCGCGAGGCCGAAACCCTCCCAGCGCGAGGGCATGCAGAAGACCTCGAGCGCCGAGAGGAACCGCGGCACGTCCGAGCGGTGGCCGTGGAGGGAGACCGAGCGCTCGACGCCGAGCTTGCGGATGAGCCGCTCGAGGTCGCCGCGCATGAGGCCCTCGCCCGCGATCACGAGCGAGGCGTCCGGATGCCGGGCGAGGACCTGCGGCCACGCGCGGAGGAGGAGGTCGTGCCCCTTCTGCGGGTCGAGGCGGCCGAGCGCGCCCACGAGCTTCTTCCGGCCCGCGAGGTCGTCCGCGGGCTTCGCGTCGCGGAGAGGTGCGAGGTCCACTCCGTTCGGCACGACGCTCACGGCGCGCGCGCCGCACACGTCCTTCGCGAAGCGAGCGACCGCCTCCGAGACCGCGACCGTGCGGTCGTCGAGGCGCGCCGTCGAGCGGTCGAGGAGGAAGCGCGGCCCGAGCCGGCGCCGCTCGACGACGTGGTGCGTGGCGATCACGCGCGGCCACCGCACGAGCCGCGCGACGAGCCGGGCGACGAGGTTCGCGTGGAAGAGGTGCGAGTGGAGGATGTGCGGCCCGATCCGGCGGAGGAGCTGGACGAGCGGCGGCACGCGCGTCAAGTCGAGCTTCGAGCCGACGCGGAGCATGTGCACGTGGACGCCCCGCGAGCGGAGGTGCTGCGCGAACGGCCCGTCCACGCCGCCCATGCTCCAGAGAGCGAGCACGTGCGGCTCGAAGCGCGTCCGGTCGAGGCGCGTCGCGAGCTCGAAGACGACGCGCTCGGCGCCGGCCGGGCGGAGCTCCGTGATCATGAGGACGACGCGGATCTTCTCGGAGCGGTAGGCGCGGATCCGCGCGGAGCTCGTCGTCACGCGAGGAGCTCCCGGTAGACCGCCACGTGGGCGCGCGCCATGGCCTCGAGCGAGCGCTCGCGACGGACGAGGTCGC
>CAZYLP010000077.1:0-16190 GCA_964648345.1 uncultured Planctomycetota bacterium
CCCGACGGCGCTCGAGCTCGCCGAGGACCTCGGGCGCGTGCAGCGCGGCGAGCCGATCGCCGCCCGCCCGATCGGCGCGCTCGAACGGCTCCGCCGACGCGCGCGACGGCACAGGGCTCTCGTCGGCATCGGGACCGTGTTCGCCATCGCGCTCGCGGTCCTCGCGCCGCTCGTCGTCCGTCATCTCGTCGCGCTGGACGAGAAGAAGATCGGCGAGGCGCTCCCCGCGGCCATCGAGCACGCGCGCGGAGAGGGATTCCCGGCGCTCCTCGCGCGCGCCCCGGGACCGGCGCTCCGCGCCGAGCTCGACTCGCTCACGAGGCTCGGAGGCTACGCCGAGGTCTCCACGGCCCAGGCGCTCGTCCGCTGGGCCCGTCTCACCGGGGGAGACGCGGACCGCGCGACGCTCGCCGAACCGCCCGCGCTCCCGAGCGGGCTCACCGACGCGCTCGACGGCGCGGCGGCAGTCCGCCTCCGCGACGCCGGCGTGATCGCCGAGGTCGCAAGTCGCCTCTTCGACGGGCGCGGGGCCAACATGCTACGGGCGTGGCGGGAGCCCCGGCTCCTCAAGGTGCTCGACGCCTTCGACGCGCTCACGCCGGACGAGCGCGCGGCGTGGGCAGCGGGCTTCGTCGAGGCGGTCGCGCTCGCCCTCAGGGCCACGTGCGAGGACCCTGCCGCGCCGCCGCCGGGCGAGGAGCTACGCCGCGTCGTCGCGTTCGCCACCGGGCGCTTCCGCGAGCTCCCCCGCGCGATCGACGCCGCGCTCCCGGAGGAGGGCTGGATCAAGGTCTCGGAGAGGCGGCCGCTCGACGCCGCCGAGCTCGCCGCGCTCGCGAGCACCTCGGTGACGAGGCGGCAGGGCCTGGCGCGCGACCTCTCCCGCCGCGCGCTCGCGCTCATGCCGAAGAAGCTCAGTTTCCGCGACGCGCTCGACCGGCTCCTCGCGATCGGACGACTCGGCGCGCGGCCTACGGCCGACGTCCTCGAGCGCCTCGCCGGCGAACACTCCGGCGACCCTGAGACCCTGCTCCCCGCCACCCGGTTCGAGCGCTTCGCGGCCCTCCTCGCGGTCGGGCAGTCTCCGAGCCCCGAGGATCTGCGCCCGAGCCGCAAGTCGCAGAGCGCGGAGAGCCGGCGGGCGTTCGCCGAGAGCATCCGCGCCGAGTCCATCCAGTTCGTGGCCCGCTTCGGGCAGGAGCCCGTCGTCCGCCTGGCCGCCGCGGTCGGCCGCTTCGCCGTCGGCGTCGAGCTCCGCTCCTACGACGGCGCGCGCGACCGCGAGGCCGGCGACGCCGAGGTCCGGACGGCGACCGCCATGCTGGATGCGGTTCGCCCCGAGCTCTCCGGGCATCTCCGCACCTACGAGACCTTCGTACGGGCCTTCTACGCCGCCCACTCCGACCTCAACGCCAGCGGCAAGCCCGAGCTGCCCACCCAGTTCGACCACGATCAGAACGCGGGGACGCGCGCGCTCCTCGACGCGGTCGGCGCCGACTTCCCGAGGCCGTGGTACCTCATCCAGCTCCGCGTGGGCACCCAGCTGAAAGACCTGGCGCTCCTCTGCGGGGCGGTGAAGGCCGCCAAGGACGCGGGGAAGTCGGACGACATCGCGCCGGGCCTCGAGCGGATCGAGGCACTCGTCGCCTCCGTGCTCGAGACGACGCGCCGCTGGGAGACGCTCTTCGAGTCCGCGCGACGCGAGGTCGAGGAGCTCACGGACATCACGCCCCGCACCGACGAGCAGTCGTCCCGGATGACCGAGCTCATGATCGTGGCCGGGTTCGGTAAGAGCGACAAGCTCGGCCTCGACTACGTCCAGGACCGCGCCAACACTCACGAGATCGTCATGAAGCTGTACGAGCAGATCGGCGACAAGGAGGGTTGCGCTCGCCACGCGTCGGCTGCCGCCGCCCACGTCGCGGTGATCGTCGAGCGAGCACCCGACAAGGTGAAGAGCCGTCGCGACCTCGCGCACCTCCTCGTCCTGGCGAACCGGATCGCCGAGGCACGCATCGAATACCAACGGTGTCTTCGCTTCACGGACACCAATGTTGGAGGTCTCACCAAGGCCGAGTGTGAGGAGATCGAGGGCCTGCTCAAGAACCTGAAATGAAATGGTTTGAGCCTGATCAGCGCCTGATCAGCGACGCCATCGAGACTTTTATGGGTCCCACGGCGGTAAGTGCGGTTGGCGCATGTCGGACCCGGTGATTATGTTTTGAGACGTGTCCGGGACGCATGCGGCCGGGCTCAGGGAAGGGTCTCGATGGCTGGGACGACTGACGATTTCTTCGAAGGTCTCGATGAGACGAAAGCGCGCCTGAAGCCGGCGAGCAGCGTCTCGAAGGGATCGTCTCACGGGCCGCCGATGGATGATCGCTGGCGCGTCCTCTACGAGATCTCGAACCTCTTCAACTCGCCCGTCTACAACTTCGAGGAGATCCTCGAGATCATCCTCGACATGACGATCAAGATCACGAAAGCCGATCGTGGTCTTCTCATGCTCTTCGACGACGACGACCAGCTCCGCGTGCGGCTCGCGAAGAACATGAATTACGGAGAGCTCGCCCCGGAGGAGCGCGAGATCTCGAAGGGCGTCATCGAGGACGTGCTCAAGCGCGAAGGCGGCGTCGTCATCGCCAACGTCGAGCAGGATGCCAAGTTCAGCGAGCTCTCCTCGATCATCAACCTCAAGATCCTCTCGGTCATGTGCGTGCCGCTCAAGATCACGCTCCGCGGCGAGCGTGCCTCGAGCCAGGAGCACCGGACCGCGGGCACGTTCGCGACGCGCAAGATCCTCGGCGTCATCTACGTGGACAGCCGGAGCGTCACGCAGACCTTCCAGAACGCGGACCTCGAGCTCTTCCAGGCCCTCGCGAACAACGCGACGACCGCGATCCTGAACGCCACGCTCTACCGCCAGGCGACGACGGACCCGGCGACGAGCCTCTTCACGCGCCGGCACTTCGAGCAGCGGCTCGTGGACGAGGTCAAGCTCGCCCGCCGCACCGGCAGCCCGCTCTCGGTGGCCATGGTGGACGTGGACCATCTCAAGCGCATCAACGCGACGAAGGGCTACGGCGAGGGCGACAAGGTCCTCGCGCGCGTCGCCCAGATCGTGCGCGAGCGCACGCGCGGGATCGACCTCGCCGCCCGTTACGGCGGCGGCAAGTTCGTCGTGATCCTGCCCCAGACCGACATCCACGGCGCCGAGGCCGTCGCGCGCAAGGTCCGCGAGGCCGTCGAGAAGGAGAGCTTCTCGGGCCGCCCCGCGGGCGCGATCACGTGCTCCGTCGGAGGAGCGTCCCTACACGCGACGACGGGCGCAGACGCGCTGGTGAAGCGCGCGGACCAGGCGCTCTACGATGCGAAGCGCGCCGGCCGTAACTGCTTCCGGGCCTATACCGATGCGCTCGCGCAGACCGCCAAGCGCACCGACCGCCTCGCCGGCGTCTTCTCGGGCGACCCGACGAAGGACTACCGGAACTGCCTCATGCTCCTCGAGACCATCGAGGAGATCAACCGCCGCAACGACTTCGACGAGCTCCTCCCGCTCGTGATCGACACGATCGTGGACATCACCCAGGGCGAGCGCGGGATCCTCCTCCTCAAGGACGACGCCGGCAACCTCGAGGCCCGCGTCGCGCGCGACAAGAGCAAGCAGGACATCGACGCCAAGGACTTCTCCCACTCGGTCGTCGAGCGCGTGATCGAGGGCGACCAGCCCGTCCGCGAGGCGAGGACCGACGGGAGCGCGGTCTCGAAGTCGATCGGCGAGCTCGCGATCCACGCCGTCATGTGCGTCCCGCTCACGATCACCGACCCGCAGCACCAGGCGCGGCGCACCTTCGGCGCGATCTACGTGGACAGCCGCCGCAAGGGCGAGGAGTTCGACGAGTCCGCCCTCGCGTTCTTCGACACGATCGCGCGCCAGGTCGCGGTCTCGGTCGAGAACGCGCGGCTCTACAAGCGAGTCGGCGAGCTCAACAAGCAGCTCGCGATCAAGCTCGAGAACACGACGAAGGAGCTCGAGGACGTGAAGGTCGAGCTCGCCGACCGGACGAAGCTCATCGAGCTCAAGTACAACTACGACCAGATCGTCGGCAAGTCGGGCCGCATGCAGGAGCTCTTCCGGCTCCTCGACCGCATCTGCGAGACGAACGTTCCGGTCTTCATCCACGGCGAGTCGGGCACGGGTAAAGAGCTCGTCGCGAAGGCGATCCACTACAACGGTCCGCGCCGGAAGGGCCGGATCATCTCCGAGAACTGCGCCGCGATGAGCGAGACGCTCCTCGAGTCCGAGCTCTTCGGCTACATGAAGGGCTCGTTCACGGGCGCGCAGGGCGACCGCAAGGGTCTCTTCGAGCTCGCGTCGGGCGGCTCGCTGTTCCTCGACGAGGTCGGCGACATGTCGCTCTCGATGCAGAAGAAGCTGCTCCGCGTCCTCCAGGAAGGCGAGATCCGGCGCGTCGGCGGCAAGGACACGATCAAGATCGACGTGCGCATCATCTCGGCGTCCAACAAGGATCTCAAGCGCCTCGTCGAGGAAGGCAAGTTCCGCGAGGACCTCTACTACCGGCTCAACGTCGTCAAGGTCGAGCTCCCGCCCCTCCGCGAGCGCAAGGAGGACCTGCCGCTCCTGATCGAGCACTTCCTCAAGGAAGACGACCCGTCGGTCAAGATGAAGAAGTTCGACAGCGAAGGCATGCAGATGATGCTGCGCTACAACTGGCCCGGCAACATCCGCGAGCTCAAGAACGTCGTCGAGCGCGCCAAGATCATCTCCGAGGGAGAGGTCATCACGAAGGAGAGCGTCATCCTCGACGCGGCCTTCGAGGGCGCCGGCCGCAACGCGCTCTCGGGCGACCCCAGCTCGGGGAGCGGCGGCATGGGCGGCGGAGGCCCGGCCTCGCCGCTCACTCCGGTCGGCTCGGGCTCGCGGCCCTTCCCGGCCGCGCCCAACCTGCCGGAGCTGCCGGCCGAGCCTTACTACTTCGACCTGAACGAGCGGCAGCGGAAGCTCGTCGAGTACCTCAAGACCTACGGCTCGATCCGCAACCGCGACTACTACGAGATCATGCAGGTCTCGAAGTCCACGGGCTGGCGCGACATCAAGGACCTCATCGCCCGCAACGTCGTGGACGCTCACGGCAAGGGCAAGGGCTCGGTCTACACGCTCAAGAAGCCGGACGCGGCGGCCAAGCCGGCGCCGTAGGCAGACGGCACTTCCTCACCTCGAGCTCCCGACGAGCGCGATGTCTTCGCCCACGACGAGGTCGTCGCCGAAGCCGCGCTCGTCGACTCTGTTGGCTCCGACCGAGTAGAGGTCCCAGCCGTTCGTGTGGACGGGCCCCGGGCAGCGATAGAGCAGAGGCCGCCGCCACGCGTCGAGCGTGAGCTCGCGCGCCGCCTCGGCGGGGCGGGGCTGGATCCGCCGCGTGACCCAGGCCGATGTCCCGCCGCCGAAGTGGACTCTCGGGAGATCCAGCGCTCCCTGGCCCGTCGGGTCGTCGGAGGTTCCGAGCGCGAGCGCGGGCTGACCGCGAACCGACCGCTCGAGGAGAGCGAGCTGCTTCATCGTGAACGCGGTCGATGAGATCGGGCTCGCCGCCATCGGCCCCCGCGCCGGGCCGATGACGATCGTCTTCTTCCGCGGCCCCGGCAGCAGCGAGCGCGGGCTCCACGCGAACGGCCACCACGACGAGACTCCGCGCGAGACGGGATCCGCCGCGTCGTTCCAGCCCTGGAGGAGCACGTTCGCGACGACGACGAGGAGCACGACGACGAGCCAGCACCACGAGACCGCCGGAACCCGGGCGGTCTCCTCGTCGGAGATCCGGCGTTCATCGAGCGGATCGTCAGGACTCCCCGTCGGCGCGGTCATGGCGGCTCGCGCGGAGCAACGGCCGGACCGCGGCGCTCACCCCGAGCCGATGGTCACCTGGAGCGGCTGCTCACCTCGGCGACGAGCTGCTCGGCGAGATCGGTGAGGTCGTCCGCGGAGGTGCGGAACTTGAGCGCGCACCCGAGGAGCGCGTCGATGATCCGCGGCACGTCCAGCGGCCGCTCCGCGGAGCCGAGCGCGATCCTGAGACTCCGGCAGAGGTCCTTCGCCCCCAGGGTGAGGCCGCTCGTCTTCATGCCGTGCGACGCGACGAGGAGCCGGAGGACGGTCTTGCCCTCCGCGCCGCGCTCGCCCTTGCGCATGAGCATGGCGAGGTCGGACTTGAGGGCGAGGGCGGCCGGGTCGTCGGCCGGGGCGAGCGTGCCGCGCTCGACGGAGACGATGAACTGCTCGAGCGTCGTGACCGGCGAGGAGTGGAGCTTGGCGTACGCTTCCTTGATGACCGCCTCGGCGGCCTGGATCGCGGTCGTGAGCCGCTTCGCGTCCTCGGTGGAGGGCGGCTGGAGGCGCATGCGCGAGGGGCGGGGCGCCGGGTACGGGCTCCCCCGCTCGGCCTCGTCGGCGAGCCGGACGACCTCGAGGAGGATCGCGGTGAACGTCCCGCGGATCGTGGTCGGGCCGTCGAGCTTGCTCTTCGGCGTGTAACCGAACGTGCCGCTCGAGACGCGGAGCATCGCGTGGATCGCATCGACGCCGCGGAGGGCGCCGAACTCGGCCGAGTGCGGGGAGCCCTCGACGAAGTGGACCGCGCCGACGGTGCCGTCCGGGGACTCGACGCGGACCGAGCCGGTCCGGCGGTGGAGCTCGACGCCCTGGAGGAACTCGCGGAGCGGCATCGCCTCGAGGCTGCTCTTCAAGCTGGACGAGTCGATGACGCTCGTGCTCGAGAGCGGGTCCTCCGCGACCTGGAGCTCCTCGGCGTCCACGACGGCCTCGATCGCGAGCTCGTAGGGGCCGATCTTCACGGGCGGGCCGCCCGGGAGGCAGACCGCCTCGCCCTCGACGCGGCGGGCTCCGATGAAGATCCCGTTCGAGCTCTTCAGGTCCTTCACGAGGACCGTGACGCCCGTGCGCCGGAAGATCGCGTGGTGCCGCGAGACGCTCGAGTGCGGGAGGACGATCTCGTTCTCCGTCGTGCGCCCCACGGTCACGTCCGTCGCGTGCGGGAGGACGACGGGGTTGAAGGGGTGACAGCGGACCACGAGGTCGCGACGCTCGAGGTCCGGGTCGGTGAGGCCCGCGCCGAGCGCCGCGGCCTCGGCGGGCGCCAGCGGCGGCGGCGCGGTGTCGAGCGACGTCGTATCGCTGTCGACCACTCCTCCTCCGCGCAACCCCGCGAGGTGCTGCGGGCCGAGGCGCTTCAGGACCTCGTGGAGCCGGTCGGGCTCGAAGAGCGCGAAGCGGAGGAACGGCCCGAAGCCGATCGCCACTCCGCGCGCGATCTCCGTCGGGACGTTCGGCTCGACGAGCACGCCGCCGAGGGTGGTCCCCTTCGAGCCGAGGTCGGTGAGGAGCCAGCCGTCCGGACCCTTCCAGAGCGTCGCGTGCCGCGGCGAGAGCGCCTCGTCGGGGATGCAGATGTCCGCCTCGGGCGAGCGGCCGATGAGCACGTAGCCCTCGCCGCCCTGCTTCCTCACGACCTCGAAGAACCGCCGCTCGGTGGTCGGCGCATCGTCGTCGTCGTCCGGGATCTTCGTGGCGTTGGGGTCGCGCACCATCTTGATGCGGCGCGTCGTCCGCCGGTCCGCGGGATCGTTCTCGAGGAGGACGGGATGGGGATAGCGCTTCACGAACTCGTCGCGGTCGTATGCGAAGACGGCCTCGAGCAACGCGTAGAAGGTCATGAAGAAGCGACCCTAGGTTACTGAGTTGCTCCTCCGGGGACAATCACCTCGCGTTAGGATGGGGGACTGACCGTGGACGCTCTCCGCCTCGAGCTCGTGATCGGCTTCACGCTCCTCCTCCTCGTCGCGATCCCCGCGATCGTGGTGAGGCTGCTCGACCGGCGCGCGCGTCAGGCTCTCTCGCCGCCCGTCAGCGTGAAGACCGACAGCACGACGACGAGGATCTGCCCGTTCTGCAAGGATGCGATCGCGGCCGACGCCGTGCACATCGAGTGCGCGACGTGCAAGACGAAGCACCACGCGACGTGCTTCGAGGAGAACCACGGCTGCGCCGTCTTCGGCTGCAAGGAGAAGCGCGGCGTCGGGCGGGCCGAGCGGACCCAATGACTCGACGTTCAGCCTCCTCGCCCGGCTGCGCCGATGTTCATCTGCGCGCCCGTCGCGAGACCTGCGCGCGCGACGGACCCTCTCCTGCACGTCCTCGGTGCATCTGCAGCCTCATCGCGCGCGAAGGAGGCTCGCCTGCACGTCCTCGGTGCATCCAGCCGCCCTTCGCGTGGTCAACGTCGCGATGAGGCCGTGAATGAGCATGATCACCGCCCGTGACGCGGCGGACACGACCGCCGCATCGTGAGCGGGCGCGTTGCGAGCGACGTCGGGATCGGCGTGATCACGATCTCGTCGTCGCTCACGAACGGGTGCATGGCGAGATACGCCGCGAGTCGCGCGTCGGCGACGAGAAGATGCTCCTGGAGCTTCTTCGCAGTGACCGCGAGCGCGGCCCGGTCCGCGACCAACTCGGCGTTGAGCTCCATCAACAGATCGATGCGCCCCTCGTTCTCCTCGAGCGCGCGCGCCTCCTCGCGCGCGTGAAACACGTAGAAGACGAGCGCGACCTGGAACGCGACGGCCGCGAGTCCGACGACGATGAGGACCTCGCCCCAGCCGTGGCGAGGTGCAGGAGTGGGCGGTCGCTCGTCGCTGCTCACTGGAGCCGCGTCGCTGCGGAGTCGCCGCGCTCGATGTGCTGGCCCTCTTTCGTAAAGACGATCTGAGCCCGGCACGTGAGGAGCTGGAGCCGGGTCACCTTCACCTTCCCGACGAACTCGTTCCCTCGATAGATCGAGAAGTGGAAGCCGACCTCGACGCCCTGCATGGCGCCGACATTCAGCTCTACGTCCTGACCGACGGTCCTCACGAAGGCGTCGATCGCCGGAATCGGAGGCCCGCCGACGCTGGCTAACTGCACGGGACCGTCGAGCAGCATTCCAAGCTGAGTCTCGCGCTCCTTCAGGTTCATGCGCACGGCCTTGTAGTCAGTCCTCAACGCCGCGAGCTCCTGTTGACGTTCCTCTATCGCGCGGCACATCACGCGCCGCTCTGCGACCTCGGCCCGGTGCTCGGCGACAGCGGGCAAGAGCTGGTAGGTCAGGAGCGCGAGCTCGATCGGGATGAGCCCGACGGCGACGACGAGGAAGAACGCAGACACGAGTCCCGAGCGCCGTTCGGTCATCGGAGTCTCGTCGCAGCCATGTCGCCGGGCCGGATCGGAAGGTCGCTCTGCGTGAAACAAACGATCGCCTCGGACGCGCCGATCTCGACGCGCGTGACCATCACCTTCCCGACGAAGGTCAGACCGCGAAGAACCGTGAACGTGTACCCGGGCTTGACGCCGTCCTCGGCGCCCTTCGCGAGTCTCACTCGACTTCCGACGCTCGAGACCGTCGCCTCGATCGGAGGCACCCACTCGTCGTAGAGTAGGTCCGCCAGTCCGCACGGAACCGTGCGGCCGATGCGGTTCTCGACGGACCGAACCTGCTTGCGTTCGAGGTCGAGCTCGATCGTGTCGAGCGCACGCTCGAGCCACAACTGCTCCGTCTTGCGGGCGATCTCGATGACCTGGCTCTCCGCCGCCTGCGCGGCGCGCTCGTCGCAGGCGGCACAATCGAGCTGCACGAACAGCCCGACCTCGATCGCGAGGAGCGGCGTCCCGAACGCGAAGAGAGCGGCGCGCACTCGACGACGGTTCCGCTTCACGTGGAGCGCGTACATGCGCTCAGTGAACAGGTCGGTCGTCACCGCTCCGAGTGCTCGAAGTCATCGTCCGGTCAGCGAGCGCGTCAATCGACCGGCAGCCGGCTCGGCACGTGGCGCGGCACGTCGATCGGCCTCCGCGCCGCGGGGTCCGTGAGAGCTTCCAGGAAGGCGACCACGGCCTTCACGTCCGCGTCGCTCAATGCCACCCTCTCGCGGAGGAGCGGATCGAGCGCGGCGAGCGCAGCTTTGCGCCGCTCGGGGTCGCGGTCGAGCGTCGAGCGGAAAGGCTCATCGAGCTCGGAGCCCGTGTAACGCTCGAGGCTCGCGCGCGGGTCGAGGTGGTGGCGCACGACGGCCTCGAGCGTCGTGAAGGCACCGTCGTGCATCCACGGTCCGGTGAGCGCGACGTTGCGGAGAGGCGGCGTGCGGAAGGCCTCGTCCTTGGGATACGGCCGGCGCTCGGTGCCGATCCGCGGGACCGCGAGCGAGTGCTTCTTCCAGTCGGAGAGGAGCGGCCCCGAGTGACACGACGCGCACTTCGCGCGCCCGAAGAACAGCTCGGCGCCGTGGAGCGCCTTCGAGTCGAGCGCGGCCACATCGCCCTCGAGCCAGCGGTCGAACGGCGTGTCGATCCGCGTCCACGCCGCGCGCTCGAAGGCGGCGATCGCACGCGCCACCTGCGCGAAGCCGAGCTCGCTCGTCTTCGTGAGCGGGAACGCCGCCGCGAACAGGTCGCGATACTCGCGGATCTTGAGCACGCGCTTCATGACCGCGGAGCAGACGCCGGCGTCGTCGGCCGCGCTCGCGAGGTCGTTCTTGCCCGACTCGCCGCGCATCTCGATCGCCGAGACCACCGGGTGCATGGCCTGCGCCTCGAGCGGCTCTCCGTCCGAGTCGCGCGCGACGCGCCCGTCCCAGAACAGGCTCTGGACCTCGGGGAGCCCGACGTTGAAGAGGGCCTGCGTGTTCCGCGCGAGGAGACGCTCGGCCGTCGGCTTCCGGCCACGCTCGCGTCCCACTCCGCGGGCGTCGAGCGAGACGGGGAGGCCGTCGCCCGTCGCGCGCCGCGGGGAGTGGCAGGAGGCGCACGAGACCTCGCAGTCCCCCGAGAGGATCTTGTCGAAGAAGAGCATGCGCCCGAGAGCGACGACGTCGGGCTCGTCGGGCTCGGGGCGCTCGGGCGTGCGCACGCCCGCCTTCGCGATCGCGGCTCGGAGTGGCGGCGGCGCGCCGCCTTCGTGGCCGAGGACGACGAGCGTCGAGGAGACGAGGAGCAAGGAGACGACGGCAAACCGGAGCGTTCTCATCGAGGACGGCCCAGATCGGGGCCCGGCGCCCTCGTCGCAAGGAGCAGGCCGCGTTCGCGTTCCGCTCCGTGACCTCTCCGCGGACACGGAGGGACAACCTACGGACTGGCAAAGCCTTACCGCCTCACGATAGCCTCATCTCCGGACCGTATCCTTCCCGGGCAGCTCTGAGGAGGAATCCATGAGGAAACTGCTGGTAGCGAGCGTCGCCGTCTTCGCGCTCGGCTCCGTCGTCCTGGCCGACGACGTGAAGAAGGACACCGAGGCCCCGCCGGCCGTCGTCGCCGCGGTGCAGAAGAAGTATCCCGGCGCGAACCTCGGGAAGTTCGACCGCGAGAAGGTGGGCGGCAACGTTTGCTGGGAGGTCGACGTGAAGATCACGCCGGCCGACGCCAAGGCCGACGTGAAGGTCGCCGACACGAAGGTCGCGGCGCGCAAGATCGAGGTCCTCGTCTCGAACGACGGGAAGATCCTCAGCGAGAAGGAGAAGATCGCGACCGCGGACCTCCCCTCCGCGGTCCGGAAGGGCCTCGACGCGAGCAAGTACGCGAAGTGGAACCTGAAGAGCGCGACCAGGGTCGTCAAGGAGGAGAAGACCGCGGACACGCGGTTCGTCCTCAAGGTCCAGGAGAAGGACAGCGTCGTCTCCGTCACGCTCGACAACGACGGCAAGGTCGTGGCCGAGAAGGTGAAGAACAAGAAGAAGAAGGGCGACGACGACGACGGCGACGACGACGATGACGACGACGACGACGGCGACGACGACTGAGAAGACAAGCAACCCCGCTGGAAAGAGCGGCCCCGCACCTCCCCGGTGCGGGGCCGTTTCATGTACGCGTCGTCCCTCGATGATAGACAGGACGCGGGAGGAGACGTCGTGCCGGACGACGAGCTGCGACAGCTCGAGCGAGACGCCCTCTCGGGGGACGAGACGGCTCGCCTCCGCGTCGCGCGCGGAGCGGCGCGGTCGCGACAGATGTTCTCGGTCCTCGAGCGCCTTCCGCTGAGGACCGCTCCGGCCGGGGAGTATGCACACGCGCGCGGTCTGTGCGATGCGATCTGGACCGAGCACCTGCGCGAGCTAGCGCCCGCGACTCGCGTCGCCGGCGCCCGTGGATGCGTCCAGGTCGTCGCGGACCCCGACGGCGCGTTCGTCGCGTGGAGCGAGGTCGGGGCCGGTGGCGGGGGCTCCATCGGGCCGCGCTTCGCGAGAGCCGACACCGGCGAGCTCGTCGCGCCCCCGCTGACGGGATCCGTGGAGCGGCTCGAGGCGCACCGCGGGCGACTCTTCGCGAGCATGTCACGTATCGACGCGAGGCTGCCAGGGCAGAACCTCGTCGAGATCGCGTGGACCGACGGCCGGCCGGCGATCCGTGCGGACGCAACGCAGCTGATAGGGCTTCACGGAGTCGCCGAGTTTTCACCCGACGGCCGGTTCGTCCGCCTCGCGCACATGAATCGAGCCGGTGTGTACCGCTGGCCGGGGCTCGAGCCGGTCATCGAGGCCGGCGACGAGGAGCGCTCGTGGCTCGCGGCGAGCGTGCGCTGGCCAGAACAGGAGCTCGTGGCCGAGCAACCGCTCCACGAGGACTTCGTGGCTGCCTTCCTGCAGGCCCCTGGCCCGACGGCCGGCCCGGAACCGACGGCGGATCTCACGTTCATCGTCACGAGCTTCGCCGGTCGAGAGGTAGCCCGCATCGCGACGAGCGGGCTCGCATCCGACTCCGCGCGCTGGTCCGTCCTCGGGGACCGGATCGCCCTGCACGGGCGCGGGCTCCGTCTGGTCGACCGGAGCGGCCGCGCGACGACGCTCGTCCGTGCGCCGGGTGGCGTCGTCCCGTCGCTCGCGTCGGACGGCCGGAGTATCCGCGCCGTCGTCTCCCGGCGTGCGGAGCACTTCACGTTCGACTCGCCCGCGCCGCTCGATGCGCCGGCGCATCGCCTGACCGCGAGCGGCCTCTGGCACCCGCACGCGGACCTCGTCTGGATCCGTCGCTACCCGGCGTACGAGCTCCTCGTTCCGGGAGTCGCCGATCCCGTTCACTCCCTCGGGCCCGGCCTTCACCCGGTCGCCTGGATGGACGAGGGCCGCGCCCTCGTCGTCCTGCGCGACGCGAGGAGGGCCGGCCCCGAGGTGACGATCGAGATCTGGCGCTGAGCGCCCTCGATTCGGCCTATTTGCCGAGGGCGACCATCTTCTCGACGAGATCGACGACGCGGTTCGAGTAACCCCACTCGTTGTCGTACCACGCGACGGTCTTGACGAGGTTGCCCTCGACGACCTGGGTCGACAGCGCGTCGAAGATCGAGCTGTGCGGGTTCCCGATGATGTCGCTCGAGACGACCGGGTCCTCGCAGTACTCGATGACGTTCTTGAGCGGCCCGTTCGCCGCCTCGCGGATCGCGGCGTTGATCTCCTCGACCGTCGCCGAGCGGTTGAGCTCGGTGACGAGGTCCACCGTCGAGCCGTCCGGCACGGGGACGCGCATGGCGAGACCGTCGAGCTTGCCCTTGAGGTCCGGGAGCACCTCGCCGACGGCGACGGCGGCGCCGGTCGTGGTCGGGATGATGTTCTCGGCGGCCGCCCGCGACCGGCGTAGGTCCGAGTGCGCGACCTCGGCCAGGCGCTGGTCGTTCGTGTAGGCGTGGACGGTCGTCATGAGGCCTTGCTTGATGCCGAACTTCTCGTGGAGGACCTTCGCGACGGGCGCGAGGCAGTTCGTCGTGCAGCTCGCGTTGGAGACGAGCTTCATGTCCTTCGTGAGGAGCTTGTCGTTGACGCCGAGGACGACCGTGAGGTCGAGCTTGTCCTTCGGCGGGACCGTGAGGATCACCTTGGGCGCGCCACCCTGGAGGTGGCCCTCGAGCTCCGACCTCTTGAGGAAACGCCCCGTGGACTCGATGACCACGTCCACGCCGAGCTTGCCCCAGGGGAGCTTCGACGGCTCCTTCACGTTCAGGAACTTCGTCTTGAAGCGCCCCGCGTGGAGGGTCTCGCCCTCGACGCGGACCTCCTCGTCCCACTTGCCCATGACGGTGTCGAACTTGAGCAGGTAGGCGAGCGCCTTGGGGTCCGCGACGTCGTTGATCGCGACGACCTCGATGTCCTTCCGCTTGTGCGCGATGCGGTAGACGCAGCGACCGATGCGACCGAAGCCGTTGATGCCGATCTTGATCATCTGCGTCTCCCTTACAGCGTCTTCGCGAGGTCGTGGATGAGGTCCACGACACGGTTGGCGTAGCCCCAGCCGTTGTCGTACCAGGCGATCGTCTTCACGAGCTTCCCGCCGAGGACCTTCGTCATGAGCGAGTCGAAGATCGCGGAGTGCGGGTTGCCGATCACGTCCGAGGACACGATCGGCTGGTCGGTGAACTCGAGGATCCCCTCGAGGTGCGAGCGCGCCGCGGAGCGGAAGACCTCGTTCACCTCGGGGACCGAGACCGTGCGCGAGACGACGGTCGTGAGGTCGATCACCGAGCCGTCCGGCACCGGCCCGTTCATGGCGAGACCCGAGATCTTGCCCTTGAGCTTGGGCATGAGCTCCTGGATCAGCGTCGGCGCGTGGGTGTGGGACGGGATGATGTTCTCGGCGGCCGCTCGCGAGCGACGGATCTCCTCGTGCGGCACGTCGGCGAGGCGCGCGTCGTTCGTGTAGGCGTGCACGGTCGTCATGCTCGCCTTCTCGACGCCGAACGCCTCGTCGAGGACCTTGAGCATGAGCCCGAGACAGTTCGACGTGCACGAGGCGTTCGAGACGATCTTGGAGCTCTTGTCGAGCGTCTTGTCGTTCAGGCCGAAGACGACGATCTTGTCGAGCGCATCGCGCGGCGGGACCGTGAGGATCACGCGCCGCGCGCCCGCATCGAGGTGCTTCTGGAGCTCGGCGCGGACGCGGAACCGGCCCGACGCCTCGATCACGATGTCCACGTCGTTGTCGCGCCACTTCACGTCGCCGGGCTTGGTCTCCTTGCCCGAGATGCACGGGATCCTACGCCCCTTCGCGAAGAGGAAGCCGCCGCTCGTCGTGACCTGCTCGATGAACCGGCCGTGGATCGAGTCGAAGTTGAGGAGGTAGGCGATGTTCTCGGGTTCGGCCACATCGGCGATCGCCCGCACCTCGATGTCGTCGCGTCCGTAGATGACGCGGAAGATGTTGCGGCCGATACGGCCGAAGCCGTTGAAGCCCACGCGAACGGCCAAGCGTCACGACTCCCTTCGGGAACGAGATGAGGCGCGGGGTCTGCCCCGGCTCGTCCACATTCGAGACGGTATCCCGTCCGAACCGGACGATGTCTCAACCGCACCAGTCTCGCCGGAAAGCGCGTGCCGTCAACGAGTAGAAGCACGCAACGGGGCCCACATGGAATCCGTGAGGTCCCGGCCGGTTGCGCGCTCGAGGGCCCAGGCGGCCGCGTCCTTGTCCTCGGGGGTCTTCGGGTTCCGCAGGATCACCATCAGGTAGGCGATCGCCTCGTCCGTCGCGAGGCGTCCGAGCTGGGCGAGCGCGACGCGCCGCTCCAGAGGGTCTCCGGAGCCCGCCGCGAGATTCCCGATGCTCGGGACGGAGTCCTTCCCGAGCCCGGCGAGCGCCTCGCGGAGGGTCCGCTCCTCGGACTCGGCCTGCTCGGGGTCGGCGAGCTTCTTCGCGCGGGCGATCGCCTGGCAGAGAGACCCGCCGACGTTCGGCTCCTCGAGACGCCCGAGCGCGCGCGCGGCCGTGCGGCGGACGGCCGGCGCCGCGTCGAAGAGCGCCTGGGCGATGACCGGCGCGGCGGGACGGCCGAAGACTCGCGCGAGCGCGGCCACGCCCTCGGCGCGGACGAGGGGCGACGGGTCGTTGCGCGCGGCGCCCTGGACCGCGCCGAGAGCGAGCCTGCCGGCGCCGTACGCGAGGATCGCGACGTTCGCCCGGCGCTCGAGGGGGCGCGGGCTCCGGCCGAGGGTGCTCCCCTCGAAGTAGAGGTCGAGCTGGTCCTTCGCGAGCGAGCCCGCGCGCGCGGCAGTGGCGCACGCACGTCCGATCGCGACCACCGTGCGAGCGGGGCCGACTAGCCGCGCGCGACGCGCGGCGGCGAGCATCGCGAGCGGGGGCG
>CAZYLP010000078.1:0-16180 GCA_964648345.1 uncultured Planctomycetota bacterium
CTTCGCCGTGTTCAGGGAGGGCGCCGAGACCGTCGTCTTCCTCGCCGGGATCGCCCCCGCGTGCACGCCGCGCGACCTCGCGCTCGGAGCGCTCATCGGCATCGGGTGCCTCGTCGTCCTCGGCGTCGGCCTCGTCCGCCTCGGGAAGCGCGTCCCCCTCGGGCCGTTCCTCAACGTCGCGACGGTGCTCCTCTGGATCCTCGCCGTGAAGTTCGTGGGCGCGGGCGTCATCGCGCTCCAGACGGGCGGCGTCCTCCCGGCGACGCGCTTCGCGCCGCTCCCGGAGGTCGCGCTCCTCGGCTTCGCGCCGACCCTCGAGAGCGCCGGAGCCCAGCTCCTCGCGGTCCTCGCCTGGGCAGGCTTCATGATCGCGCCCCGACTGCGCCGGACCCGGTGGCAACCGAAGCCCGAACTTTCTAGCATCGAGGCGTGAACCTCGACGAGCTGTCGCGCGCCGCGAAGGACATGGACGAAGCCGCCTACGTGGCCGCGTATCCCGAGCCGGCCCTCATCTTCAAACCCGTGCAGGGCGACGCGCCTCCCGGCGCCGGCCCCGACATGGAGACGGACCAGTACGCGCTCCCCGGCCAGGCGGGCGTCGCGCAGAAGGCCCGCGAGAGCATGGGGACGGCCTTCGTCCTGTTCCTCAAGTCTCCGTCGGGCGCTCCGATCATCTCCGTCGGGCGCGGCCGCGAGGCCGACATCACGATCCCGCTCGGCAACGTCTCGCGCATCCACGCCCACTTCTCGGCCGGAGCGGGCGGGCAGTGGACGGTGACCGACTTCAAGTCGACGAACGGCACGTTCGTGAACGACTCGAAGCTCACGTCGGGAGGGAGCACCGACGTCCTCGACGGAGCGTGGATCCGCTTCGGGGCGGATGCGACGGTGAAGTTCTACACGCCGCTCGGGCTCTACTCTTACTTGAAGATCTATCGATCGAGCATCGGTCTCGGCTGACGTCCTGACGTGGAGGAGCGTTCCTCTCGTTGAAGACGCCGAGACGCAGAGGCGCGGAGTCGCAGAGGAGTGGTCGAATCTCGTTCAGTCCTCTGCGTCTCCGCGCCACTGCGTCTCTGCGTTAGAAAACGATGAGAACGCTCATCCACGTTCGAACAACGGCAAGACCCTCGGCTTGTCGAACGGTGAAAGCTCGTAGAGAACCACCTTGTCGATCACGCGCTTGTGCAGATGGAGCTTGGAGCCCTCCGTGAGCTTGGGGTTCTCGTCGTAGCTCAGAGGATCGCCGAAGACGAGGACCTCCTTCCCGTCCACGTGAGCAAGGAAGCCGATCGTCCAGGGAGACATCGTGTTGAAGTACGCGAGCCCGTCCATGACGACGCCCGGGTCGGTCTTCGCGACCTTGAGGGGCTGCCCGATCGCCTTCTTGTACGAGGCCATGAACTCCGCCTCGTCGTTGCAGACCCAGTCGGGCTTGAAGCCCTTCGCGAGGCGTTCCGCGTAGGCCTGCTCGAAGGTACGGTGAGGGAGCTTCGCGACCTTCCCGGGCTCGACGGGCTTCTCTCCGAAGACGAAGAGGTAAGCGAGCACCGCGACGAGGAGCACGGCCGCGAGCGAGACGAGCGCGACGATCCGGCGGCGGCCGAACGCGGGCTTCACGATCTTCTTCTGCTCGCCGCGCGCGCGCTCGAGGACTTCCTTCGCGGAGGGCGGAGGAGGGAGCGTGCGGATGACGGCGGAGTCGATCTTCTTCTGGAGCTCGACCTGCTTCCTCAGCTCGGCGTCCTTCGCGATGCGCTGCTCGAACGCGGCCTTCTCCTTCGCTGGGAGCTGGCCGTCGAGGTAGCGATCGAGGAGGGCCTCATCTCTCTCGTTCACGCGGACACCTCTCCCAGGACGCGCCGCATCTGCGCCCGCGCCCTGTGCACGTGACTCATGGCCGTCCCCTCGGGTATGTCGAGGAGGCGGGCGATCTCGCTGTACTCGAGCTCCTCGATCGTCCGGAGGAGCAGGCACGCGCGCGGGAGGGGCTGGAGCTCCTTCAAGCCGCGCACGACATCATCATCGAAGTGATCCTCGAGCGCGCGGAGCTGGCCGCTCTTCGAGAGAGCGACCATGGACTCCTCGACGCGCGCGCGGTGAGCGTCGAGCTTCTCGTTCTCGACGGGCCGCGCCTTCTTGTCCTTGCGAGTGCGGTTGAGCGCCACGAAGCGGACGATCTGGCTGATCCAGGCGACGAAGCTGGTCTCCTGGCGAAACTCGTGGAGCTTCTCCAGGGCGACGATCGCCGCTTCCTGGACCACGTCCTCCGCGCCCGAACGGTCGTGCGTGATCGCGAAGGCGATCACCCAGAGCCGCCGGAACGAGGACTCGAACTCGGTCGCGAACTCGTCGTGGGTCATAAGTGAAGGCAGAAGTCTCACATCCTCGAATGTCCCGACTCCCCGATTTTCTTGCAATGACCTCGAGCCCCCCTGACATGTGCTCCCGAACGGAGTGAAAAGGAACATGTCGACGAAGGATGGGGTCCTGCTGGTGCCGGTGGCTCTGGTCGCAACGCTCGCTGGATGTGGCGGCTACAACAATGGTTCCAACCGCGGCTCCTTCGGTGGAGTGGCGGCCGTTGCGAGCTTTGCGTCCGAGTCGGGGACGGTACAGATCAGCGAGGACGGCTCGAAGGTCTTCGCCCTCGGGAAGGGGATCACCGGTGCGGGGAGCCTCACGACGCTCCGCGTCACCGAGAACGGCCAGGACACCTCGGTGAAGCTCGGCGAGGTGACGGTCGGCACCGACCCCGCGTCGGTCTCCGTGAACCCGCAGGCGACCCGCGCCTACGTGACCAACAACGGCGACAACACCGTCACGGTGATCGACCTCCTCGCGCAGAAGACGCTCGCGACGATCCCCGTCGGTGCTGCTCCGCGCGGCACGGCGCTGGATCCGACGGGTCGCCGGCTGTTCGTCGCGAACCAGTCGGACGGGACTCTCTCCGTGATCGACACCGACAAGAACAGCGTCCTCACGACGATCGCGCTCGTGACCTCCGGCAACGACGTGAAGCAGCCTTACGCGGTCACGGTGACCAAGGACACCGTCTACGTGTCGGACTTCTACGCGCGGCCCCGCGCCGGCCTCGGTGTGGATCGGATCGAGGGCTTCGACGACGGCAAGGAGGGTCGGATCGCGCTCGTCGACCCGCTCACGCTGTCGGTCCTCGACATCACGAAGCTCGACCCCATGCTCTCGGGCTTCACGGCCGACCGCACCAAGTTCTCGGTCGCGGGCGGCGCCGCGAACGACACCTTCAAGTCCACGGCCGCCGACCCGACGAAGACACCGGCCAAGTCGTTCTTCAACCAGCTCTCGGCGATCAGCGTGGACCACCAGACGGGCAAGCTCTACGTGAACGCGATCGGCGCGTCGCCGGAGCCCCCGGTCAACTTCAACACGAACGTCCAGGCGCTCGTCGGCACGATCGCTCCGACCGGCAGCGCGCTCACGGGCGACCACGTGAACCTGAACAACCTGATCAAGGTCGAGACGCAGCCCCAGGAGCCGTTCAACGGCTCGCTCACGCGCGCCTTCGCGGGCGACACGGTCGACATGTGCGTGCGCAACGGGACCGTCATCGCGATCAGCCGCGCGGGCAGCTACGCGCTCCGCGGCCGGATCGACCCGGCGACGGGCAAGATCGTCCTCGACAACGGCCCGACGACCCCCGCCGTCCGCATGAAGACGGGCAACATCCCGAACGGCGTCGTCATGAACGCGAGCGCGACCCGCGCCTACGTGAACGCCGAGGTGGACCGGACGATCAGCGTCCTCGACCTCGGGTCGAACCAGGAGCTCTCGCGGATCGCGTGCTCGGACCTCCCGCAGCCCGGCTCGGTCGAGCAGAACGCGCTGATCGGCAAGCTCGTCTTCTTCACAGGCATGGGCGTCCAGCCGACCAACCTCGTCGGCAAGAGCGTCCGCTCGATCGACACCCACGAGTTCCGCGGCCTCGCGTCGGACAACAACTGGAGCTCGTGCGCGTCGTGCCACCCGGACGGCCTCAGCGACCAGGTGACGTGGATCTTCCCGACGGGTCCGCGCCAGACGCTCCCGCTCGACGCGTCCTACTCGCGCCGTGACCCGCAGCGCCAGCGCGTCTTCAACTGGAACGCGGTCCAGGGCAGCGTGACGGACTTCAACAACAACAGCCGCGGCGTGCAGGGTGGCAAGGGCTTCACGCCCCTCGGCGCGACGGACGCGGCGCAGGTCTTCAACCACGGCCCGAACCTCGGCGTGTCGGACGCGCTCGACCTCGAGACCCTCTGGGTCCAGATCGGGATCCGCACGCAGCGCGCGCCGTCGAACCTGAACCAGACGAGCGTCGCGGCCGGCCGCGTGGCCTTCAAGGACCTCGGCTGCGTCAACTGCCACGGCGGCGATCAGTGGACGAGCTCGCAGGTCCGCTGGGCCTACCCGCTGTTCCCGTCGGATCCGGGCGTCACGGGCGGCGTGCTCGCGAACGACCCGCGCGTCCAGCAGCTCGCGAACGGGCCCGTCCTCCTCGCGTTCGACGCCGATCGCAACGGCTCGTTCGAGACGCCGGTGATCACGCGCTTCCTGAACGACGTGGGCGCGGCGATCAGCCCGACGTTCGACGCGACGAACCCGATCGAGCTCCGTGGCGCGGGTGCCCAGGCCGGCAAGGCGTCGGTCGGTGCGGCCGGGTCCTTCAACCCGCCCTCGCTCCTCGGTCTCGGGAGCTCGGCGCCCTACGGGCACCACGGCCGCGCGCAGACGCTCGACGCGGTCTTCCAGCCGGCGAGCGCGGGCGGCCTCGGTCACCCGACGAACAACGCGACGGCGCAGCAGCTGAACGACCTCTCGAGCTTCCTCCGCTCGATCGACGGGACGGTCGCGCCGGTGACGACCAACTGAGAATCACTTCACCTCCAGAGCTCTCTCACTCCATTCCTTCCGCTTTTTCCTAAACGGGTCCGTCGGATCCGAGCGAGGCCGCCGTCTTGTAGACGGCGGACACGATGCAGGTGGTGGGCAGCCCCTGCGTCGCGTGCGCGCGCGCACTCGCTCGGGTCCGGCGGATCCTTCCTTTCCGGAGAACACCGAGAGAGTCCTGACGTGGAGGAGCGATCGGAGCGTGTTCAACGCGGAGGCGCAGAGGCGCGGAGGCGCAGAGGAGTCTTCTCCCATTCAGAGAGGAGTCCTCTGCGCCTCTGCGTCTCTGCGCCTCTGCGTCCGACGGATGGTTCTCGCGAGAGACGCTACTTCTCTCCGGGCTTCTCCGCGGGCTCCCCGGACTTCTCCGCCGGCTTCTCCGGCATCTCCGGCTTCTCGTCCGACTTCTCCGCCGGCTTCTCCGCGCCCTTCTCGGGCGGCTTCTCGGCGGGCTTGCCCGAGCCGGCGGGGGCCGCCTGGCCGAGGACCTCGATCTTGAAGCGAGCCTCGTCGAGCAATCCCTTGATGTGCGGGACGAGGACCGGCTCCCGGTCGGGCTTCTCGAGGTCGTAGCAGACCCACACGAAGTTGTACCGCGTGAGGCCCTCGGCCGGCGCCTCGTCCTTGATCTCGGCGCGGAAACAGCCCGCGTAGCGCATGTCCGCCGGGATCTCCTTCACCGCGGCGCGGATGGCCTTCCCGAAGTAGCGCTTCTGGTAGAAGGCGCAGTCGTCCTTCGCGATGCCCTGCTTCCCCTGGGCGTCCGCCCACGTCGTGAAGCGGCTGAACCAGGCGTCGGCGCCCTTCGGCTTGGGCGGCTTCGCGAGCTTGCCCTTGGCGCGGCCCTCGAACTTCTTCCAGGCGTCGTCGAGCGCGGCGGCGGCCTCGCTCGGGGTCGAGATCTCGGTGTTCACGTCGTCGCGGAGCTTCTGCACCTGCTTCGCGAACGCGTCGTCGAGCTTCGCCTCGCGGATGCGCGCGAGGACGTCGCGGAGGTCCGCGTTCTTGATCTTCGACTCCTCGGCCGGGACCTTGTCGCCCGTCGGGAGGCCCGGGTCGTCGGACATGGCGAGCCAGGCGACCGGGAGGTCGCCGCCATCGAGGTCCACGGCCCAGAGCGCGGCGAGGTGACGCTTCGAGTACTCCGCCGGCGTGATCTTGAGGTCGAGCGCCTCGGGGGCCACGTCGGCGCCGCGCGTGACGGCGTAGGACTTCTTCACCGTGGCCTTGATGAGGCCCTGGAGCTGCTGCCCCGCGCCCATGAAAGGGACGGTGCTCAGGATCCCGAAGCCGAGCATGCCGCCGCCCATGAGCCGCGCGCCGAGGCCCGGGGCCATCTTGAGAAAGCAGAGCGTCGCGAGGAGGCCGACGACGGCGCCCACGCAGATCGGCGCCGGAGCGAAGGCGGTCGCCCACGACGCGACGTTCGGGATGTCCTGCGCCGGGTTCGCGTAGTACTCGGCGAGGATCGGGTTCGAGCAACGGTCGAGCGCGCCCTTGATCTGGAGGAACGCGTACGCACCGAGCCCCGCGCAGACGAGCGGCGAGAGGACCGCGAGCGCGTAGTCGATCGGGCCCCGCACGGCGGGAGGCGCCGGCGGCGGACCGGGAGCGCGCTCGCGCTTGGGCTTGCCGGAGGCGCCCTTCCCGAGCGGCTTCTTCACGGGGCCCGAGCCCTTCTTGGGCTTGTCCCCGGCGGGCTTCTCGGGGGGCGCGTCGTCCTCGACGGGAGGCTTCGCGGCGGGGGCCTCGCCCTTCGTGATCTTCTTCGTCTTCCCCGTCGGCTTCGTCGGGGGAGGGAGCGGCTCGAGAGCGGCCGGGTCGACGGCCCTCTTCTCGGCGGTCGTCTTCTTCGGGACGACCTTCTTCGTCTCTTGCTTCTTGGGCGGCGGCGGGGCGTCGGAGTCGTCGTCGGCAGGCATGGAGACCTCTGCGGGCCCCGCTTTTTACCAAACCCTCGCTATTTACGCTGGAGTCGCTCGAGGGTCTCGGAGATGTCGCGCGTGATGACGACCCAGGCCTCCTCCTTGCGTCCGGAGAGGTTCGCGAGGCACGTCTTCAAGGCCTTCACGGCCTCCTCGCCGCCCATGCGCTCGAGCGCGGCGATCGCGGCGCGGCGGACGGCCGGAGCCTCGTCGGAGCGCTCGATCGCGGAGCGCAGGGCGTTCGCGGCCTCGGGCCCGCCGGCCTCGCCGAGGGCGCTCGCGGCCGCCTCGCGGTCGGCGGGGTCGCTCCCGTTGAGCGCGTCGATGAGCCGCTTCGAAGCTTCCTTCCCGCCGAGCCTTCCGAGGGCGCGGACGAGCGTCCGCGCCGCGTAGCGGTCGTGGGCACGGTTGAGGGCGAGGATGAGAGCGGGGCCGGCGTCGTGGTACTGGAGGTCGCCGAGCACCTCGGCGCAAGCCCGGATGACCGGAGGGCAGTCCTCGTCGACCGCGCGGCCGAGCGCGGTGGTCACGTCCGGGCCCGCGTCGTGTCCGGCGAGCGAACCCAGGGCGCGGACGGCGGCCGCCCAGGAAGCGGCCGCCCGGTCCGTCTTCACGATCTTCGTGACGGTCTCGACCGCGGGCTTCCGCTGCGGCTCGGGGATGAGCCGGAGGTGAGCCATGGCCCCGAGGGCCTCGAGGGACCGCTCGCTCACTCGGCCGTCCCGCGACGACGCCTGCTCGATGAGCGCGGCCGTCACGCCCTCGCGCATCTCGGGGATGAAGATCAGCGCGGCCTCGAAGCCGCGGTCGAACGACTTCGACTTGACGATCAGGTCCACGACGAGCGCGATCCGGCCGCGCTCCCAGCCCTTCGCCGTGGCCCGGCCGACGACATCGACGTCCGTCCCCTTCGGCGTGGGGTCGGGCTTCGTCGGAGTCGGGTCGGGCTTCACCGGGACGGGCTTCTCGGGCCCGGTCTTCGGCGGCGGATCCTGCGTCTTCGTGGGCGGCTTCTCGGGGGGCGGGTCCGACGATGAGCAGCCCCCGAGCGCGGCCGCGACGACGAGCGCGAGAGTTCGCTTCAAAGGAGCCTCACGGGCCAGAGGGCGAGCACGGCGCGGCCGACGACCATGCGGACTTCGATCGGACCGAACGGTTTGCGCGAGTCCTGCGACACGGCGCGGTTGTCCCCGAGCACGAAGATCGTCCCGGGGCCGACGAGCGTCTCGGGGAAGTCGAGCGCGGCGTCGTGGTCGGACGGATGGACGAGGTAGGGCTCGCCGATCTCGAGGCCGTTCACGAGGAGGCGCCCCTCGCGGATCGCGACCCTTTCGCCGGCGACGGCGACGACCCGCTTGATGACGTTCTGCGCGGGCGCGAGGGGGTTCTTGAAGACGACGAGCTGCCCCTTGCCGGCATCGGCGAGCTTGAGGACGAGGACGCGGTCCTCGTCCTTGAGGGTCGGGTCCATCGAGCTCCCGACGACCCGGAGGGGCTCGAACACCAGGGCCTGCGCCAGGAGGAGGAGGAGGGCACCCATGAACAGGACGGCCAGTCCTCTCCGCACGCGCCGCGCGCGACGGTCATCCGGCCCACCATCCGCTTCCGGCTCCGAGGTCACGCGTGCTCAAGTTGCCATGACGGCCCGCTCAATGGTAGCGTGATCGTCGACAGAGGGGTCCACAAGGGATGGCGGACATCGAACTCGCCTTGATGAAGGTTCTCATGGCGGGGCCGTGGAAGCGTGAACCGAAGGGCCCCAAGCTCGGGCTCGACAAGCTCGCGGAGGTCCTCGCCAAGCTCGGGACGCCCTGCCAGCCGGCCGAGATCGTCGAGCCGCTCCAGAACGCAAAGGGCCGCGGGTACATGAACACCGAGCCCAAGATCATCTTGAAGGAGGAGTGGCCGAAGGCAGAGTTCCAGCTCTGGCTGACGCCCCTCGGCAAGAACGAGCTCCAGAAACGGTTGGGTGGTGGCCAGCAAGGGTGATCCGCGCAACGCGGACGAACGCCGTATCGCCTGCCTCTTCGACTTCGAGAACATCGCGCTCGGGCTGAACAAGGGCTCGAAGAAGCTCGAGATCCAGCCGATCCTCGACCGGATCCTCGAGAAGGGCCGCATCGTCGTCAAGCGCGCCTACGCCGACTGGACCCGTTACTCCGCCGACAAGCAGGAGCTCCACGAGTCCGGCTTCGAGCTCATCGAGGTCCCGAAGCGCCGCCTCTCCGGAAAGAACTCCGCCGACATCCGCATGGTCGTGGACGCGATGGACGTGGTCATCAACCGCGAGCACGTGGACACGTACGCGCTCATCTCGGGCGACTCCGACTTCTCGCCGCTCGTGACGAAGCTCCGCGAGCACGACAAGTACGTGATCGGGCTCGGGCTCCGCGACTCCTCCTCGACCCTCCTCGCCGACAACTGCGACGAGTTCATCTTCTACGAGGACCTCCTCGCGCAGCCCGCGCCCAAGCGGCGGAAGGGCGCCGCGCACGACGACGGCGACAACGAGAAGACGACCGAGCCGCAGAAGAAGGCCGAGGCCTTCTACCTCGTCGTCGACGCGGTGAAGGCCTTCAAGCGCGAGGGCTACGACTCGATCTGGGCCTCGATGATCAAGCAGACGATCAAGAGGAAGCACCCGAGCTTCAACGAGCAGCGGCACGGGTACGACACCTTCTCGGACCTCATCGAGGACGCGGCGAAGCACCACGTCCTCGAGGTCAAGCGCGACGAGAAGTCGGGCAACTACCTGATCCTCGGGCTCGGACGGCGAGTCCCCGGGGACACGACTAGCGGGCGATCTTCAACCAGAGCGCCGTGACCTTGTCCTTCTGCTGGCTCACCGAGAGCATCTTCTCGTCCTTCGACGAGTTCGGGCTCCGCGCCAGCGAGACGTTCACGACGAACTCCTGCTCCTCGAACTCTCGCTTGGCGATCGGGACGTTCTGATCGTCCGGGACGGGCTTCGCCGTCTTCCGGCAGAGGCCCTTCTCGACGATCGAGAAGCACGTCCAGGCGCCCGCGTCCTTCGCGTTCGACTCGCCGAAGGCGTAGACGGGCGTCCAGTCCGCGCGCTCGAGGCGCACCGTGAGCTGGTTCGAGGTCTGACCCACGACGCCGACCTCGAGGATCGTCGCGCCGACGGGGATCTCGATCGGGATGCGGAAGTCCTGGTTGTTCGCCTTGGGACCGCCGATGTAGAGCCCGCGCTCGAGCTTCGCCTCGTGCGCCGGGTCCGGGTGGAACACCGAGTAGAGCGGCAGGCGGACGTACTCGATGCGCTGCGGCTCGTCCTTCTTCTCGTCCTCCGCGCGCGTCGAGCGCGTGGCGGCTGCCGAGCCGACGAGCGCGAGCCCGGCGATGGCGACGAGGACGAAGCGACCGACGGCCGTACCCTGTCTCATGGATCCAACCTCTCCCAGTCGAGCCAACTTAGCCGGTCGGCGGCGTCCGTGCATTCATGAGCGGGCGGTGCGCGTGCCCCTCTTCGGGGAGGCGTGCTCACCCCCGATCGACGCTGGCAGAAGGACTTACGCCGGGCCCGGCCCTTGCACACCTCCCGGGCGCCTCCCCCTGGACCCCGAGACGAGGTGACCCGTGTCCTGGATCTCGTTCGCGACGCTCATGGACCGGCTGCGCAACGGCGAGCCCCTCGGCATCGAGGCGGCGATCGTCACCCACGACTCGCTCGGCCCCCGCGATGTCCGCGACGGACGAGCGTTCCCGCTCCCGCAGGGCCGGGACGTCACCATCGGCCGCCACAAGGGCGCGGACGTGGTCCTCCCCGTCGCGGAGGTGTCGCGCCAGCACGTGAAGCTCGGCGTGCGAAAGGGCGCGTCGCGCCGCTTCTCGATCACCGACCTCGGGACCCGGAACGGCACGAACGTGAACGGACGCGAGCTCCCGCGCGGCCGGCCCGTCGCCGTCCTCGAGCCCGTCGTCTCGCTCCGCCTCGCCGAGCGCACGTCCGTCTCGGTCATGGACGAGCGGAGCTTGACCGACTACCTGTGGCTGCTCATCCGCATGAACCCGGCGTGACCTCCGGGTGCTCGAGCGTGAAGCCCGCCGCGAGGAGCTTCGCGTTCGAGACGCGCCGCCCGAGACCCGGGCGCCCGCCCGGGAGGTCGAAGACCGGCTCTCCGAGGGCGAGGCTCCTCGCCGCCAGCGAGTAGAAGTCCCGGCGCGTGAGCGGCCGGCCGTCCGAGACGTTCCAGACACCCACGAGGCCGCGGTCCAGCGCGAAGACCGCCGCGCGCGCGGCGTCCGCCTCGTGGAGCAGGTTCAGGAGCCGCTCCGCGGGCGGCTCGAGACGAGGACACCCATCCCCGGTGCGCGGGGCCGAGGCGAGGAGAGTCTGTGGTCCTCGGCCCCGCGCATACAACCCCGCGAGCCGGAGCACGCAGCCGCCGCGCGCGAGAGCGGCCTCCTCCGCGCGGAGGAGCGTGCGGCCGCTCTCGTCGCGCGGACCGGGGCCGGTCGTCTCGTCGACGAGACCGCCCGCGTCCTCGCCGTACACGCCCGTGCTCCCGAGGAGGAGGACCGGGATCGTCGAGCGAGCGATGAGCTCGGGGTCGTAACGGCTCGCCGCGTACACGAGAGAGCGAGCGCCGCGCGTGAGCTCGTGGAGGGCTCGCGTGCGGCGCTCGCTCGTGTCTTCGAGGTCGAGGACGGTGCAGCCCTCGACCGGACGGCGGTGACTGCCGCGCGTCTCCTCGCCGCGTGCGCGGAGCGCCTCGGCGATGAGGCGCCCCACGCGGCCGAGCCCGAGGATCGCGATCACTCGGCGGGCAGGTGCTTCTTCGCGACGTTCGCCGCGCCGAGCGCGTAGGCCGTGGCGAGGACGGGGAGACCCTCCATCCAGCGGTCCGCCTCGTTCGAGAAGCTCCCGTCCGGCTTCTGCCGGGCCTTGAGCGCCGCGATGAGGTCCTTCGCCCACGGCTTCTTGCCGTCCTTCGTCTCGACGGTGTTCGTGCCGAGGCCGTCGAGGGCGCGCGCGAACGTGAGGTAGTAGTAGAAGAGGCCCTGCTGCGCGGCCTTCGCGTCGGCCCGGACGCCGAGGCCGTGGTTCTCGTCGAGCGTGTAGTGGTCCTTGATCCAGTTGAGCGCGGCCTTCACGCGCGGGTCCTTCGGGTCCATGCCCGCGTAGATGAGCGACGTGAGGCCCGCGTAGGTCATGGAGGCGTAGCTCTCGTAGGTGACGGTCCCGTCCGCGTTCTTGATCTCGGTCTGCTTCGCGGTCGCGCGGCTCGGGCCGTAGTAGAAGCCGCCGTCGTTCGAGGGCTTGAGCTTCGCCTCGGCGACGCCCTTGTTGGTCTCGGTGTTGTTCTGGCAGCGGCTCACGAACTCGACCGCGCGCTGCATGACCGGGTCGTCCTTCCCGACGCCCGCTTCCTTGAGGGCCATGATCGCCCACTGCGCGTTCGAGAGGTCCGCGTCGGGCTTCTCGCCCTTCTTGTCGTAGTTCCAGCCGCCGAAGTGGGGCGACTCCTTGCCGACCTTCTCGCCGTCGTCGAACTGGCCCTCGATGAGCCACTTCTTCGCCTTCTCGATCGCGGCCGAGTGCTTCGCCTTGTCGACCGAGCAGAGCGCGAGGACCGAGATCGCCGTGCGGTAGGTGCCGAGGCTCGACTTCTCCTCGTTGAAGGAGCCGTCCTCCTTCTGCTGCTTCAAGAGCCACGCGACGGCCTTCTCGACGGCCGGCTTCGCGTCCTTGTGGCCGGACTCGTGGAGGGACTTGATCAAGAGCCCCACGATCCCGATCTCGCTCTTGCCCGGAGCGACCGGCCAGGAGCCGTCCTCCGCCTGCTTCGAGACGAGGAACTTGACGGACTTCGAGATGACGTCCTCGGCGTCCGACTCGGCCCGCGACGGCGAAGCGAGCGCGGCGAGGAGGACGGCGGCGAGCGCGGCGCGCCTGAACGAGAGCATTCCGGGTTCTCCTGTAAGAGGTGCAGTGTCTTACGTGAAGGGGGTCGATTCTATTCGATCGACGCCCTGTAACGGTCGATGGCTTCGACAACGCGCCACGAGTCCTCCTCGCGCGCGCCCTTGCCGCGGTCGGCACCCACCTCGCCGCCGTGGGCGGTTCCGGTGCCGTTGGCGACGGTGTTGCCCGTGCCCGAGCCGGCGCCGCCGCTCGAGCCGTCCTCGCCGGTGCGGCGGCCGCTCAGGGTGTCGGCGGCCTTCGCGACGGCCTTGGCCGAGCTCGCGGTGCCCGACGTCGCGAGCGCCTTCATGGCGGCGCGCACGGCGTTCTCGTCGCCGCGCTTGATCGCGGCGTCGAGGTCGCGCGCCTGCTGCTCCTCGGCGGGGGAGGGCGGCGTGCCGCTCCGCGCGGCGAGGAGCTTCTCGAGGTCCTTGAGCTCGCGGAGGAGCGCCTTCGCGGTCGCGTCGTCGAGCTTCGGCCCCTTCGCGCCGTCGGTCGCACGTCCGACCTTCACGGAGCGGGGGTCCTTCCTGCGAGCGGGCGCGCCCCCTCGAGCGGTCTCGTCGAGGTCCACCTCCCAGCGCCGGGGCGTCGCATCCTCGGGCGGCCGCTCCGCCGCGGGTCCGAGGGCGAGGGCGAGGAGGAGGAGCGCGGCCCCCGCGCCTGCTCCGAGGGCGCGCGGCGGTTCGATCGGGACGAGCTTCTTCACGTCCGCGGAGGCGAGCGCGGTCTCGGCGTCCTTCACGAGGAGCGCCCCGAAGGGCGCGTGGCGGCCGTCGAGGGTCTCGGCCGCCGTCTCGACGAGCGAGCCCTTCGCGAGCGCCGCATCGAGGCGGCGCGCGGCCTCGACGCGGCCGGGGCGTCTCCCCGCGACGAGGAGGACGAGCGCCGCGACGGCGAGCGCTCCTCCGAGCACGAAGCCCGCGATCGCGGCGTGCGGCACGCCGCGCTCCGCGATCTGTCCGAGCTCGACGGCCACGACGGCGGCGAGCGCCGTCCACGACGCCCGCGCGAGCCGCGCTCCGAAGCCGGCGCGCGCCCCGGCCCGGTCGAGCGTCGCGGCGAGCGTCACTTCTTCTCGGGCTCCTTGGTCTCGGGGGCGGGCTCCTCCTCCGGGGGAGGCGCTCCGCCGCCGCCGGGCGAGCCGCCGCCCGTCGGGCGTCTCTCCGACTTGTCGCGCATCGCGTCCTTGGGCTCGACCTCATCGCCCGCACGCCACGGACGGATGTGCGTCACGATCATCGTGTGCCGCTCGGGGAGGCGCTGCTCCCACGCGACGTAGGTCGTGTTGTTGCCGCCCTCGGAGAGCGGCGTGTCGAGGATCGCGTCCGGGTCGTGGTACGAGACCGCGATCGTGCCCGTCACGTCGGACGCGAACTGCTTCTTCGTGAGGACCCAGTCGGGCGGCTGCGGCACGTCGAGCTGGCGCGAGCCCGTGAAGACGAAGCCCGAGTACTTCATGCAGCCGTCGCGGTAGACGTCGAAGAGCAGGTCCTCCGCGCGCCTCCTCACCTGCTTCTTGGTCACGGGGTCGGTCCACTCGACCTCGATGACGACCTTCTCGCCCTGCTTGAGCTCCTTCTGCTCGCCGAACTGCTCCACCTGCGGCGTCGGCGTGAGCCCGATCATGATGAGCGCGAGCTGGAGGTGGCTCGGCTCGCAGAGCCAGATGAGGAGGCTCTCGTACGCCTTCCCGCGCGCCGAGCACGCGAGGAGCTCGAGCTGCGGCCCGACCTTCAAGGCGGTCGCGCCCTCGATCTCGATGCGCTTCTCCTTGACGAAGATCTTGAGGTGAGGGAGCGCCGAGATCACGCCCTTGTCGCGCGCCTCGGACATCATGGCCGCGATCGTCTCCGAGGTGATCGGAGCCGCGGGCTTGTCGTTCGGATCCGGCCTCGTCTCGCGCGGAGGCGGCGGCGGGTCGGTCTGCACGTCCGCCGGGAGCGGGACCGGCACGTGGTCGTTCTTCGGCGGCGGACAGCCGATCAGAGCCACGGAGAACAGAGCAAGGATCAGAGCGTGGCGCATTCGGATCTGCCTCGGGCAGCAAGCCTCGCGCCTCCCGTGCATCTCCGCAAGCCCTCGCCACGGGCTCGCGCTCGGCTGGCCACGCACTGGCCTCCCTGGATGCATTTCAGCCAGGTCCGGCAACCCCTATCGTGACTTGAGAGAGCGCGCGAACGAGAGGAGCTCGTGGAGCGGCAGGTTCGAGATGATCACGACCGAGACGCCGCCGCGGCTGAACCAGAGGATGCTCATCCAGCCGATGCCCGCGAGGCGGCCCTTCGTGTCGCCGAGGTCGACATCGACGCCGCGCGCGAGAGGATCCGCGGCGCCATCGTCCTTGAGCTGCGCGACGGAGGCGTAGAACGGGCCGCGCTCGTAGTAGAGCGCGAGGATCGGGGCGACGTCGGTCCGTGGCCAGATGACCTTGGTGCGCTCGAGGTCGCAGTCGGGGCCGGGCTCGAGGACCTTGAAGTCGGTGAACTCGCGGATCTCCCTCATGGGCACGGAGGCGGCGGCCATGTCCCACTCGAACCAGGCCGCGTCCGGTGGCGGGACCCAGTCCTCGGTCACGAGCGGGCGGTTGAAGGCGACCTGGTCGAACTTGAAGGAGAACTGACCCGCGTCGAGGCGGAGCGTCGTCGTGAACTCGTCGTCCATCCACCAGCGCGACGAGGGGAGGCCTTCGATCCTGGACTCGATCCGCCAGCGCTGCGCGACGCGGCCCGCGAGCGTCACGCGCTCCTCGTCGCCGATCAGCTCGTAGGCGGAGCGGTTCGAGCGGATCGTCTCGTACATCCAGTCGCGCCAGCGCTCCTGGCTCCACGGCACGTTCCTCACGTGGATCCCCGAGTGCGTCCGCGCGGAGTAGAGCCAGAGGTGAGTGCCGTCGTACGCGACGGCGTCGCCGCGGTAGAGCTCGGGCTCGAGGACCTCGGCCGTGAAGTGGCTGGGAGCCGCGAAGCGGACGCGGCCGCGGACCTCCTGGTCGGGCTTGCCCGGGATGGAGCCCTTCTCGACGTACGTGCCCTCGTACGTCTGGACGCGCTCCTGGCGCTCGATGACGTAGTTCGCGACGGCGCGGTCCCAGACGGCGCAACCGCCGCAGAGGACGAGGAGGACGAGGACGGTGACGGACGGGGCGCGTCTCACGGCTCAGCCCTTCACGTACCGCCCGCGGATCGGGAAGCGGCGCGTGAGCTCGCGCGTCTCCTCGTGGAGGTCGGCGAGCTTCTTCTTGTCGTCCTTCGCCTGGAGCGCGCGGTCGATCAGTTCGGCGATCTTCCGCATCTCGTCGGCGCCCATGCCGCGGCTCGTGACGAGCGGCGTCCCGAGGCGGATGCCCGAGGGGTCCATCGGCTTCCGCGGGTCGTAGGGGATCATGTTCTTGTTGATCGTGATCCCGATCTCGGTG
>CAZYLP010000079.1:0-16174 GCA_964648345.1 uncultured Planctomycetota bacterium
CGCTCGGCTGCAAGGAGGCGCTCAACCTCGACGGCGGTCCCTCCTCGACGCTCGTCGCGAGGAACGAGCTCGTGAACGTCCCTCCCGGCGAGGAGGGGCGCGTGAACCCCGTCGCGAGCGCGCTCCTCGTCCTCGAGCCGGCGGCGGGCGACCCCGGGGTCCGCTAACGCTTCAGCGATAGAGCTCGGCGCTCGCCACGTACCCCGGGCCGTTGATCCCTCCGGCGACGAGGACGGCACCGGATGTCAGGAGCGTCGCCGTGTGGAGCTTGCGGGCCGTCCCCATGGAGCTCGTCGACGTGAAGGTGCCCGCGGCCGGGTCGTAGAGCTCCGCGGTCACGAGGTGGATCGCGCCCGGGCCGCCGTAGCCTCCCGCCACGAGGACCTTGCCGTTCGGGAGGAGCGTCGCCGAGTGCTCGCCGCGGATGCCCGTGAGCGAGCCCGTCGTCGAGAACGTCCCCGCGGCCGGGTCGTAGAGCTCGGCGCTCGACAGGTACCACGCGCTCGGGTCGCCGTAACCGCCGGCGACGAGCACCTTGCCGTCCGGAAGGAGCGTCGCCGAGTGCACGTATCTCGCCGTCGCGAGCGAGCCGGTCGCCGTGAACGTGCTCGTCGCCGGATCGTAGAGCTCCGCGCCGGCGAGGAAGGACGTCCCGTTCCAGCCCGCGGCCACGAGCACCTTGCCGTTCTGGAGGAGCGTCGCGGTCCGGTACGCGCCGATCACGCCTAGAGAGCCCGTGACGGTGAAGTTGCCGGTCGCGGGATCGTAGAGCTCGGCGCTCGACAGGTACGTCATGCCGTCCCTGCCCCCGGCGAGGAGGACCCTTCCGTCCTGGAGCAGGGTCGCCGTGTGCTCGATTCGCGCCTGGTTGAGCGTCCCCGTGGGAGAGAACGTCTCCGTGGCCGGATCGTACAGCTCGGCGGCGCTCGTGGTCGGACCGCCGGCGATGAGGACCTTGCCGCTCGGGAGAAGCGTCGCCGTGTGGACGCCGCGCGCCGTCGCGAGGGACCCCGTCGCCGAGAAGGTTCCTGTCACCGGATCGAACAGCTCCGCGTCCGTCGACGGATTGCCCGTGCTGTTCGCGCCGCCCACGACGAGGACCTTCCCGTTCGGAAGGAGCGTTGCGGTGTGGTTCGAGCGCGCCGTGGCGAGGGACCCGGTCGGCGTGAACAGGGGACCGATGTCGAACGCTGCGCTCGCCGTCGCCTGCTTCCCGGCCCCGCCGGCCGCGAAGACGTTCTGCACCTCCGCGGGCGTGAGCGCGCGAGCGAAGATCGCGACCTCGTCGATCGAGCCGTGGAACGGACGCGGAGCCGTCGAGTCCTCCCGGCCGATGAGGAGGTCCTTCGGCGACGCGAACGTCCCGCCCGGCTTGGTGCGGGTGGCGACCTGCTGGCCGTTCACGAAGAGGACGTTCGTCCCGCTCGCGCTGTCGTACGTCGCGGCGACGTGCGTCCACCGTCCCTGGGGGACGGTGCCGCCCGTCATGCCACCGTCTCCGACGCCCGCGACGCCGACCGCGGTGAGCGCGCGGATCACGCCGCCGCTCTTCACCAGCCAGAGACCGTAGCAGTCGAGGCTCGTGCTCTGGCCCCACTTCGTGACGACGGCCGCGAGCTGCCCCTCGCTCAGGGTCGACACGTTGACCCATGCCTCGAGCGTGAAGCTCCCCGTGAGGTCGAGGGAGGGCGGCGACCCGACGGCCACGAACTGGTCGACGCCGTTCAGGGCGAAGCCCTGGCCCACCTTCGCCGGAGAAGTGAAGGCCACGCCGTTCGCCAGCATGCCGTGATTCGTGCTCACGGCGTCCGAGCCGTCTCCCTCGGCGCGCCACCAGCTCACGATCCCCGGCGCTACGGCCGAGATCCCTCCGCTCCGCGCGGCGAGCGTGTATCCCGCGTCGGCGCGATCGAGCGAGAGGTCCTGGAACGTCGCGATGCCGTTCACGGCGTTCACGGTGAGAGTGCCCGAGAGAGTCGCACCCGAAGGGTTGGTCCCGAGCTGGATCGTGACCGGGTCGTTCGCCGTCGTGATCGTCGCGCCCGTCCCGTCCTGGATGGCGACCTGGACGGCGGGTGCGATCGCGCCTCCGGTGAGCGCGTTCGTGGGCTGCACGACGAACGCGAGCCGTCGCTCGCTCACGTCGAATGGCGTGCTCGTCAAGGGCGTCGCCGGGCCCGATCGAGCGACGAGCGTGTAGCCCGTGCCGCCGCGGTCGATCCGGAGGTTCGAGAAGGTCGCCACTCCGGCGACGGTGAAGGCCGTCGTCGTGCCCGCGAGCGTGGCGCCGCCCGGGTTCGATCCCATGGCGATCGTGATGCTGGTGCCGTCCGCGACAGGGATCCCGAGGGGGTCCAGGGCCGAGACCTCGATCGCGGGGGCGATCGACGCTCCGGCGACGGCGTTCGACGGCTGCGTCTCGAACGCCAGGACGGCGGTGGTCCCGGCCCGGACGTCGAACGCGTCGCTCGACACGCTCGGTGCCGAGCTGCTGCTGGCCGTCAGGCGAAGCCCCGCGGCGGCCTTGTCGACCCAGAGATCGCGGAAGACGGCGACCCCGTTGACGGCATTCACGGTAGTCGTCCCGCGGAGCGCGGCCCCGCTCGCGTCGGGGACGACGGCGAGCGTGACCGCATCGGTCGCGGCGGCGTTCACCGCGCCGCTCGAGTCGAGGATCGCGACCTCGATCGACGGAGAGAACCCCGTCGCGACTCCGGCGGCCAGGGACGAGACCTCGCTCGCCCCGAGCGCGCGCGTGTACAGGCGCACCTCGTCGAGGGTGCCGCGAGTCATCTCCTGGCCGAAGTTGAAGTCTCCTCCGAGATAGAGCGGGTTCGAGCCCATCCCGGAGCTCGCGACGACCGTCGCGACCGGGGAGCCGTTCGAGTAGTAGGTGAGGTTCGCGCCGCTCTTCACGACGCAGAGATGCCGCCACTCGTTCAGCGGCACCGAGTAGTTCATGTAAGGCGTGCCGCCCGCGAAAAACTGGAAGTTGTTCGGCGTGAGCTTCACGAACTCCGCTCCGCCCCCGGCTCCGCCACCGCGGTTCCCGACGATCACCGCGTGCGCGCTGAGCATAGGTCTCAGGAAGACGAAGCAGGACCACGTGAAGTCATCCGCGAGCCCGATCGGAGGGAGCGTCCCTCCGGCCACGTAGTCGTCGACGCCGTCGAACGCGAGCCCGCCTGCGATCCGCGCGGTCGGCACCCACGCCGGGCCGTTGATGAGGAACCCGTCCGCCGTACCGCTCGCGTCCGTGGTGACCGCACCCACGCCGTCGTCGAGCCTGTAGTGACGGATGAGTCCGGTGCCGTCAGGGGCGGCCCCCGCCGAAGTGGCCGTGGGCTGGACGGTGAAGACGAGCGTCGCGTTCGGAGCCGGCGGCGGCGATGGACCCGGCGGTGGTGCCGGCGGCGGCGGCGCCGGCGGTGCAGGTGGTTGAGGGGGCGGAGGCGGGGTCTCGATCACGAGAGGTGGCGGACTCTGGGGGCGTCCGTCTCGATCGCGAAGAGCCCCGCCGAGCGCGATGCCGAAGATCGCGATCGGGACCGGCCCGCATCCGCTCATGACGACCGTGAGGGCCAGTGCGACGACGGTTCGGCGAGCCAGCGACATGCAGCCAGTCTCACGGCTCGGCGAGGCGAATTCAATGCTCGATCGGCCGAGGTTGGGTCCTAGCTCTCCTCGGGCTCCTCCTTCTTCGGCCTTCGCGCCGCGCGCTCGAGCGTCGCGGCCTCGTCGCGCTCGAGACTGTTGGCCACGCGGCGGCGCGTGTCCACGCTCTCGGCGAGCGCCTGCTCGAGGCGCGCGAGGAGCTCGCGGCGGCGCGCGGTCGTGGTCGGACGCTTCTTCGGCATGGGTCGCCGACCCACGAGGCGCAACGAGTGTGCCCGGGCCCCGCATCGAGGAATGGGCTCACGGCCGCGAACGAAACGTTAAGCCCCTGACCACTTGAACCCGCCGATCCGTTCGATCGCCTTCGCCGACACGTACCGCATGTCACCCTCGCCCGACGCGACGCGGCGACCCGCGGCGTCGTGGATCTCGACGACGATCGCCGCGACCTTCTCGTCCTCGCGGACGATGCGCCCGCGCACGCCGTAGGTCTTGCCGCAGAGGACGGGCGCCTCGAACCGGACGCGCAACTCCGTCGTGACCCCGAGCTTGTCGCGCAGACCGTAGATCGCCCAGCCGAGCGCCTCGTCGATCGCGGTCGCGACGACTCCTCCGTGGACCACGGCGCCGTAGCCGCCGTGGTCCTTGTCGGGCGTGAACTCGGCGAAGACGGAGTCCGTCTCCTTGAAGAACTGGAGCCCGAGGCCGCGCTTGTTGTCCGACCCGCAGCCGTAACAGGTCGTGAATGTCCCGGGCTTCCTGAGCGTCTGGCGATCTTGCATATGAAAATGATCTCATTCGCGCCGAAGAACGGGAGGGACTCCATGAAGCTCAGCACGGCGTTGCTGCTCCTCGGCCTCGTCGCGACGCCCACGACGGCGTTCGCGCGCGACATCTACGTCTCGGTCGAGACGGGCAGCGAGGACAACGATGGGACGAAGGAGAAGCCGAAGAAGGTCCTCTGGAAGGTCATCAAGGACTTGAAGCCCGGCGACCACATCTTCGTGGCCGAGGGGCGCTACGAGGGCCAGGGCAAGGCGCCGACGCTCCCGCAGATCAGCTGCGGCGACTTCACGCTCGAAGGCGGGTGGGCGAAGGACTTCTCCTCGCGCGACCCCTTCAAGCACATCTCCGAGATCGGGCCGCCGCGGGACGAAGGAAACGGGAACGGCGGCAAGGTCATCCACGTCGAGTCGCCCGACAACAAGATCTCGAACGTCACGATCGACGGCTTCTTCATCGACCGCGGCAACTCGAACCACTACTTCGGCGACGGCGACCCGGGCGCGAACAAGCGCGTCGAGGGCCACCACGACAACTCTCCGTGGGGCTACCAGGCCCTCAACCGGAAGAAGTCGGGCACCGATCCGACGGTGCAGCTCATCGGCCAGGGCCACTTCACGGTCCGGAACATGGTGATCGTGAACAGCCCGTGGTGGGGCATCTACGTGAAGTGCGGCGGCGACAAGCCCACCGTGATCGAGAACAACCTCGTCCTCATCTCGCAGGGCCGCGCGATCGAGGCGCTCGCGGGCGGCGGCTGGGGCAAGCCCACGATCCACCTCAAGCACAACACGATCGCGTTCAACTACGCGTTCGGCGCCGGCGAGGGCCGCGCGATCACGGCGGACCCCAAGGCCGACGCGGCGAAGTACGTCATCGAGAACAACGTCCTCGCCTTCTCGGACGGCGGCGCGATCGACACCAAGTTCGGCGCCAAGGGCGAGTCGATGAACCTCATCAACAACCTGTTCTTCTTCAACCTGAAGGGCGACATGGCCGTCGCCAACGCGGGCGGCGTCGCGGCGAAGGAGTTCGGCGACCAGCTCGAGTGCAAGTCGAAGGGGAACGTGGCCGAGCTCCCGAAGTTCGTCGCGAAGCTCGCGAAGGAGTGGGTCGACAAGTGGTCCTACCGCGAGGGCGCTCCCCTCGTCGGGACCAAGTTCTCGACGCAGGACGAGCTCTGGGCGGTCCGCGCCGCGGTCGGGCTCCCGAAGGAGACGTCGATCCCGGGCTACGACAAGACCTACCCGGACTACAAGTCGCTCCCCCAGAAGCGGAACAACTACGAGCAGGGCCGCTACCCGACGCCCAAGAAGCAGGGCGAGGGGATCGACTGGGCGAAGGACATCCTCCCGATCCTCGGCGCGGACGGCGAGCGCGGGATCCAGGCGACGCCGGCCGGAGCCAAGTAGGCCGCTCGTTCCTCTCCGCGCTCAGCGGATGAGCGCGGAGAGGATGTCCGACGAGGAGTCCGTCCAGACGATCGGCTTTGCGCGCGGGCCGACGCGGTCCCAGCGCCCCTCGGCGAGGAGCGCGCGGAGCGGCCGCTCGTCGCGCGCGAGGACCGCCCAGTGCGCGCCGTCGCAGCCGCGGAGCTTGTCCTCCTCGCGCACCGCCTCGAGGCACGCGATGCACGTGAGGCCGAGGCTCGCGGCGAGGTCGCCGACGAAGGGGCGGAGGTCGAGGTAGCGGTTCGAGATGTTGAACGCGATCGCGCCGCCCTCGACGACGTGGGGGAGGTAGACCTTCTCGATCGCCTCGCGCGTGAGGAGGTGGAGCGGGATCGTGTCGCTCGTGAAGGCGTCCACGACGAGGAGGTCGAACTTCCGCGAGTCCGCCGCGAGCGTGAGCCGCGCGTCGCCGAGGACCGTCTCGACCTTCGCGCCGCGCGCCTTCGCGCCCGAGAGGTACGTGAAGAAGCGCGTGTCCTCCGCGATCCTGAGGACCGCGGCGTCGATCTCGTAGAACGTGACGCTCTGCCCGGGCGCCGCGTAGCCCGCGATCGAGCCCGCGCCGAGGCCGATGACGCCGACGCTCTTCCCGGGCGTCTTCCCGACGACCGCGGCGTAGTACCGCGAGAACGGGCTCCCCGGGAAGTAGTAGGCGACGGGCTCGTCCTCGCGGATCGGCGCGCCGCTCCGCGCGTCGATGCGCTGGCGGCCGTGCGTCGTCGTCCCGTGGTCGAGCGAGTGGAGGCGGTTCGAGGCCCCCTCGAAGCCCTGGCGGCGGACCCGGTTCACGCCGAAGAAGCTCCTCTCCGCGAAGATCGACTTCGGGTCGCGCGCGCGGCGGCCGAGGAAGACGGCGAGGAGGACGATCGCGGCGACCGCGAACACGCGGCGAGCGACGAGCGCGCGGCCTTCGCCCGGGAGGAGGAGGAGCGCCGCCGCGACCGCGAGCGGGTACTCGAGGACGTCCGTGAAGACGAGCGGCGCGACGAGCGCGACGAACGAGCCGCCGAGGACGCCTCCGAGCGACATGACGAGGTAGAAGCGCGTGAGGTGCGCGCGGTCGGGGCGGTCCTTCGCGAGCTCTCCGTGGCAGAGGAGCGCGACCCACGCGAAGGCCGCGAGGTGTCCCGCGAGGATCCACCCGATGAGGCGCGGCTCGCGGTAATCGAGCGCGAGCGCGAGGACGAGCGCTCCGAGCACGATGGGCGCTCCGAGCACGACGAGCCGGTGCGGGACGAGCGGCCGGCGCGCGAAGACGTTCACGAAGGTGAGGAGGTGGAGCGCGAGCGGCACGACCCAGAGGAGCGGCGCCGAGAAGAGGTCCGTCGTCAGGAAGTTCGTGACGGCGATCAGGAGCGCGGAGGGGACCGCCGAGAGCGCGAGCCACCGCAGTTGACGGGTCGTGCCGAGGGGCTTCGCCGCCGGCTCGCTCGGAGCAGGCGTGGCCGGTCCCGCGGAGCGCGCCGAGTGCCAGGCACACGATGCGACGAGGAGCGAGAGGACGAGGTAGCCCGCGGTCCACGCGCGGCTCTGGTCGCCGAGGGCGAGCGAGCGCTCGAGGACGAACGGGTAGCCGAGGAGGCCGACGAAGCTCCCCGCGTTGCTCGCCGCGTAGAGGAAGTAGGGGTCGCTCGCCTGCGAGTCGTCGGTGCGGCCGAACCACGTCTGGACGAGAGGCGCCGTCGTCGAGACGAGGAGGAACGGGAGTCCGACGTTCCGCGCCAGCTCGGCGAGGAGGAGCGGGATCGGGTTCTCGCCCGCGGTGCCCGCGCCCTCGGGCGCGGAGATCGGAAGCGTGAGCCACGGGAGGAGGAGGAGCACCGAGTGGAGGATCGCCTGGCTCCGGGGTGCGAGGCGCGTCGCGGCGTTCGCGTAGGCGTAGCCCGCGAGGAGCGCCGCCTGGAAGAACACCATGCACGTGCTCCACACGCCGGGCGTGCCGCCGAAGCGCGGGAGGACCATCTTCGCGAAGAGCGGCTGCACGAGGAACAGGAGCGCCGCGCTCGCGAAGATCGTCGCGGTGTAGAGGAGCCGGGTCACTCGAGCTCGATCTCCTGACCCGGGACGAGCCGGTCGCACGCGACCGTGAGCTCGGGCCGGGAGCCGCCCTTCGCGATCTCGAAGGTGCGCTTCGCGCCGGGCGCGAGGCCGCGGAGCGAGGTCTTCGAGCGGACGCCGCCCACCGCGGGCCACGCGTCGTGGTAGAGCGGCGCGACCCCGGCGTTCTCGATCGTCACGCGCGATGCCGTCGCGTTCGCCTCGAGGGACTCGACCTTGAAGCGATAGCCGCACGCGAGCCCGGCCGCCTTCACGCGCTCGGGCTTCTGGTGGGCGAGCTGGTCGTTCGCGATCGCGAAGGTGAGGCCGAGCTTCTTCGCGAGCTTCTCGAAGGACTCGCCGTGCGGGCCGTCCTCGTCGAGCGCGTGCTTCTGGTCGTGATCGCTCGCGTAGCTGAGCTCCCCTCCCGTGGGAGCACGTAGGTAGCGGTCGCGGCCGATCGCCTTCCACTTCTTCATGTTCTCGGTCGCGTGCTCCTTCTGGAGGAGCGAGTCGTCGAACGCGCCGAACGGGAGGTCGAGGAGGCTCCGGTCCTTCTGGAACGGGCCGGACTCCTCGTCCGTCGAGTCCACCGAGACGAGGACCGGCGTCTTCACGAAGACCTTCGTCACGTGGCGCAGGAACTCGCCCTGGAACTCGCGGCTCGGGAAGGTGCGTCCGAGCTCGAGCGGTCCGTCGTAGATGTGCCACTCGGCCCAGAGGCCGAAGCCCGTCTCCACGTACGCGAGGCGCGGGTCCGCGTCGTACTTCTTCGCGAAGCGCTCGTGGAACTCCTTCGTGAAGCGGCGGAGCTCCTCGTGGCGCCAGTCGGGGAACCAGGTCTTCTTCTTCTCGCTCTCGCCTACCTTCTCCTCGTAGTCCGAGAGGGCCTTTATGTAGTCGGGCACGGTCGTCTTCTCGCCCGGCTTCACGAACGCGAAGCGGGGGATCAGCTGGTGTCCGCGCTTCGCGCACTGATCCAGGAGCTTCTCGAGCGGCGCCCAGTCGTACTCGCCGCGCTTCGAGACGATCGAGGAGTACTTCAAGTAGCTGAACTCGAGCTGGACCGGCGCGGTCGCGACGTGCTCGTTGTCGGTCCAGAGGACGAGCCCCGTCAGCGGCTGCACGTGCGTGATCTTCGACTGGAAGGCGACCTTCTTCATGCCGTCGCCCGCGTCCGCGAGACCGGTGGCGAGGGCGAGGAGGAGGGCGAGGAGCGGGGCGCGCTTCACGGCGTGGAGTATGACCGCTCGGGCATGAGGTGCGCGACAGCGAGGACGGCTAGCAGCGCCATGAACGTCGCGAGCGCGAAGTGGCCCGCGTAGCCGAGCGCCTGGGCGCTGAACCCGCTCAACGCGGAGGCGAGGCCGGTCGCGATGACGACCGCGCTCGCCTGGACGGTGTAGTCGGTCGCGTTCGACTCCTTGCGGCACCAGTCCATCATGCAGGTGAAGAGCGCGGTCGTCGCCATGCCGCTCGTGAAGTGCTCCGCGCCGCACGCGACGTAGAGCCACGACCGCTCGGGCCTGCCGGGTGCGATCGTCGCGTAGCCCGCGACCGCCATGGCCTGGAGCACGCCGAAGACGACGAGCGCGCGCCGCCGCCCGAGCGGTCCCACGAGCGCTCCGCCCGCGAACGCGCCGAGGAGGCCCGACGCGAAGCCGACGGTGCCGAGGAGTTTGCCGATCTCGTCGAGCTTCATGCCGAGGTCGGAGAGGAACGGCCGCAGCATCCCGACGGCGAACGCCTCGCCGGCCTTGTAGGTGACGACGAGGAGGAGAAGCCGGCCGGCTCCGGGCCGCGAGAAGAAGTGGGGCGTCGCTCCCTCCCCCGCGGAGCGGGGGAGGGTCGGGGAGGGGGCCGGCTCGCGCGCGAAGATCACGGGGATGCTCGCGATCGCGATGAGCGCGGCCATGACGAGGAACGCGAGCGCGGGGCCGCGCTTCTCGAAGACGATGAGGAGCGCGCCGCCGCCCACGATCATGCCGACGCGGTAGCCGCCGACCTGGACGCCGTTCGCGAGGCCGCGCTCCTCGGGGGCGAGGAGGTCCACGGCGAGGCCGTCCGTCGCTATGTCCTGCGTCGCGGCCAGGAAGTTGAGCGCGAAGACGGCCGCGAGCATGAGGGCGAAGGAGTTCGGCGTCACGCTCGCGGCGAGGGCGAGGAGGAGGAGCGAGGTCGCCGCCTGTACCGGGAGGATCCACGACTTCCGGCGGCCGATGCCGGGGAGCGACTTCCGATCGACGAGCGGGGCCCAGAGGAACTTGAGCGCCCACGGGAGCGCGAGCAGCGAGGCGAGGCCGATGTCTCCGAGGGAGTACTGCGCCTTCCTCAGGAGGACGGGGACCGCCTGCGTGAAGAAGCCGAACGGCAGACCCTGCGAGAAGTAGAGGGTCGCGAGGAGTCCGAGCTTCTTGGCCGAGTCCGTTCGCGTGCTCATAAATTGGTCGTGTGACCAATAAAAGAATAGCGCATGGAGGAGAGATTGTCGACCCGCCACGGGTCGAGGGTCCAGATGTCGGTGGCGCGTGTTAGGGTTCTTTTTTAGGGGTGTGAGGCATGAAGTACACGCGTGAGCTCCTCGAGAAGGCCGTCCGTGACTCCTCCTCGGTACACGGGGTTCTCAAGCTCTTGGGCTTGAGCGGCGGAGGCTCCCACTCGCTTGTCGTGCGCCGTATCAAGGAGTTCGGCATCGACACCTCGCACTTCTTGAGGCGAGGGCGAGCAGCCCCTGATGCAATACGTTACACGCGCGAAGTGCTAGAGAAGGCGGTGCGCGAGTCGATCTCCGTCGCAGGAGTGCTCCGGGCCCTGGGCCTACGTCAGGCGGGCGGCACCCACTCTCACGTCGCGCGCCGTATCAAGCACTTCGGCATCGACACGTCGCACTTCCTGGGTCAACGGGCGAACTCTGGGGAGCGACATAAGGGGTGCGTTCGGCGAACCCCGGACGAGATCCTCGTCAAGCGTGAGCAAGGGAACCGTCAGGCCGCATTTAGACTCCGCCGAGCTCTGATCGCGATCGGACGAGAGTACCGGTGCGGTCGCTGCGGAATCGAGCCACTCTGGTGCGGAGCGAAGCTCGTCTTCCAGGTCGACCACAAGAACAGAGACTTCCTCGACGATCGGGCCGAGAACCTTCAGTTCCTCTGCCCGAACTGTCACTCACAAACTGACGGTTGGTGCGGTAGCCGAGGGCTCACCGACCTCACGAGTGTTGCACGCCAAAATCGCGACTATTGGGCGCGGAAGCGTGGCAAGCAGCGAGAGTGCTGAGACTCATGCGAGAGGAGGGACTTGAACCCTCACGGGCTTTCGCCCCCTAGGGCCTAAACCTAGGGCGTCTGCCGATTCCGCCACTCCCGCGTGTCTGCCAATTCGCCACTAGATTGCCTTATGGAGTGTCGCGCGTGAAGCCCAGGATCCTCGGCCAGGCGCCGGTCAGCCCATCCCCGTTGGGCTCGAGGACGTGGTCATAGGACGCGACGAATTCCTTGTAACCCTTCTGGATGAGCGCCGGCTGCGTCTTCCCGTCCGCGTGCTGGATCACGCCCGTGATCGTGTAGTTGCCGAGCGGAAGGTCGCAGCAGTGGTCGTTGTCGAGGCTCTCGCGCCTGAACGTCCGCTCGAACGTGACCGTCTTCCCCTGCGTCCCGTCCATGAGGAGGCCGACGGGCGTGAACGTGAACACGACCTTCGACCCGTCGGCCGCGCCTGGGACGGGCTTGCTGATGTCGTTCCGGTAGCCCTGGAAGCCGATCGAGACCGTGCTCCCGTACCAATGCGTGTGGTTGTTCGGCTCGGCGGGAGTGCGCCGAGGGCCCTGGATCTTCCACTCGAAGTCCTGGACGAAGCCCTTCTCGGAGTCGCGCGTGACCGTGTTGTCCTGGACGGGCTTCAGCTCCATGGTGTAGTGCTTCCCGTTCCAGTCGTACTCCATGGTCGCGGTGACGTGGTAGAGCCCGTGAGGCGGCGCGAGGTCGTACCGGCCGTCGTCCACGGCGGGAGAGAAGCTGACGTTCGCGCCCGCGCTCGACGTGCCCGAGACCCGCACGTGCACCTTTGCACCCTTGAGTGCGAGCGGTCTCCCGTCGGTGCCGTAAATCGTGCCCGAGACGTGACCCGACTTCGCCGGGCCGGGAGCGGGCGGCGGGGCGGGAGCCCCCGGAGTCGCGGGCGCCGGCGGCGCCGTGGGGCCGGTCTTGGGGCCGCTGCTTAAGTTCATGCAGCAGCCGGAGAGGAAAATCACCAGCAAGCTCGAGCGGTTCATGCGGGAGTATGCCGCGTTCGTTCAGCCGGCGCGAGGCGTCCTATTCGGGAGGGCGCGTGAAGCCCACGATCCGGCAGAACGACCCCGTGATCGAGTCCGGCGTCAGGACATAGTCGTAGGAGTCGGCGTACTTCGCGTAGGCCGTCTCGAACGCCGCGGGCTGCGTCTTCCCGTCGGGGAAGTGGATCGCACCCGTGATCTTGTAGTCCCCGAGCGGCAGGTCGCAGCAGTTGTTGGTCGTGAGCCCGGTGAGGACCTTGTCGAACGGGCGCTCGAACGTGACCGGCTTCCCCTCGCTCCCGTCCACGAGCGGCCCCGCGGGCGTGAAGGTGAAGACGGCCTTCGTCCCCGGCGGCGGCTGGGGGACGCCCTTCTTCATGTCCTCGCGGTAGATGCCGTAGACCATGCTCGCGGTTGCGCCGTACCAGTGAGTGTGGTTGTTCGGGTCCGCGTCCCCCCGCCTCTTGCCCTGGATCCGCCACGTGAAGTCCTGGACGAAGCCCTTCGACGAGTCGCGCTGGACCGTGTTGTCCTGGACCGGATCGAGATCCATGACGAAGTGCTTCCCGTTCCAGTCGAGCTCGAGGCGCGCGTGGACCTGGTAGAGGCCCTTCGGGGGCTCGAGGTCGTAGTGTCCGTTCTCGACGGCCGGCGAGAAGCTCACGTTCGCGCCCGCAGCCGAGACGCCGCCGACGCCGACCTTGATCTTCGCGCCCTTCACGGCGAACGGCTTCCCGTCGGTCCCGAAGACCGTGCCGGAGACGTGACCCGTCTGCGCCGGGGCCGGCGCGGGCGTGGGCGTCGCGGTCTTGTTGCCGAAGTTGAACGTCGGGCAGCAGCCCGAGAGGAAGAGCACCATCAAGAACGAACGGTTCATGGGCGGATTATGCCGTTCGGGTGCCCGGAGTTAAGGAAAATCGGGGCGCGTGTTACGTTCGTCGTCCTCGAGCACCTACTCGAGCGAAACGGATGCTGGCCCAGGCCCGCGAGGACTTCTCCACGCTGGTCGCTCGGTACGAGCGGCTCGTCGCCGCGCTCGTCGCGCGGACGACGCGTCGCCGTTCCGAGACGGAGGACCTCGTCCAGGAGGTCTTCCTCGAGGCCTACCGGAAGCAGGACGAGGTCCGGGATCCGGCTCGCTTCAAGGGGTGGCTCGTGCAGGTCGCGCTCAACCGCGCTCGCATGTGGGGTCGGCGCGATCGCGCCGAGAAGGCGGCGCTCCCCCGCGTCGCGAAGCCGGAGGCGCGGGCCGAGAGCGGCCGTCTCGAGCGAGCGGAGGAGCGCGAGCGGATGCTCGCCGCGGTCCGCACGCTCCCCGAGGCGTCGCAGGCGGTCGTCACGCTGCGATACCTCGAGGGCCGCTCCGCGGCCGAGATCGCCGAGACGCTCGGCACGACCCCGGAGGCCGTGAGGATGCGGCTCTCGCGCGCGCTCGTTCAGCTCCGCGCGGAGCTTCGTGGAGAGAAGTCGTGAAGTGCGAAGACGCGCGTGAAGCGAGGCTCGACCGGGCGTCGGGACCGCTCGACGCGGAGCGGGACCGCGCGTTCGTCGAGCACGTCTCTCGCTGCGAGCAGTGCCGGGCGTTCACGGCCGAGCTCGACGCGATCGAGGAGGGGCTCGAGGACACGCTCGGCGCCGCGGCGAACGTCGAGGTCGCGAAGCGCTTCGCGCCGCGCGCGGGCTGGAGCCGGTTCGGAGTCGCGGCGGCCCTCGTCGTCGGTCTGGGTCTGGGAGCACTCGTCGCCCCTTCACGAAGAGCAGAGATCACGGTCGAGGTGGGCCCGGCGGCGGCGCCGGGCAAGCAGGAGGATCCGGTGAAGCGTACTCATGGAGCCGTTGCGGCGACGGTCGTCGCGGTCGGAGTCGTCTCGGGGGCCGTGCTCCTGAACATGGACGGGCAGCAGACGACCGTTCGAGAGGGCGAGAAGTTCACCTCGCAGGCTCGCCCGCCGATCTCGCTCGCGACCCCGACCGCCGAGACGGTCGAGCACGCCGCGGCCGCGAAGAAGATCGCCGACCTCGAGACGGCCCTCGCCCGCTCGGAGGCGCGCGCGCTCGAGCTCGAGAAGAAGCTCGGGGCCGTGAGCCGAGGCGGACGCGATCAAGCCCGCCAAGTCCGACAAGAAGCCCGCCGAGGTCGAGCAGCCCCTCGTCGGTAGACGGGCCACGACGGACGACGATGTCCGCGCGCTCGTCGCCAAGTTCGACTGGAAGGCGGGCACGCAGGCGCTCGTCCTCGTGAACCGTGCGAAGGCGAAGGGCATGCAGTCGTCGATCGAGCCCTCGCTCTACCTCCAGCTCTCGAAGATGAACGTCGCGATCGCCGAGATCGCGAAGCTCCGCGGCTTCGAGAACCCGTGGCAGGCCTACGGCGACCCGGTCGTCCAGGAGGCCTTCTATCCGGCCTGGCTCGACGCGCACGGAGTCGGCCTCGACGAGGCGCAGATCGCGGCGCTGAGGCGGCACGTCCACGACACGAGCGGCAAGAAGGAAGCTCCGGCCGATGAGCGCTTCCACGCGACGCTCGCCCGCGAGCTCGAGGAGAAGCTCGAGGAGGAGTCGAACCTCGCGAGCTTCCTCCGGCCCGAGCAGCTCGGGCGCTACTTCGAGTCGATCGGCGACGACGTGATGGCCATGGCGCACGCGGATCGCTCGACGCATCGCTCGACGACCCAGGACGGCCTCGTCGAAGCGGTGCTCGCCGACTGGAAGAAGGCCTTCGAGCTCTCGGCGCGCTCGCTCGACGCGGCGCAGCCCGTGGCGCGGAAGTACGCGCTCGAGGCCTCCGCGCTTCCGCTCGTCGACGTCTCGCTCGACACGGGCGCACGGCGCGCCGCGGGCACGAAGCGCGTCATCGCGCTCGCCCGCGCGCAGGACCGCGCCGAGCGTGAGCTCGCCGCGCTCACGGTCCTCACGGACGAGGAGCGCGCGAAGGTGAAGGAGGGGAGCCGCGTGCTCCTCGACCTCCAGATCCGGAAGTAGTCAGTGGCCTAGCTCGGCGCGGAGGTAGTGCGGCGCGAGCTCCTTCAAGCGCTTTCGCCGCTGCTCGACCGGCATCGTCAGGACCTCGGAGCGCTCCTCCTTCTCGTCGGCGGCGCGGAGCTTGAGGACGATCGCCTGCGTCGCGCCGACCCGGCGGAGCTCGTCGGGCCCGTCGCCCGCGGAGACGATGCCCGCCGCGAGCGCGAGGTCGGGGCTCCCCTCGAGGATCTCGAGCCACGTGACGGCCTGGTCCAGCACGGAGGCGCGCGGCGCGTCGGACTGGAGCCTGAGGTAGGCCGCCTCGCGGAGCTCGACCTCGCGGAGGAGGTCGTCGGCGCTCGACCTCTCGAGGAGCGAGGCGGCCGGGTTCTTGTCGGCGGCGGCGCGCTTCACGTCCTGGACGATCCCGGCGGCGTCGATCACGAGGAGCTTGCCGCGGATCCGCGGGACGTCGCGCGCGCCCTCCTTGTGGCCCGTCGCGTCCTCGAAGAAGCGGCGGTACTCGGGCACGAGGAAGCCGTCGAGGAGGAGGACCTCGTACTCGACGGGCTTCCCCCAGAGCTGCTTCCAGACCCCTGGCCGGCGAGTCCGGATCTTCGCGAGGCCCACGTCCTCGAGGTCGGGCGTCCAGCCGAGGAACGAGTGCCCGGCGCGCTGGAGCGTCGGCTGCGCGAGCCGGGCGAAGGCCTCGACCTTCGCGAAGGCGGCGTCGTCGCCCTTGAGACCGAGCGACTTCACGCGCGCGCGGCTCGCGGCGAAGTCGGCGTCGGAGGGCACCGGGCCCGCCAGCGCGGCCATCTTCGGGCCGAGCTCCTTCGCGACGCGGCGGCGGTGGAGGAGGTCGAGGTGCTTCGCGCACGCATCCACGAGCTCGGGGCTCGCGGTCGGGCCCTCGTCGACGGGGATGGGAGTGCCGCTGCCGCCGTCGGGCTTCGTCGCGGAGTTGCCTCCGCAGCCCGCTCCGATGAGCGCGAGGAGGAGCGCGAAGCTCATGGCGAGGCGCCTCATCGGGAGAGGACCTTCTTCACGGCGCGGA
>CAZYLP010000080.1:0-16122 GCA_964648345.1 uncultured Planctomycetota bacterium
GGAGCGAGGAGGAGAGCCCCGAGACCCGCGCTCCAGACTTCACCGCGCCTCGCTACCGCTCGTCTCACTTCACTTGCTCCGCTTCTGGGAGCCGAAGACCGTCTCGTAGCGGAAGTTCGTCTCGAGCGTCAGGACGTTGATCGCCGTCCCGTAGACGCGGCCGCCCGCGTAGGCCCAGCGGTCCACGTTCTCCGTGTCCCACGAGCCGTCCTGGCAGCCGTCCTTCGAGGTCCGCTGGTGACCGCAGAGGACGTTCTCGATCGTCTTGCTCCACGTCGCCCAGAGGCCCTTGCCGTTCTCGCCGCCGTCGAGCTGGTACATCGCGAGCGTCGCGTAGTACCAGTAGTAGTAGTCCACGGTCGGGTGCGCGCCGTTCGGGTCCCAGCGCGGGAGGTCGGACATGACGATCTTCGCCGCGTCCGAGAGGACCTTCTCGCCCTGCTTCTTGTCGATGAAGATCCGGCAGAGGAGGCCGACCGCCGTCATGGACGGGTGGTGCTGCCACTTCTCGTTCTTGCCCGGCACGTAGATGTCGCCCGAGCCGAGCCTGTCGTAGCCGTGCTGGCCGTTCGAGTCCGTCACGCGGTCGAGCCAGGCCTTGGCGCCGACGAAGCTCGTCTGCGGGACCTCGAGGTTCGAGATCTGCGCCGACTTGAGCGCCATGACGCACCAGCCGGTGACCGACGTGTCGTTGTTGCCGCACTTGGGCGTGTAGCGCCAGCCGAGCCCGTAGTTCTGGGCGCTGACGATGAAGTTGATCGACTTCTGCGCGGGGAGACGGTAGCTCACGGCGGCCGTGAGGCCGTACGCCTCGGAGAGCGCGAGCGCGGCGATCGAGTGGTTGTACATCATCTCGCCGACCTGCGGGCCGATCGCGCCGTCCGCGTTCTGCTTGTCGATGAGCCACTTGATGCCCTTGCGGACGACCTCGCCGATGTTGATCTCCTTCTTCGTGACCGGGTCGCGGTAGAACGAGCGCTGCCCCGGCGTGTAGCCCGCGCCGAGGAAGGCGAGGACCGCGAGGCCGGTGTTGCCCACGTCGAAGTCGGAGAGGCCCGTGCCCGTGCACTTGGAGCCGCCGCCGCAGTTCTGGTGGTAGCCCTCCGTGGACCAGTGGCCATCCTCGTGCTGGTGGCGCGCGAGCCAGTAGAGGCCGTGCAGGATGGCGCTCCCCGAGCGGCCGCCCGTCGACTTGATGAAGGTCTTGTGCCGTCCGCTGAAGGGGCCGTTGCCGAACTTCTTGCCGCCGCCGCCACCGGTGCCCGCACCGATCACGTCGGGGCCCTTTCCGGGGCCGGTGCTCCGGCCCCAACCGGTGCCGGAACCCTCGTAGGGGCTCGTCCCGTCGAGAGAGCCCTTCATGCCGTACTCGTGCGCGGGGTCGAGTCCGTCCGAGAACTCCTTGTCCTCCACGAACTCCGCGGGGAACTTGATGTTCGGCACCTCCGCCGGCGTCGGCGAGGGATCGCCCGCGATCTCGCGTGACGCACGGAGGTCGCTCGGCTCGATGTCCTTGATCCGGTTCTCCGCCGGCCTGCGGATCCGGATCTCCTGCACGATCGGCTCCGCCGCGAGCAGCTTCTGCGAGAAGACGATGAGCGGCAGCGTGGCGAGGACGCAGCCGTGGAACGCCAGGCTGAGCGCCCACCACGGCGTGTTCTTCACCGCGTTGTCGAGCATCTCCGCCGCCGCGTCGTCCGCGGAGGGCGGCATGCCGCCGTCGTCCTCGTCCTCGAGCTCCGCCGCCTTCTTCGGCGCCGGAGCCGCGGCCTTCTTGATCTTCGACGAGCTCTTCTTGGTCATGGGGTCCTCCGCTCTCGTGCGGGGAGGCTCACCCGCTCCGCGGCGGGTGAGTTCCCGGATTCCTCTATGTCTTCAAATCACCGACGGGCAGGCACTTCGCTCGACGCCGCGGCGGCGGGCAAAGGCTCCGCGAACTCGACCTTCTGGATCCCGTGCTTCTTGCAGCGGTCGAGCACGTCGAGAACGTCCTTCCACGGCACGGCGCGCTCGGCGTCGAGGATCACCGTGGCCTGGTCGGGAGTCTTCGCGACCTTCTCGTCCCAGGCTTCCTTCACGAGGGCCTCGAGCTCGTCCGGCGTCGCGACGGCGCGCGAACCGAACGCGAGCGCCGTCGTCTCGCCCGAGCGGCGGATGAAGACGCGGATCTCCTCGGTGACGAGCGGCGCCGTCGGAGCCCCGGCGTGCGGCCCCTTGTCGCGCGGCAGCCAGGAGTCGAGCTTCCCCTGCACCTCTTTGAAGTGGAAGCTGCAGATGAAGAAGATGCAGAGGCAGAAGATGATGTCGATGAGCGGCGTCACGTTGAGGCTGACGGCGTCATCCTCGCTGGCGGCTCCGGCCATGGATCACTGCGCCTCCGACGCGGCCATGGTCGCGGCGCCGATCTCGACCTTGTAGATCTTGGCCTCGGCGCAGCAGCCCATCGCGATCTGCACCTGCTCGAACATCGCGGCCTGGTCGGCGCGGATCTGCACCTGGAGCTCGGGGACCTGCGTGCCGTGCTTCTCGCAGTCCTCCTTCGCGAGGGCCTTCAGGTGCGCGGCGAGCTGCTTCTCGTCCCGGTAGTCCGTGCCCTTGAGGCCGATCGCCCAGTGGTCGCGGGTCCCGCAGAGCTGCGTGACCTCGTAGCCCGAGCACTTCTCGGTCGCGTGATAGACGTTGAGGGTGATGCGGTCCTGGGGGATCGTCTCCGGCTTCTCCGGGACCGCGCTCTTTGCGATCGGGAGATGGACCTCCTCGAGCTCGCGGTCCCCCATGTCGGCTCCGACCATGAGGAACAGCAGCAGCAGGAACATGATGTCCACCATGGGCACCAGGTTCGGCGCCACGGCGGAGTCGGCGTTGTACTGACGGACGGCCACGAAGCACCTCCGGGCGGAGGGTCACCCGGAAGCTCGGCCGTCGGTTCCCGACTTTTCGAAAGAATCAGGTCTTCGGGGGCTCGGTCGGAGGGGGAGCCGTCGGAGGAGCGGGCTCGGTCGGCGGCGCCGCGGGAGCGGGCGCAGGCGGAGCCTCCGCCGACGGAGCCGTCGTCGCGGGAGCAGCAGACGCGCCTCCGGGAGCGGCTTCCGGGGCCTTCTTGGCCGCCGCGGTGGCGACGCGGCGCTGACGAGCCTTCTCGAGCGCGGCGACGAGGTCCGCCTCGTGCTTCCGGTTGAGGAAGCTCGAGAGGACGTAGCCGAGCACGGGGATCGCCGCGAGGAGGAGAGATGCGCCGAGGAGGAGCGTCGCGGGCGAGGTCGCGAACGAGTCGGCGCGCTCGCCGACGAAGGGCCTGATGCTCTTCGCGACGATGAACGGGACCTTCTTGACGCCAGCCTTGGCCTCGTAGGTGACGACCTGGAGGAAGACGCCCTCGACGCTCACCACGTCCGAGCGGTCGAAGTCCTTCTCGGGCTTCTCGAACGTGTCGAAGATGATCGCCTGGTTCTCGTCCGCCATGAAGCCGCGCCACCGGAACTCGTATCCGGCCTCGTTCTTGCCGAGGCGCTGGAGCTCGGGCGCCTTGACGAGCTGGCCCGTCAGCCGGACCGGCTGACCACGCCAGCCGGCCGGGTCGCCGAGGAGGTCCGCCGCGGAGACGGTCGTCGCGATCGACGTGACCTCGGCCACGGTGTACCGCTTGAGGTTCCACATGAGCGTGCGGTACGGGTCGGTCGGCTTCGTCGTGTCGAGGGACTCGAGAGCCGCGCCGTCCTTCGCCGAGTCGAGGAGACCCTGGAACGCACCCTGCCCGCTCGGAGGCTTCACCCCGGTCCCGATCGTCGCGGAGCCCGGCGCGGCGCTGTCCCCCGCGTGGGCCGATCGGCGCCCGGGCGTCGAGTGCATGACGTACATGTAGGCGAGGATGAACACGAAGATCCCGGCCAGGAACACGAGCCTGCCCGGGATCTCGCGCGTGTACGAGAGCCGCACGGGCGCGCGCTTCCCCGGCGGACCGGGACCCCAGACCTTGCCATGCTGGCGGGGCACTCCCCCGCCGGGGGGACGCTGCGGCGGCTCCTCGAACATTGAGCTCTAGTCTACTTGGGGATGACGACGTTGGTGGGGAGCGGCTGCGCGAACTCGACCTTGTCGATGTTGCGCTTCTTGCAGCGGTCGAGAACCGTGAGGACGTCCTTCCACGGGACCTGCGGCTCGCCGTCGATGATCACCGACGCGTCCGTCTTCCCCGCGGCCCGGTACTCGTCGTACTGCGTCGCGATCAGGTTCTCGAGGTTGTCGAAGATCCCCATGTCCGAGCCCGGGTCGCCCGTGAGCGTGCCGACGGGGCGCGCGCCGTAGTTGATCTCGGTCGGGCCCGAGGCGCTCTTGCGGATGATGATGCGGATCTCGTCCATGGTGGCGGTCGTCGGGCCGCCGCCCTGGTTGCCCTTGTCCTTGGGCAGCCACGAGTCGAGCTTCCCCTGCAGCTCTTTGAAGTGGAAGCTGCAGATGAAGAAGATGCAGAGACAGAAGATGATGTCGATCAGCGGGGTCACGTTGAGCTGGATCGCGTCGTCTTCGCTAGCCTGTCCGGCCATTGTTCGTTCCTCCTGCCACGGGGATCCTGGGTGAGTGCTGGGACGTCACCCGAGGATCACGGGGGCGCCGGCAGCGCCGCGCCGATCTCGATCTTGTAGATGCCCGCGTCCGCGCACGAGTTCATGGCGCGCTGGACGAACCCGTAGAGGGCCGCCTTGTCGGCGCGGACCATGACCTTGAGCTCAGACGGCGGCTTCGGCTTCCCCGCCTCGGGGGCCGGGAGACCGCGGCGCTCGCGCTCGTTCTGGACCTCGCCCTCGAGGTACGCCTTGAGCTCGGCGGCCTTTTCCTCGCCGTAGTCGGTGCCCTTGATGCCGATCGACCAGTGCGCCTTCTCGGTGCACATGTTCGACACGTGGTACCCCGAGCAGTTCTCCTCGACGTGGTACACGTTCAGCACGAGGGCGCGGTTGGCCTCGTCGTCCGTGTTGTTCGGGTTCTCCTCCTTGGCGCTCGTGGCCATGGGGAGGTGGACCTCCTCTCGTTCGCGCTGCTGCATGTCGGCGCCGACCATGAGGAAGAGGAGCAACAGGAACATGATGTCGACCATGGGGACGAGGTTGGGCGTGACGCTCGTCTCCGCGCTCAGCATCTTCGGACCACGGTGTTTAGCCACGGCCCCGCCCTTCCACAGCATCAAGTTGGGTGGCGGGCCCCCCGCCCCGCGGGGCGCACGCATGGAGACCCAGAGAACGTTTCCGACGGTCCGTCAGTGCGCCGCGACGCGCTTCAGGACGTCGTGCGCGATCGAGTTCGCCTGGAGCGTCATCTTCTGGATCTTGTTCTTGTAGATGAAGAACACCGTGAGGAAGCCGAGGGCGATCGCGAGACCCATCGTCGTGTTGACGAGCGACTCGTAGACGCCTTCCGCGAGGTCCTTCGGCGTGGGGCTCTTGAGGGTCGCGATGACCTGGAACGACGAGATCATGCCCGTGACCGTGCCGAGGAGGCCGACGAGCGGGCCGAGGTTGCCGATCAGGTTGACGTAGGAGATCTTCGCGTTGAGCTTGAAGGTCTCCTCGGTCGCCGCGAACTCCATGGCCTCGAGCGGAGCGTGCGCGTCACCGACGCCGACGGCCTGGAAGCCGGCGAGGAGGATCTTGGAGAAGTAGCTGTCGCCCTTCTCGCAGAGCGACGCCGCGCCCTCGTAGTCCTCTTCCTCGACGAGCTGGTCGATCTCCTGCACGAGGTAAGGCGGCAGGAGGTTCTGCTCGCGGATCTCCATGCCGTACTGGATCGACATGGCGACGCCCGCGACCGAGAGGAGGACGATGATGATCCCGACGACGCCGGTCGCCTTGAAGAGCTCCCAGAGGGTCTTCTTGCCGCCGCCGCCGTGCTCCTCGGCGAACGCCGGGTCGACGCCGACGAGGATCAGCACGAACGCCACGAGGAGGAGCGGAACGATCCACTTGCGCCACTGCATCTTCGGGTCTCCTTATGAATGCTGCCGTTTGACCTGTCTGCGTCCCCGGACGCTCCGTGCCTCCGGGGCTCCTGCGTTTCGGTGTCTTTACTTGATGCCCTTCGCCTCGAGGTCGGCCTTGAGCTTCTTGAACTTCTCCTGCATGCCGGCCTTCGCGGCTTCCTTGAACTCGGGGAACTTCCGCTCGAGGGCCTTGATCGCCGTCCCGAGCTCCTTGAAGTCCTTGTCTTCGCCGCGCTTGTCGAGGCACTTGTAGAGCTCGTACTTGGCCTTCCACCAGATGACCGAGCCCTCGGACGCGGAGTTGACCACGTTCGAGAACACGTCCATGGCCTTCTGGTAGTTCGCCTTGTCCACCGAGCCGGACATCTGCGCGGCCTTGCCGAAGTCGAAGTAGTAGGCGAGGAGCGCCTTGTTCTTGCCGACGATGTTCACGTCGATCGTGCCGCGCGCGTCGAGGATCTTGGCCTCCTCCATGAACCGCTCGAAGGCCTTGAGGGACGTCGCCCAGTCCTTGATGAACGCCGAGGCCTCGGCCTGGTACGCGAGGATCACCCAGGCGTCCTTCTGCATGTTCTTGAGCGTCTCGGGCTCGGCGAGCTTGGCGTAGATGTCGCGCGCATCCGCGAAGATCTGCTTCGCATCGCCGGCCTCGAAGGTGTCCTCGACCTCCTGGATGAAGCCGCCGTCCTCGGGCTGGCCCGCGATGTCGAGAGCCATCTCGAAGAGGTGGTTCGCCGTGCGCTGGACATCGCGGATCGGCGGCGAGGTCTCGGCCTTCTCGAGGCCGTCGAGGATCCACCGGGCGTAGTACTTGGCGATGCGGCTCTTGAGCTTCTTCCGGTCCTCCGGCGAGAGCGTCTTCTTCTTCGCCTCGCAGTCGCGGTGGAGCGCGACGCCGACCTCCTTGCAGGCGAGCACGGTGCGCTTCTCGCCCTTGTACTTCTCGAGGAGGAGGTTGCAGTCGCCCTCGGCCGCCTCGAGGCGCCCGAGCTTCAGGTTCGCGAGGATGCACCAGAACCCGGCGCGCGAGAGGCGGTCGGCGTTGCCCTCGTAGTCCTTCTGCGCCTTCTCGAAGAGCGGGAGGACCTCGGCGGGGCGGTTGACCTGCTCCTTGAGGAGCACGTCCGCGAGGAGGAAGCGCGCCTCGGCGTCGAGGTCGAAGCGCTTCTTCTTCCGGTCCTCGGCGATGCCGTCGGTCTTGGCGAAGAAGTCGATCGCCTTCTTCAGGTTGGCCGCGGTGACGTTGAGGATGTCCTTCGGGTCCTTCTTCTCCTTGATCGCCTGCTGCGCCGAGAGGTAGCGGCAGAGCGACGCCGTGTAGAGCGACTTGTCGTACATGTCGCCCGCTTCGGTCGGGACCTTGTCGTAGCTCTTGGCCGCCTCCTCGAACTTGCCCTCCTCCTGGTACTGGAGAGCGAGGAGGTAGTCGCCGAAGCCCTTCCCCTCGTTCGGGAAGTTCTGCGTGAGGAACTGGAGCGCCTCCTCGTACTCCTTCTTGTCGTGCGCGTTGGGCGCGCGGAGGCGGAGGATGTTGTAGCAGTTGACCCGGCCGCGGGCGGCCTCGGGGGCGACCTTGGAGTCCTTGTAGCGCCGGCAGATCTCCTCGTAGCCGATCGCCGCCTCGTAGTAGCGCCCGAGGTCGAAGTAGGCCTGGGAGAGCCCGACGAGCGCCTGCGGGATGATGTCCGGCTTGCCCTCTTCCTTCGCCTTGCGCATCGCGAGGCGGGCGTAGCTCGTCGTGTTGTTGTACTCGCCCTTGTTGAGCGCCTCCTGCATGAGGGCCAGCGCGCGGACGGAGTCGACGCCCGCGTCCTTGTCCTCGACCGCGCCGCCGCCGCCGCCGGCGAGCTTGGCGAGCATGGCGCGGGCGAGCTGGCCGGTCGGACCGCTCTCGTCCTCCTTGATGAGCTTGTTGAGGTCGGCCTGGGCCTCCTTCATCTTGTTCGTGCGGCCGAGCGCCTCGGCGCGCTCGATGATGAGCGCCTTCGCGAGCGGCGTGTTGAGGAACTCCTTCTCGACCTCGGCGCCGCTCGCCTTGGCGTCGGCGAACGGCTTCTCGAGAGCGAGGAGGGCCTTCGCCCAGTCGCGCTTGTTCTTGAGGCCCTTCCCCTTCGCCATCGAGGCGCGCGCGAAGACGTCGAGCGAGCCCGGGTCGAGCTTGAGGCCCTTCCTGGCGTCGGGCGGGTGGAGCGGATCGTAGTCGGGCGAGCGGTTCTTCTCGATCGAGAGCGCCGACTCGAGGGAGATGAGCGCCGACTCCTCGTCGCCGATCTCCTTATAGGCCTCCGACATGTCGATCGCGGCCTCGTAGCCCTGGTCCTCCTGCCCGAAGCGGAGGTTGTACTCGTCGTAGATGCCGAGGGCCTTCTTCACGAGCGAGTCGTGCTCGGCCTTGTCGGCCGTCGCGCGCGCCTGGCCGACGAGGCACTTCGGCCAGTAGTAGTTCGCGTAGATGAGGAGGAACTCCTCCGACTTCTTGTGCTGCGCCCCGTCGTCCTTGCCATCCTTGCCGGGCTCGGCCGGGGCTGCGTTCGCCTTCTCGACGGCGACCTCGAGCTCCTTGCACTCCTTCTCGAGGAACTCGACGCCGGCCTTGAAGGCCTCGATCGACTCCTTCTTGACCGCCTCCTGCTGCGCGAGCTCGTCCTGACGCTTGGCGGCGTCGAGGAGGCCCTGACCGCGCGAGTAGTAGAGGTCGTAGAGGTGACCCTTCGCCTCGATGACAAGCTCGGGAGCGAGGCCCGCGGTCCCCGCGACCTCGAGGAAGAGGGCCTTCGCCTTGTCGAAGAACTCCTTCCGCTTCGCGGCGTCGGAGTTGCCGAGCTCGGGGATGCGCGAGCGCTCGCCGTAGAGGTCGCCGCGGATCGTCTTCGCGGAGGCCATCTCGCGCGCGTTGAAGCCCGCGCCCGCGATCGCCGCATCGAGGACCTGCTCGGCCGCGCCGATCTTGCCGCGGTTCTTGAGCGCCCAGGCGAACTTGAGCTCCATCTCGCCGGGGAGGAACTTGTTCGGCGGCAGCTTGTCGAGGTCGAGACCCGGGGGCACCTTCGCGCCCTTCGCCTTGCCATCCGACAGCGTCTTCTTCGCCTGCTCGAGCCCCTTCGCGTCCTTCGCCTTCGTCGCGCGGCCGGCCTGCGCCCAGGCCTTGAGCCACCAGCCGTCCGTCTTGCCCGCGGCGATGAGCCCCTCCGCGTACTCCTCGGCCGCGTCCCATGCCCCGTGCTCGCACAGGGTCTTGGTCGTGGTCGTCTCCTGGTCCTGCGCCCGAGCGGGCGCGGACCAGAAGAGGACGGCTGCGATGAGAACGGCGCTGCTCGAGCGCTTCATGATCGGGGACTCAGCTCCGTATCGCGTGTTGGGTGGTCTGTCTCTCGGATTGACCGGACTACTTGTCGCCGCCGGCTTCCTTCTTCTCGCCGCCGTCGCCGCCGCGCTTCTCCGATCCGAAGACCGACGCGTAGCGGTAGTAGACCTCGAGCGTGAGGACGTTGATCGCGGTGCCGTAGACGCGGCCGCCGGCGTAGGCCCAGCGGTCCACGTCCTGCGTGTCCCACGAGCCGTCCTTGCAGCCGTCCTTGCGGATCCGCTGGTTCTGGCAGAGCGTGTCGGCCATCGACTTGTTCCACTTCTTCCACATCGGGCCGCCAGGGCCGTCGAACTGGAAGAGGGCGAGCGTCGCGTAGTACCAGTAGTAGTAGTCGACGGTCGGGTGCTCGGCCTTGGGATCCCACTTCGGGAGGTCGTTCGTGACGATCGTGGCATGCTTCTGCATGTTCGGATCGCCCTTCTTCTTGTCGATGAAGATGCGGCAGAGGAGACCGACGGCCGTCATCGACTGGTGGTGCTGCCACTTCTCGTTCTTGCCGGGGACGTAGATCTCGCCCGAGCCGAGGCGGTCGTAGCCGACCTGGCCGTTCGAGTCCGTGACGCGGTTGACCCACGCCTTCGCGCCCTCGAACGACGTGCCCGCGACCTCGAGGCCCGAGATCTGCGCCGACTTGAGCGCCATGACGCACCAGCCGGTGACGGACGTGTCGTTGTTGCCGCACTTCGGCGTGTAGCGCCAGCCGAGGCCGTAGTTCTGGGCCGTATGGATGAAGTTGATCGCCTTCTGCGCCGGAGCGCGGTAAGCGACCGCGTTCGTGATGCCGTACGCCTCGGTGAGCGCGAGCGCGGCGATCGAGTGGTTGTACATCATCTCGCCGACCTGCGGGCCGATCGCGCCGTCCGCGTTCTGCTTGTCGATGAGCCACTTGATGCCCTTGCGGACGACCTCGCCGAACCGCATGGTCTTGCCCGTCACGGCGTCGACGTAGCTCGCGCGGTTCTGCGGCGTATAGCCGGCGCCGAGGAACGCGAGGAGCGCGAGGCCGGTGAGGCCGGCGTCGAAGTCGTTGAGGCCCGTGCCGTCGCACGCGCCGCCGGAGCACTGCTTGGCGTAGCCGGTCGCGTCCCAGTGGCCGTCCTCGGACTGGTGACGCGCGAGCCACTTGAGACCGGCCTCGACGGCCGACTCCGTGGCGATCGAGCCACCGCCGCGCGCGACGAGGTTACGACGGCCACCGAAGCGGCCACCGTAACGGCTCGAACCGCCCGAGCCACCGCCGACGCCGATCGAGTCGTTCACGCCGGGGCCCTTGCCCGGCATGCGGCCCTTGACGCCGCCTTCCGAGCCCGGGATGTACGAGAGGGCGTCCTTCGAGTCGCCCTTCATCTGGCCGTAGTCCTCGCCGTCGGCCGACTCGTTGTGGTCGGACTCCTCGGCGCCGGGGAAGAAGATGCGGGGCTCGTCCGTCACGGGCTTCTCGGCGCCCGGGAGGCCGGCCTTCTCGACGACGCCGCGGGGGCGGTCGCCGAGGTCGATCTTCGCCACCTGCTGCGGCTTGACGGCGATCGTCACCGTCGCGCCGTCTTCCTTGAAGATCTTGTGGGAGAAGACGATCAGGGGGAGGCAGGCGAGGACGAGGCCGTGGAACGCGAGGGAGATCGCCCACCACGGCGTCGACTTGACGGCCGAGTCGAGGAAGTCCGCGGCCGGATCGTCGACCTCGACGAAGTCGTCGCCTTCGCCGCCGTCGTCATCGTCCTCCGGCGGCGGGGCCTTCTTCTGCTTGCCCGAGGCCTTGGCCTGCTTGCCGGAGTCGCCCTTCTTGGAGCGACCCGAGGTCTTCTTGGGCTCGTCGTCGTCGTGCTTCGCCATGGGACAGTCCCCCTGACTCGTAAGCGTGTTTCGGTAGTTACTTCTGACCCTCGACGGCGGGCGACAACGCGATCGCCTTCGCCTTGAGGTCGGTGACCTTCTTCTTGTCGTCGTCGCTCGAGCGCGAGGCCGGGTACGTCTTGAGGCAGTCCTCGTAGAGCTTGCGCGCGTAGTCGACGAAGAACTTCCGCTGGGACGCCTGCCTCTCCCAGTTCTTGTCCTTCTTGTCCTGGGGCACGCTGATCGTGCCCGCGATCATCTCGCAGACCTGTGCCGCCCCACGGAGCGTCTTCTCGTGGTTGTCGCTCGCGCCGCCGCCCGTGGGCTGGGCGAGGACCGCGCCGCGAAGGTAGAGCTCGAGCGCGTCGCGGAGCTCGTCGCCGTTGAGCGGGTTCGAGCGCTTCGCCTTCTCGAGGGCGGTGTCGCCGAGACCGAGCGACGCGCCGGCGAGCGCATCCACGTCGTTCGTGCTGCGCGCGATCGCCTGGAACATCTCCTCGGCGCCCTTCAAGTCCTTCTCGAGGATCTTGACCCGCGCGCGGCCGAGCTTGGCGCGGTCGGCGTACTTCGTCGAGTTCTCCGCCGTGCCGTACTGCTCCTTGGCCTTCGAGGTCTCCTTCTTGCCTTCGTAGTAGAGGCCGGCCGCGAGCGCGATCTCGGCGCGGAAGTCCTTCGCGATCTCGTTCGGGTAAGCGTCGCACGCCTTCTGCGCGTCGGCGCAAGCGCTGCCGACCTCGTCCGAGCTCATGGCCGCGAGAGCGGCGACGCGCTCGACGTGCGCGTGGACTTCCCAGCGGTTTCCGTTCGCCGCCTCGATGCCGCGCTTCGCGACCTCGGCCGCCTCCTTGAAGGAGCTCAGGCAGCGGAGAGCCTTCGCCTTGGCGACGCAGGCGCGCGTGAGGAAGAGGTCCTTGAAGCGGCCGTCGGAGACGGCGCGGATCGCCTCGTCGGCGGACTTCTCCGCCTTGTCGTAGGCGCGCCGCTCGACGGCGGCCTCGGCCTGGGCGAGCTCACCCGGGAAGTCCTTGTATTCGATCCGGACGATGTTGTCCCAGGAGATCGTCTTCTCCTTGTCCTTCTCGTCCTTGTAGGTGACTTCCTTAGGACCTTCCTTGGTGACGGTGCCCTTCGTCTTCTTGTCCTTCCGCTCGACGATCACGTCGGGCGTCTCGGCAGCGAGGGCGATGCGGCTGCCGACCAGCGAGCCGGCAGCGGTGACGACGGCGAGCGCGTAGGCGAGGCGTGACTTCTTCACAGAACCTTCGTCTCCCAGACTGGTGCGACTCACCCCGTTCGGGCCGCGAGGGTTCCTGAGAACTTGACGTCGGTCGCTGCGCTGCGCGCAGCATTTGGACCCTGCACCCGAGCCGGCCCCGCTCGTGCAAACGGGGCACCACGCCCCACAAGGACCACTGATCCGGCACTTAGGGAAGTTGTGCAGAGTCCGCCCGGGAGGGACGCCCCGTGCCAACGGTCACCGGTCGATCACCGGAGCCTCAACGCTTTGCCCTGCCACGTGTTAAGCGCGCTCGGCGTCCCGGACAGAATGCCGCACGCAGCTCGTCGAGTACGCGCAACCCTCAGCGAGAAGTCGACTTCTCCATGGCGTAGCGGTAGTAGACCTCGAGGGTGAGGACGTTGAGCGCGGTCGTCGTCGTCCTCCCCGCCTCCTTCATGAAGGCATCCTGCCGGCACTCCCACGACCCCGCGGAGCAGCCGTCGGTCGGACGATGCTGGGCGCGCACGAGGTCGGTCGTCACGCGCTCGTTGCACCGCTTGAAGTTCTTCCCCTGCGGCCCCTCGGTCTCGAAGAGCGCGAGCATCGAGTAGTAGGAGTTGTAGTAGTCCGACGTCCCCTCGGGAGTGGCCACGTTCGCGACGAAGCGCCGCACCTCCTGGTGCTCGAGGCCGTCGAGCTTCTCGCCGAGGAAGCGGCGCGTGTAGACCGAGATCGCGGTGAGCGCGGGCCGGTCCATGTCGTCCTTGTTCGAGTAGCCGCCGCGCCCCTTCGCGTTCGTGACTCGCTTCGTGAAGCGCGTGATCCCTTCGATCGTCGCGGGCGAGAGAGCGATCCCCGCGAGCTTCGCCGCGCGGACCGCCTGGACGCACGCGCCCGTGACCGACATGTCGCTCCCGCCGTCGCGCGGACCGTACTGCCACCCGGCCCCCGGATTCTGGGCGCGCTCGAGCCAGCGGACCGCGGCCATCGCGGCCTTCGCGTACTCGGTCGAGCTCGTGATGCGAGCCGCATCGCAGAGAGTCATCGTCGCGAAGGCGTGACCGTACATCACGGTCGGCCACGTGCCCTCCTGACCCCAGGCCGGATCGCCGACTAGGCCATCCTTCTTCTGCTTCGAGCAGAGCCACGAGAGACCCGTGCGGACCGTCTCCGAGTAGCGGAGCGACCGCCCCGTGGCGGCGTCCTTCCGCGTCTCCCCGTCATCATGCCCCGGCGCGTAGCCGGCGATGAGGAACGCGTCCACCGCGAGCGCCGTCGCCGCGACATCGCACCGCTTGAGGATCGCGACCCCGGTGCACGTCCCGCAGCGGTGGACCTCGGTCGGGAAGGAGCCGTTCGCGTGCTGGTGGCGTGCGAGCCAGCCGAGGCCCCAGTCCACCGCCTGCTCGGTCGCCGCCGAGCCACCCCCTCGGGCCGCGAGGTTCCGGCGCCCGCCGCCGCCCTCGGTGCCGAAGCGCTTCGCGTCGCGGCCGGAGCCGCCGCCCACTCCCATCGTGAAGTGCGAGCCGAACTGCGAGAGGTCGTTCCGCCGCCCGCGCGCGCCCGAGAGCGCCTCGTTCGTCGTGTGGACGAGGATCGCCTGCTCGTCGCCCTCGATCTTCGAGCGGTCGACCTTGCTCTCGGACTCGTTCCGCTCCGCGGGGAGCGCGTCCGGGAAGAAGACCGGCGGCTCGTCGAGTCCGCGGCCGTCCGAGGAGGGCGGACCGCCGGAGACGGGCTTGTAGTTCCGGTCGGGGTCGATCCGCTTCGCGTCCACGCCGATCGTGACGGGGTGGACCGCCGGCTCGCGGAGCTTCTCGTAGAACACGATCGCGGGGAGGACCGAGAGGACCGCTCCGTGGAAGATGAGACTCAGGACGACGCCCGGCGAGCTCCGCCAGGCTCCGCGCAGGAGACGAGCGGCGGCCTCGTCGAGCTCCGAGCCGGGCTCGACGATCTCCTCCTCCTTCGGTTCCTGCAGGAGCTCGGGCTCGGTCGGCTCGCTCATCGAGGCGCGCTCTGGAGCGTGGGCTGGATGGGCTTCTCCGTCGGCTTCTCCACGGGCTTCTCCGCCTCAATGTAGCGGTAATAGGTCTCGAGCGTGAGGACGCTCATGGCCGTGTTGAGGTTGCGGCCGTAGCCGGGCATCCAGCCGCCCGCGCCCGCGAAGCTCCCCTGCTTGCAGTCCTGCAGACGATGCTGCTGCGCGATGAGCGCCGTCGTGATCGTCTTGTTCGCGGCCTTGAAGTTCTTCCCCGTCGGCCCCTCGTAGTCGAAGAGCGCGAGCATGACGTAGTACCAGAGGTACGTGCACTGCGTGAAGTTCGCGTCCCCCACGCTCTCGACGGTCTTCTTCGCCGCGAGCGGCATGAAGCGGTCCTGCGCCGTCTGCCCGGGGTCGAGGAAACGCCGAGCGTAGAGCCCGATCGCCGTCATCGAGTCCTCGCGGTCGCCCTTCGAGCTGTAGCCGGTGCCCCCGTCCGGGCTCCCGACCTTCTCGAACCAGCGGCGCACGCCGTCGAGCGTCTTCTCCGGGACAGCGAGGCCCGCGTTCCTGGCCGAACGCAGCGCCTGGACGAACGCGCCGGTGACCGAGGTGTCCTGCCATCGGCCGTCGCCCTGCTGCCACTGGACGAGGTAGTCGAGCGCCATCGTCGCTCGCGACTTCGAGTCGGGCGAAGGCGAGACGCGGTAGGCCTCGCAGAGCGTCATCGTCGCGAAGGCGTGCTCGTACATCCCCGCGTAGCCGTGCGTCTCCTCGCTCGTGATCCCGCGCCGCTTGCTCTTCTCCTGCCGCGCGCGGAGGAACGCGAGCCCGGCGCGCACGGTGTTGCCGTAGACGAGCGCGCGTCCGGTCGCGCGGTCGCGGATCACGACCGTGGACTCGGGGCCGTAGCCGGCCGTCAGGAACGCGAGCACCGCGAGCGACGTCGCCGCCACGTCCCCCGCATGGGATCCGTCGGGCTGGCAGTCGCGACACGGGTAAGTCTTCGCCGTCCACGAGCCGTTCGCCGACTGGTGCCGCGCGAGGAACGAGAGACCCAGCTCGACGGCGGCCTCGGTGTGCTTGGAGCCGCCGCCCCGCGTGGCGAGGTTCTGGCGCCCCGCGACGTTCGGCCCCGAGCCGAAGCGCGCTCCGCCCGTACCCGACCCGCCGCCCGCGCCCATGACGAAGTTCGTCCCCGGAGGTCCCTTGCCGAGGCGGCCACCGAAGCCGCCCGCCTCGACGTTGGACGCGAAGTGCGTGAGCAAGGCACGCGACTCCCCGTCCATCGTGCTCCGGTCCTCCTGGTCCCGACGCGCCTTCGACTCGTTGCGCTCGGCGGCCGCGGCGATCGGGTCGAAGACCGGCTTCTCCTCGAGGCCCTCGCCGGTCGCGGAGGGCGGGCCACCCGAGACGGGCTTGTACGGACGGTCCGGGTCCACGCGCTTCGCCGTCACGCCGATCGTGATCGGGATCCCGGCGAGCTCACGGATCTTGTCCTGGAACACGATGATCGGGAGGATCGCGAGGATCACTCCGTGGAAGGCGAGGCTGGCGAGCAGTCCCGGCGAGCTCTTCCACGCGCTCCTCAGGAGGCGCGCCGCCGCGTCATCGAGCGCGTCACCCGTCTCCGCGTCGTCTTCCGACTCGAAGGGCTCGACGCTCACGGGACACCCCCATGACACTTCTACGCGCGAGACAGCCAAAGGTTCCGCGCACGCTGCGGCCGAGTGTTACGTTAAGGA
>CAZYLP010000081.1:0-16115 GCA_964648345.1 uncultured Planctomycetota bacterium
TGCCGCTGCGGCGGGGGGCGGGCCCCCCGGCCCCCCTACTCCGGGCGTTTGAACCAGCCGGTGGGACGCGGAGGGGCGCCCTTCTCGATGCACTCGAGCTCGCTCGGCGTGAGGAGGATCCTCTCGACCTCCCACTCCGACTTCACGACTCCGAGCGCGATGAAGTACCCGCGTCCGACACGCCACGAGAGCTCGACGAGCGCCGAGGCCGTGGCGGCATTGCCCGCAACTCCGAGGACGATGCGGACGCGCGAGCTCTCCGCGAGCTTGCCGGCGGCCTTGAGGTACGGGAGAGGCCCGAGCGCGCGCGCCGCCGCCGGCGCGGGTGGCGAGCCGATGAGCGCGTTCGAGTCTCGCTGGCTCTCGCCCGCGCTCGCGAGCGCGGCAGCCAGCGCGGTGGCGGCGCGCTCCTCGAGGGGCTCGGGCCCCTCCGCGACGAGCACGAGGAGCGTTCCCGGGACTCGCATCCGCTCGAGCAACTTCCGGCGAGCGTCGTCGTCGGAGCCGATCAAGAGGTAGAAGGGCGCGTCTCTCACGGCTCTGCGCTCACAACGACTCGAGGAACACGACCAGATCCGCGATCTCCTGCGGCGTGAGCTCCGTCTCGTCCTCGGCTCGAGGCGGGTGGAGCTTCGTCAGGACGTCCGCGAGCGTGCGCGCCCTCCCGTCGTGGAGGAACGGCGCCCGGTGCCGGACGCCGCGCAGCGAGGGCGGGTTGAACCCCTGGTAGACGTCGTCCCTCGACTCGAGGTCCACGAGGTTCACCCCGGCGGTCGTGTAGTCGGGCGGCGCGTGGCACACGTCGCAGCTTCGCCGGAAGAAGACCTCGCGCCCGCGCGCCGCCGCATCGGGTGAAGGCGTCGGCCGCGGCGGCACGAAGTCGAGGCCCTTCAAGAACGCGACGAGAGCGTCGAGGTCCTCGCTGGAAGGCTTGGGCCCCTGGAGAGTCTTCGTGAGCGACTGCTCGACCGACGCGCGGAGGTCCTTCTGCCAGCCGTGCCACGTGTAGGGTGCCGTCTTCGCGACGCCGCGGAGGCTCAGCGTCTTCTTCGCGTTTCCGTACCGGCCGTCGTTGAAGGTGTCGTAGCTCGCGCCGTTCGTGTGCCCGTCCGTATGGCACGAGTGGCACGAGTACCACTGACGGAAGGATCGCTTCGCGTCGTAGAAGACCGCCTCGCCTTGCCGCTCGAGGGATCGCTTGACCGGCCCGCCGAGGGAGATCCTCCGGGTCACCGAGGCGCTCGTGACCGAGACGACCTGGAGCGCGTTCTCGAGGTAGTTCGAGACGACGACGGACTCGCCTCCCGGGAGGAAGGCCACGCTCACCGGACGGCCCCCGAGCGCGACGCGGCGGAAGCGCTCGCGGTCGGTGCGGAGGTCCGGGTCGATGTGATCGCCCGGACCGCCGAACGCGACGAACGGCAGCGGCTGTCGCAGGAGGAGGAGCTCCTGCGTGCCGCCGGCACAGAGCGCGAGGCTCGCGCCGTCGGGGCTGACCGCGACCCCGTCGAGGTCGGCCACCGCCTCGCCGCGAGGATCGAGGGCGATCGCCTCGCGCGGCCCGTCCTGGCGGAGCGGGACGCGGCTGAGCCGGCTGCCGAGGACCCAGCCGGCGTCGATGTCGTTCCGGTTCGTACGCCCGCCGCGCTCGGCGACGTTGGCGACGTACGCCCACGCTCCGTCGGGCGAGACCGCGAGCTGGCGCACGTTGTGACCGCGGAGACGGACGGTGTGGAGAAGTCTCAGGTCCTTCGCGTCGAGGACGCGGAGGTCCATCGAGCGCGCGTGCCCTACGGCGAGGCGTTCACCGTCGGGCGTGAGCGCGACGTGCCACGGCTCGGCGCCGACGACGGCGCTCGCGACGACGGCGAGGCTCGTCAGGTCCACGACGGCGACCGCGTCGTCTCCCGAGAGGGCGACGAACGCGCGGCGACCGTCGCGGGCGATCGCGACGCCGCGCGGCTGGTAGCCGACGCCCGCGCTCCCCGCGACCCTCATCGCCGGCGGCGCCAGGTCCAGCACGGTGATCGAGCCCCCGAGGAGGCTCGTCACCACGGCGCGCTTCCCGTCGGGAGAGAGCGCGACCGCGAAGGGCCGGCCCCGAACGGGGACCTCGGCCGTGACCGCGCCCTCCTCGAGGTCCACGAGCGACGCCGTGTCGGCCGTGGCGTTCGCCGTCACGGCCCAGCGCCCGTCCGCCGAGACGGCGAGCCCCAGCGGCGAGCGGTCTCTCTCCGGTTCCTGCGCGAGGGCGATCGAGAGAGTCGAGAACACGAGGGCGGCGCGAACGGGCGTTCGCTTCACCCTCCGTGGAGCGGAGATCATCTGTAGATTCGGCTCACCGAGCCGACGCGGGTGATGCCTCACCCATAGCCCTTCGTCTGCTTCGTCGTCACGTCCTTGCCGGCGAGGACCTCGTCGAGCGCCTCGCGCGCGTACTGCGCCTTGGCGGTGTTCGCCTTCTTGCGCCACGAGCTCGGGGTCTGGAGGTCGTCGAACGCGCCGTAGTAGCGGAGCACGCCCTCCTTGTCGATCACGGCGTAGAGCGGAGTCACGCGCGCGCCGAAGTAGTCGGCGACGATGTTCCGGTCGTCGTAGAGGATCGGGACGTCGAAGTTCTTCGCCTCCGCGTACTTCTTGATGTCCTCCGCGCTGTCCGCGGCGCTGCTACGGATCCCGAGGAAGACGACGCCCTTCTTCTTGCACTCGGCGATGAGCTCGCCGGTCCTCTTCTCGTAGGCCCAGGTCACCTGGCACTTGTCGCTCACGAAGTAGAGGACGACCGTCTTCCCCTTGAGCTCGGAGAGCCTGACGAAGGTCTCGTTGTCGCTCATCACGTCCTTGAGCTTGAAGTCGCGGACCGGCTTGTCGACCGTTGCCTTCGCGGGGGCGTCCTCCGCGGACGTCGCGGCCATCGATCCCGCGAGCACGAGGACTGCCAGAGCCAGCGAGCGTGCGCTCATATCGTCTCCCCTCGCGGCCCATGGTAACCGGTGGCCCTGCTCCACGACGGCGCTCCCTGCTCCACCTCGGCGCAGGCTCGACTTAGCGCCTCCTGGCAATGGAAGGACATACGGGTTGCCTCCTTTCTTGCACCACGTAGGTTCCACCAGTCGGTTCGAGACTCGGGGTTTGGGGGCGAAGCCCCCAAGAACAGGGGTGCCAGGTGGTCGAGCGAGACAGGGACACACGCGAGCGGGACATCCTCGTCGCGGGCAACGAGTACGCGTACGTCCAGGACCTCACGAAGGGCGACATCGTCCTCTACGTCGGTCCGACGAAGATCAGCCTCTCGAACACGGAGCGGCTCGTCGTCCTGCAAGGAGGGCGCTTCGTCCCGGTGCGCAGCGAGGACGGCGGCGCGACGGGTGTGTCCGCGTTCGTCGCGGCGACGAGCTCGCAGTACATCGTCCTCGAGAACCCGCCCAAGGATCCGGCATCGCGTCCCGTGAAGGGGAGCAACTCGGCGGTCGAGCTCCTCACCGGCAAGAAGGTCGTCGTGCCCGGCCCGGCGACGTTCCCTCTCTGGCCGGGCCAGCGCGCGAGCGTCGTCGACGGGCACGAGCTCCGCGAGAACCAGTTCCTCTGGCTCCGCGTCTACGACAAGATCGAAGGCGACCCGAGCCCGATCGGGACCGGCAAGATCGTCCGCGGCTCCGAGGTGAGCTTCTACATCCCGAAGACCGGCCTCGAGGTCGTCCCGGACCGGACGGGCTACGTCCGCAACGCCGTGACGCTCCGGCGCAACACGGGCCTCCACGTCCGCGCCGTCAGGGAGTTCACGGCGGGCCCCGACGACGACGTGCCGGCGGGCAGCTACGCCGCGGGGCAGGGGATCTTCATCAAGGACCGCGAGGGCTTCTTCTTCCCGACCGGCGACCTCGAGGTCGTCGGCGAGGTCCGCACGATCCCGCTCAGCGACAAGGAAGGGATCTACGTCCGCGACATCGAGACCGGGCGGATCTTCACGGAGATCGGCCCCAAGAACTACCTCCCCGATCCGACGCGCGTCGAGGTCGTCACGCGCACGCTCGACCCCGAGACCGCGAAGCTCTACGGGGTCGCCAACCACGAGAGGGGCAAGGCGGTGTCGGTCTACATCCCGCCGAGCTTCGCCGTGCTGGTGACCGCGAAGAACAAGCGCGAGGTCGTGCGCGGCCCGCAGACGCGGATCCTCGCGTTCGACGAGGACCTCGAGGTCCTCAAGCTCTCGACCGGCAAGCCGAAGACGGACGAGACGCTCCTCTCGACGTGCTTCCTCCAGACCGACGGCAACAAGGTCTCGGACATCGTGCGCGTGAAGACGCGCGACCACGTCGAGCTGAACGTCACGCTCTCCTACCGCGTGTCCTTCATGCCTCGTGAAGGGCACCAGGGCGACGAGCGCTGGTTCAACGTCAAGAACTACGTCGCGCTCCTCTGCGATCACCTCGCTTCGATCGTGCGCGGAGCGGTCCGCGCGCACTCGATCGAGCAGTTCCACGCGCGGAGCACCGAGGCGATCAGGAACGCCATCCTCGGCGAGAAGCACGGCGACGAGCCGCGCCTCGGCCGGCGCTTCGAGGAGAACGGCCTCACGGTCTACGACGTCGAGGTCCTCGACGTGAAGATCCTCGACGCGGAGGTCGAGAAGCTCCTCTCCGACGCGCAGAAGGCCGGCATCGCCGCCGACGTGACGCGGCGTCAGGAGGAGCTCCGCCTCGGCGGCGAGAAGCTCAGGGAGCAGGTGACGGCGCAGATCTACGAGGCGCAGATCGTCACCCTCGCGCGGGCCGTCGAGCTCGAGAACGCGAAGTGGCGCGTCTCCGAGGCGAAGGCCCAGGCCGGCGTCGAGCTCGACAAGCTCGACCGTCTCGGCCGCGCGCAGAACGAGGCCGAGGCGCTCGAGATCTCGAGCGCCGCGAGGGCCGCGGCGTCCGGCCGCGAGAACGAGGTCGAGGGCAAGGCGCTCCAGGCTCGCGTCGCCGCGTTCCGCGAGCAGATGGGCGCCCTCGCGCCCGAGCTCGTCACGACGATCATGGTGCTCGGCGAAAAGCAGCTCGCCGGGGAGCTCACGAAGAACCTCTCGCCGCTCGCTATCCTCGGGGGAACGTGCGTGGGCGTGGTCGGGGAGCGGCTCCTCGGCGCCCTCCCGCTCGGAGTGACGGGGCCCGACGGCGCGGCCAAGGCCGTCTCGACGGCCGAGGCCCGGGCGAGCAAGGCGAACGGGAGGCGCTGAGCGTCGTCGTCTGCAAGAATCGAGGTCATGGACTTCGAGTGCACCGACGACGTGCCGTTCCCCGCGGAGGAGGTGCACCGCCTCCTCCGCGACGACATGACGGCGATCCTTCCGTTCCTCTCCGACGTCGAGGCGATCGAGGTCAAGGAGCGGAAGGAGGAGCCCGACGGGATCCGGATCACGAACTTCTGGCGCGGCTCGATCAAGGCCGCGCCGAAGATCGCCCAGAAGTTCATCACGAAGGACCTCGTGAGCTGGACGGACCACGCGTTCTGGCCCTCGGCCGAGCGGCGCGCGGAGTGGCGGCTCGAGCCGCGCGTCGGCGCGGGCGTCTTCGAGTGCACGGGCAAGACGAGCGTCCTCGACGGAGCTACGCCGGGGACGTGCCGGATCCGCGTCGAGGGGAAGCTGGCGATCTACCCCGAGCGCGTCCCGGGCGTGCCGCGGATCATGGCGAAGGCCGTGCGCGGGACGATCGAGAGCGTGATCGTCGCCATGATCGTCCCGAACATGAAGACCCTCGCGCGCGGCGTGAAGGGCTACTTCGAGTCGCGGAGGCGTGAGCCAGGTTAGGCAAATTGTCGGTGGCATAGGTTAGGTTTGTTCCGCGTGAGGCGAAGGCGACCGATGCCAGACGTGTGGGCGACTCAGTTTCTCGGAACTGTCTACGAAGACCTGTCGGGGAGGCTCATGGCCCAACGACAGTCCATCCCGAAGAACAGTCCGCCGACCCACCACGGCGGCGATCGTCTGTTCCGTCGCTTGGACTGCGCGGTGATCAACTGGGCGGCGAAGGCGGGTCACTCCGGCGGTCGAGACCTCGCGTTCGACACCGTGCGGGGCGTGTTCGAGGAAGGGCTCCCGGCATCTCCTGGCGCGGCGGTCCGGCAGAAGTCGCATGTCCAGATCGCGATCAGGAGTCCCGCCTGCATCCTTGGGATCTTCCGGCCCACCGGCTACTCTCTTTAGACGAGGACCTCGTGCGAATCATCGACCCCTACCGCAAGGAGAACGCTCGGCTCCTGAAGTGGCTCGCGCAGCTCTCCGAGGAAGATGGCGTGAGACTCTTGAAGGAGTGCGGCATCCTCGACGCGCGCGGAAACCTCGCGCGGAAGTACAGGACGCCGAAGGACGAGGTACAGAAACCGGCAAAGCCCAAGTCGCCGAAGACCCCCCGACGTAAACGAGCGGCTTCATAGCTCGACCGGCTGCGTGGGGATTTCCTACGAGCACTGGTTCGTCGTGCGCGACCTCGACTGGCGCCCGGCCAAGAAACACGGAGAGGCGATCCATCGCCTCCTCGTCGATTGGGGCCTCGTCCGCGAGAAGCCGAAGCTGTTCGCGGTTGACGAGGGGCACGAGAGAGAAGTGCAAGGCGCCGCTGTCGTGCGGGACGGCGCCATCCCTGACGAACTCTGGATGCGCTACAGCCCCATGGTCGAAGGCGAGGCCGCCGAACGGGTCGTGGGACCGCTCGAGGAGGAGAGCGTCCCGGAGGCAAGGCCGTTCATCTGGGCCATCACCGTCGTCCTCGGTCGCGACTACAAGATCATCGACGCTCCGGACTTCGGACCGGTCTCCACATCTCTCGTGGGAGGGCGGAGACCGACGCACGCGGTCGGCGCGATCGACGCCGTCGCCGCGACGTGGGATCAGCCGCCGCCTCCCACCGAGGTCGCATTCTCCGATCCCATGACGGGTGATCCCCGCGAAGTGCCCGACGGGTTCGTCGGGCTCATGAGGTCGGGAGTCATCTTCGACTGCGACAGGGCTCGCCCCGAGTTCCCACGGAGTTCCGATTCCCGGCTTCCGAACCGCGAGTTCGTCCGAGCGCTCGAGGGTGCCCTCGAGACCGGGGTTATCGAGATCGGCCGGTACGTCTGACGACGACGCGCTACTCGATCTCTTCGAAGCGGTGAGTGCCGGCGAGTATCGCGTGCACTACGGGCGCCCACGCGACCTCGACCCACTCGAGGTCGTTGAACGGAGGCACCCGCTCGTTCGACCACTTCGCCTGACCCAGGAAGTACTTCATGGACGGGGCTGCCAGGTGATTGCTCGTGTGAACGATCACGGGGCAAGTCGGAGTCCGACCGGTCAGGAAGAGAACGACATCGGTTCCTGACCCGGGATCGTCGCCTTTCTCCTTGGCGACGAGGTCGTGATCGAGGGAGATGAGAACACACTCGCCGAGGTGTTCCTCGAGCCACGCGATCATGTCGTGCGCTCGGGGGAAGACGTGGACGCTCAGCGCTCCTTCTTGCGCGAGCTGTCGGAGCATTGCATCGCGACGTCCTTCGTCGTCCTCCAGGATCGCGATCGCGCGCACATCGCACGTTAGCTGCGTACCCCGATGTGCGACCAGGTGGTACCACGACACGGCCCGGCTGTGATACGGTCGCGCCGAACGCTCGCAGGGGGAGAGACCATGAATCCGAACAAGGCGCTTTGGGAGAAGGGCGACTTCACCGAGATCGCCTCTTTCATGCGGCAGTCGGGCGAAGCCGTCGGCAACTCGCTCGGAGTCACGAACACGATGCGCGTCCTCGACCTCGGCTGCGGCGACGGCACGACCGCGGTCCCGATCGCGAGGCTCGGTGCGGAGGTCGTCGGGATCGACATCGCCCGGAACCTCGTCGAGGCCGGCAACAAGCGCGCCGCCGCGTTCGGGCTCGGCCGCCTCAGGTTCCAGGAGGGCGACGCCTGCAAGCTCGAGGGCGTGCCGGACCGCTCGTTCGACCTCACGCTCTCCGTGTTCGGGGCCATGTTCGCGCCCAGGCCGTTCGACGTGGCGAAGGAGATGGTCCGCGTCACGAAGCCGGGCGGCCGGATCGTCATGGGCAACTGGATCCCTGGAGACCCGACCTTCGTCGCGCAGCTTCTGAAGATCAGCTCGGCGTTCACGCCGCCGCCGCCCGAAGGGTTCGTGAGCCCTATGACGTGGGGCGTGGACACGAACATCTACGAGCGCTTCGGGGCTGCCGGCGTGCCCCAGCAGAAGATCACGCTCGCGCGGGAGACGTTCACCTTCATCTCCCCCGACAAGAGCCCGGAGCAGGTCGTCGAGTCGTTCCGCAAGTTCTACGGGCCGACGATGAACGCCTACGAGGCCGTCGAGAAGAACGGGAAGACGGACGAGCTCCACGCGCAGGTCGTCGATCTCGCGAGGTCGCACAACAAGGCGACGGGCGGCGGAACGTCGATCCCGGCGACGTTCCTGCGAGTCACGGTCTCGGTGTGACGCCCGGCCAGACCCGCCGCCCGTGCACGAAGACGGCGGCGACGGTCTCGGGCTCGAAGGTCATGTGGAACCCTCGCTCGGGCGAGAGGAACTCCTCGGGCAAGAGGTCCTGCACGCGCCGGAACGAGAGGAGGTCGTCCTCGATCCCGACGAACTTCATACCCCCGAAGCCGACGCGCGCGGAGCCTCCCTCGTCGTCGCAGAAGACGACCTGATCCGTCGGGACGGGCACGCCGCGGCCACCCGGGAAGTGGACGAAGGTCCCCGGCGGACCGTTCTGGACGATCGGGAGGCTCTTCGCGACGAGCTTGCCGCGCGTGATCCGGCTACCCTCGAGGAACTCGACGAGCACGGGGATCTTCAAGACATCGACGGGATCAGAGTTCATGGCCAACGAGACGGCAAGCCTAGCAGGTCTCGCGATGCTCTGACGACATGACGACGGCTCGTCGACCCGCGGGCGGAACGGGATCAGCGCCGTAAACTTAAGATTACATTGCAATGCATTGCCTATGTATGACATAGGCCATTTTAGACGAGCATCTTTACACCAGGATCGCCGTTTGATCCCGCCGGGATCGTCCGTGACCCGGACTCGGAAAGGAAGGCTGACGCCTCATGGACCTCTCTCTGTACGGACAGCCGGACGACGGCCCCTTCGACGGCCCGCTCGCGGCCAACTGCGCCGTGATCGGGTTGATCGTGATGATGCTCGTCGGCCTGGGCTTCGTCTCCTACCCGGTCGGGCTCACGCTCGCGTTCATCTTCCTGTGGGCGTTCATCGCCGGACTCATCGTCGGCGCCGTCGCCTACCTCCTCCTGCGGCGACTCCGTCAGGCCGACAGGTCGCGGCAGCCCTCGAGCAGGATCTTCGACCCCTCGCTTCGCGCCGGCCTCGTGGCCGCGGCGACGAGCGTCGCGGCGCTCGGCATCGTCGATCCGTCTCTCGTGGCGCGCTCGACCCCGTACGCAGCCGCGCGCGAGGGAGGTCGCGCCTTCAGCGTCTCGATCCGTTCACCGCGCGCGAAGACCACGACTCCCGCCATCGCGGGAGAGGACGTCGAGCGAGCCGTCCGCGAAGCGACCGCGGCAGGCAGCACGCCGCCGGCCGAGCCTCCGCGCCCTCACCGCGAGGCCGCGGAGCCGACCTCGACCGGGTTCCTGGGCGCGCTGGGGCGCTGAGCCGTGGGACCGCTCGAATCGATCGGCGAGTGGATCTCGGAGAACAGGAACGCGATCGTCGCGACCACCGCGGGCCTCGTCGTCGGCACCGGGGTCACGATCGCCCTCCTCGCGACGGCTCCCGTGAGCATGCCCGCGCTCCTCGCCGTCGGAGGAGCGGTCGCGGCGGGCGCTTTCATCGGGACGGCGTTCACGTACGTCGCGCTGAGCGCGTTCGACGGCGCCGACCTCCAGGACCGGAGCATCGTCCTCAGGGCGACGGCTCACGCGACGGTGGCCGCGGGTCTGAGCTTCCTGACCGTCGGCGCGCTCGGCCCCGCCGGCGGAGTGGCGACGGGCCCCGCCGGCGTCGCGCTCGGCGAGTCCTCGCTCGCGACGATCGCCGCCCAGGCGCCCACGCGGTTCGTCGTGGGCGCCGGCGCGGCGGGCGCGCAGCAGCTCGCGTCGAACCTGATCGAGGGCCGGCCCTCCGAGGAAGGGATGCCGACGGCACTCCTCCTCGGCGGGACGCTGACCACCGTCGCCACGACCGCGGGAGACCTCCACCAGGGCGTCTTCGCCCCTGACCCCATCGCAGACGCTCGGCCCGTGCTCCGCCACTCGTCGTCTCTCGAGCAGGACCTCGCTTACTACCGCGCCCAGGGTTGGAGGATCCGCTACGGCGAGCCAGGACGCGGCACGTTCATGACCGACCCCGCGCCCGGCGTGCCAGGAGAGATCGTGATCGACCCACTGCGGCGTCCCTCTCCGACCTCGCTCACGAACGGGCTCGCACACGAGGTCGGCCATGCGAACGCCGGCGCCCCTCCGACGTACGGTCCGAGCGCCACGATCGCGACGCGAGAGGAGTTCGCACGGATCAACGTGCTCCAGCAGCTCGACGGCGAGGGGATCGCCGTCCTCAACGAGGCGACCGTGCGGAGCGAGATCCTCGCGGCCGGGGGACCCGACATCGGTGGGAGTCCTGCGATCCCGAGGTACGCCGACATCCTGAACGATCCCTCGATCGGCGCGTGGGAGCAGGCCCGGCGGTTGGGCAACAACTACAGGTACGAGACGCCGAGCACCAACCCAGCCGTCAACTACGGCCGCTACTGGAGCGCCTACTACGAGGACTGGTGGGACAGGGTCATGGGCTCGGGTCCGCTCACGGTCACCAAGGGGACGGCGACGACCGCGCCGGCGACGTCTCCCGGGATCCTCGGCGCGATCGGACGCTGAACGTGGCTCGAGGCGTCTCAGCGGAACTTCGTCGCCCAGCCGAGACCGCCCGCCTCGCCCGCCGCGTTCATCGTCCTGAGCTCGTCCCAGTCCTTCGCGACCACGGCGTAGTCCGGGTAGGGCCCGGGCTCCTGCGTGTGGAAGATGTAGGACTTCATGCCGTTGTCCTTGTAGACCTCGGCATCCGAGGTCCTGTTCCCGAAGCCGTAGAGGAGCTTCGGGAACGACGGCCTCAGGGACTTGAGCACGCGGTTTCTCTGGTCGTAGTTGTTGGCCTTGTCGCCCTCGGCGCGGAGGAGCGCCGGCCCGCGCGGGAACTTCCAGTGCGCGAGCCACGCCTTCGACTTCTGCGTGTAGGTCCAGTCGCGGCCCGTGATGTAGACGACCGTGCAGTCCTTCGCGATGTCGCTGAGCCCTCTGGGCGCGCCGGGGACCGGCGGCAGCTGCTCGATCGGACGGGCGACGACCTCGGCCCAGTGGAGCGCGGAGATCGTCATGTCGATGTCCGTCACGAGCATCCGGCGCTTGGGGTCGCGGACGGCGACGAGCGCGTACGAGTCCGATGCCACGTACGTGATGCCGGAGTCGTCGTTGTCGAGCGCTCCGATGAAGCTCCCGCCGCCCGCGAGCCGGCCGGTCACGAGGAGGTCGCCCGGCGTGGAGGGCACCTTGACCGAGAGCTCGGCGTAGCCCTTCGCGTTCGACTCGGCGGTCCCGAGGACGGCTCCGTTCGCGCGGAACTGGACCTTCACGCCCTTCAAGTCGTAGGGCGTCGCGCTGTCGCGCCGCACCTTGAACTTGACCTTCGCGGTCTGCGTCCCGCTCGGGACGAGGACGTCGAAGCCGGTGAGGAGGGCCGCCTTCTTGATGGGGTCGGCCTGCGCACTGCCCGTGAGAGATGCGACGAAGCCCCCGCAGAGCAGTGAGGCGACGATGGCACCCTGCCTCGATCTCATGAAATCACCCGTGATGAGTAGGCCGTGTGCACGAGTCGTGCCTCGTCCCAACTCGCGAAGGGCCGAGCGATAGCGTCTCGCGGGTGCGACGCATTCCGGGGAGCTGGAGCCGGAGGTGCTACTCAGGTACTCATCCGCTTCCAGACCGGGACCGACCCCGGAGCGCCGCCGCGGATCCGCGCGATCGCCGCCTCCACTTCGCGCCGCACCTCGAACTCGGCGTCGCGAGCGGCCGCCTCGAGAGCCGGGAGAGCGTCCGCCGTCCCGACCTCCGCGAGGAAGCGCGCCGCGCGCCACCGCACGAGCTTGTTCGCGTCTCCGAGCGTCTCCAGGATCGCAGGCTGAGCGGCCGGGTCACCGAGATCGGAGAGGCTGTCGCCCGCCGTGCGCCGGACCGCAACGGCCTGGTCGCGGAGCGCCTTGCAGAGGGCCGGAACCGCATCGGCGCTCGCGGTCGCTCCGAGCCCGGCCGCGGCCCACCGCCGGACCTCGGTCCTCGGATCATCGAGCGCGAGCGCGAGGAGAGGGATCGCCGCCGGATCCGTGCCGAGCTGCTTCACGGCGCGGAGACGCCGCCGCCAGTCGTCGCTCCGGAGCTCGCGCTCGAGCTCGCCTGCCGATGCCGGCGGAGCGGCGGGCGGCCGCTCCGCGCCCGTCTCCTCGGCGAGGAGACGCGCGAGCGCCTCCTCGTCGAGGAAGGCCTCGATCTCGGCCGCGACGCTCGCCGCGACCTCCTCCACGCTGCCGTAGCGGACCCCCCGGTCCACCCACGAGCGCTCCTTCAAGTAGTCGCCGCCCGTCCGTGCCTGGATCTCCTTCGCGACCACGCCGAAGCGCGGGTCGAGCGCGACCCGCTTCTCGGCCTGGCCGTCGGTCGCCCTCACCTGGATCGGGACCTGCCGGTACGTCTGGACCGAGACGCGGACCTGACCGCCCGGGCCAGGAGAGCTCGCCGGCGCCGGCGCGACGGAGCCTCCCGCGAGGACGGTCTTCGCGGCCGCGATGATCGGCTCCCAGTCGGCCCGCGGATCGCGGTTGAGCGTCACGAAGTCCGCGCAGATGAAGACGCTCTCGACGCCCGGGACCTCGAGGAGCTTCGCGACGAAGGGCGCGGCGCCCGAAGCGTTCGTGCGCGTGTACGTCGACGTCGAGCCGGCCGGACCCGTGAGGTTCAGCTTCATGCTGTTCGGGTTCGGCGTCGTCTCGATCGAGCGCAGCAGCATGGCGGTGAGAGGGAGTATAGGCTCTCCTCGATGAAGGTCGAGGTCTTCGACGTCCCGCCCGGCGCTCCGCACCCGTTCGAGCCAGCGGACGCGCGCTACTTCGTGCAGCGCACGGCGAACCACGCGTGCACGCGGCTGTTCGAGGACGGCGCGAAGACCCGCGACCTCGACTTCCTCTCCCTCCACTTCCCGACGGGTTACACGAGCCTCTGGGCCCTCGAGCGCGCGGCGCTCTTCCTCCCGGACGGGCTCCACCGCTGGCCCCTCGGCCCCGCTCCGCGCCCCCCGAACGACCGCGAGGGGCGGTTCTTCCTCTTCGGCGACGACGGCTCGGAGGTCTCCTGGAACCCCGGGCCCGACGGGCAGACGATGGTCCTCGGCTACACGACGCTCGCGGAGGCGGAGGCGGCGCTCGGGCACCCCGCTCTCCGGCGCGCCGACGCGATCGTGATCGCGCGGCTCAACGAGGACATCTTCTGGCACTGAGGCCCGTCACTTCTTCGGCGCGAGCTCCGCGAGGACCGTCCGCGCCCAGGGCGCATGAGGCCCGTTCGGCTCGACCTCGAGCAGGAGCCGCACGTCGGCGAGCGCCGCCTCCCTCTGACCGAGGAGGCGTCGCCCGCCGGCCCGCGCCATGAGCGCGACCGGGAGGCGCGGCTCGAGCGCGAGCGCGTCCGTCGCATCCGCGGTGCCTCCTTCGAGGTCTCCCTTGGCGACCTTCGCGACGGCCCGGCGCGCGAGGAACCGTGCGCGGTCGGCCGGAGCCGCTCTCTCGAGGAGCCCCGTCAGGTCCGCGATCGCCGCGTCGTGGTCGAGGAGCGCGGTCAGGGCCGCGGCGCGCAGCTCGACGGCATCCGTCCGCGAAGCGTCGAGCTTGATGGCCTCGCTGTAGGCTTGCACCGCCGCCTCGAACTCGCGCCCCTGCGCGAGCCGCGACCCGAGCTGGACGAGCGACTCGGCGTCGCGGTCGCCCTCGATCTTCGCCACGGCCCACTCGTGGAGGAGCGCGTAGCGCTGATCCCGGGGCCCGATGACCGACGCGAGGCGCTTCAGGTCCGCGCGCGCGGAGGCCTTGTCGCCGAGGCCGGCGTACGCGGAGGCGCGCTGGAGGAGGGCCAACGGATCGGCGGTGTGAGCGGCGAGGACCGCCGAGAAGTCCTCGACCGCTCCCTTGTACTCGCCGGCCTGGAGGCGCATGATCCCGCGGTCCCGGTGCAGCTCGATGAGCCCCGCGTCCTCGGCCTTCTCGATGAGGGCGGTGTAGATCGCGATCGCCTCGTCGTACCTCTTGAGGAGGTAGAGCGCCCCGGCGCGCCCGCGGAGCGCGCGTATCTCCGTGGGAGCCTGCGCGAGGGCCTTGTCGAAGTCCTCGAGCGCGTCGGTCCCGCGGTGGCCCGTGAGGCGCGCCAGTCCTCGCTGGACCCACGCCTCGGGGTTCGATGGCGCGAGCGCGATCGCGCTCGTGCTCGCGGCCACGGCGCCGTCGATGTCGCCCGCCTCGCGGCGGCGCTCGGCGGTCGCGATGAGCTGGTCCGCGGGGCCGGAGCTCGCGAGACGCTCGAGCGCGCGCGCGACCTCCTCGGCCTCCTCGGAGCCCGGAGGCGCGAGCTCGAGCTGCGCTCTCAGGTCCGCGCGCGCCTCCGCGACACGCCCGAGCAACTCCTTGATCCGGGCACGTCCGCGGAGCGCGGGCCGGTACGTCGAGACGAGCTCGAGCGAGCGATCGAGGTCCTCGAGCGCGCCGCGGAGGTCGTTCGTGCGCGACCGGAGCTTCGCCCGGTTGGCGAAGAGCTCGTGCCGGTCCTGCCGGGACGAATCTGCGAGGAGCGCCGTGTGGGCCGGCACCCCGCGCCTCCAGTCGTCCATGAAGAAGTAGACGTCGGCGCGGCCGCGGAGCGCGTTCGGGTCGCCGGGCACGAGCTCGAGCGCGGCCGCGAAGTCGCTCTCGGCCTCGGCGTACCGTCCGAGCTGGAGGTGGGCGGTGCCGCGCGCGGACCAGGCGGCGGCGTTCGCGGGCTCGCGCTCGAGCGCGCTCGTGAGCGCGGCGACCGCCTCCTCGAAGCGCCTCGCCTCGAACAGCGCGATGGCCTCGGCGGCCGAGAGCGGCTTCGCGGCCTTGACGGCCGTCGGGGGCGAAGGGCTCGCCGGAGGACGAGCCGGCGGCGGCGGAGGAGCGTGAGCCCGCAACCCCGCCGCGATGGCGGCGACGAGACCGGCGACGCCGGCGACGAGGAGTGCCGGGAGGAGAGGCGACCGGCGGCGCGTCCGCCCCTGCTCGAGCGCATCGCGGAGCGCGGCCGCGTCCTTCGGCCGGAACGAGGGGTCGCGATCGAGGGACCGCTCGACGATCCGCGCGAGCCAGGCCGGCGCATCGGGGCACGCGCGCGCGAGCGGCTCGAGCCGGCCGCGCTCGATGCGAGCGACGACCTCGACCGGGTTCGCGCCCGGGAACGCGGGCCTCCCCGCGAGGGCCTCGTAGAGGATCGCGCCCAGGGAGAAGACGTCGCAGGCCGGCCCGGCGCTCGACGCGTCGCGGAGCTGCTCGGGCGCCGAGTAGCCGAACGAGCCGAGGAGCGAGCCCGTGGCCGTCAGCCCGCCGCTCGCGCTCCCTCCCGAGACGTCGCGGCGGAAGTGCTTCGCGAGGCCGAGGTCCGCGATGAGCGGCCTGCCGGCGCGGTCGAAGAGAACGTTCGCGGGCTTCAGGTCCCGGTGGACGACGCCCTTCTCGTGCGCGTGCGCGATCGAGCCCGCGAGCGCGAGCCCGAGCTCGAGCGCGTCGCGCCACGGGACCGGCGCCCCGAGCCGCTCGGCGAGCGTGCCCCCTTCGAGGAGCGGCATCGCGAACCAGGGTCCCTCGGGCGCGGTCCCCGAGTCGATGATCGGCACGAAGCCCTCGCGCTCGCCGAGGAGCGCGAGGAGCCGGCGCTCGCGCTCGAAGCGGCCGACCCGGGCGTCGGTCGGGTCGCCGCCGAGGAGCTTGACGGCGCCCTCGACCTCGCCCCTGCGCGCGCGGGCGACGCCGCCGCTGCCGCCGCGGCCGATCTCGCCGAGGAGCTCCCAGTCGCCGAGGCGTC